>JARFQI010000087.1 GCA_029287855.1 Arenicellales bacterium | reverse complement strand
TCACTACATACCCTCCAGGCGCCATACACCCTGATAGTCCTGCATGAACTGGATCAGGAAGATACGTCTGGACCCATCAATCTCTTCGCCAACTGCATACTCGCCATAGGTCAGGCCGATATCAACTGCTGCAATGTCGGTGTAGCCGGAGACTATGCTGTTCATGTGCGGCAATAAGAGATAAAAAATCCTGCTATATCCCGACATACTGCTATCAGTTATTGATTCAGTCGCCAGTCCATGATTACCCGCAACCAGTGCTGCGTTCATACTACCCCATAATTCACGGATGATATGATCTATCTGTGCTTTGTCCTGTATGTTGATTGCTAGAACTTCGCGGTGGCTGTTGTTGTCCCTGTCAATGATTGTGATGACAGGTTGATACAGACCGGGTTCTGTATAAGTATGCGTGATTGCGTTTTTCAGGGTGCCGGCAAGGATTTGATCAAAGGTGATGAGGCGATCAGTTATATTGTCTCCATCATAATCCAGTTCTACCATCTGAATGCCGGCTTGCCCGGAATCTGTAATTGTGAATTCAACCTCGGCGGGCGCAAATGCCTGGTTCGGCGACGCAGTCACGTTCAGCAGGTTATCCCCACTGCGGGAAATTATTAGCGTTTGTGATAATTGTTTGCGATTAAGTAAGGTTGCTGTGATTGTGAGACTGTTGTTTCCGGTCTGCAGTGGCACTATGGCGGCAAACTCACTTCCGTAGGGATTACCTCCCAGATGCGCTACAACTCCGTTGACGGTAACGCCTGTATTAAATGGAGCAGATAGAGTGCCATTAACCAGCACAGTGTCATCATCAATGGTTGCACCATTCAAAGGAGAACTGACTGTCACTAAAGGAGACAGGTTCTGAGCAGGGTCATTTGGAAAAAAATCATTCGCATTATCTATACCGTCTCCATCACGATCGCTATCACTGCTGTCACCAATACCATCTCTATCGAAATCATAGGCCTCACCTGGATCGTCGGGGAAAGTGTCAAGGCTATCAGGGATTCCATCCAGATCACTGTCATCGCTTTGAAGATCTGGTAAGACGGTTATCGTCACATAATCAGCCTTTACACCTCCCTGATCATCTTCAATCTTAAGTTTTATTTCATACTCTCCGACGGTTTCAGCAGTAAACCTGGCTGTCGATGATTGTGAATCGATCAAATTCATAACCGGACCATTAGTCTGAGTCCAGTGGTATAGCACAATAGCTCCATCAGTATCGGTACTCGCTACAGCATCCAGCACAACCGTGGTGCCTTGTGGCACTGATTGGTCAGGTCCTGCATTCGCCAATGGCTTTTTGTTTGCATATGGATTTGAAGTAATCTTTACAGCGTCTTTAGCCACAGCACCTGCATTGTCTTCAAGTTTGAGGCGAAACACTAGTTGTGAGTTTTCCGGCATTATGAATGTTGTTTCAGGAGACGATTTATCTGCCAGTGATACGATTGGACCTCGGGTTTGTATCCATTTGTGCCTGATGATTGTGCCATCCAGGTCAGCACTACCCAGGCTGCTGAGTTGTACGGTGGTGCCCGGTGCAACGGATTGATCTGGACCGGCATTAGCTTGCGGCGGCTGGTTTGTGTAGGGTTCTACCTGTATCAAAACTCGATCGGAATCTTTCGCACCTGTATCATCGATTACCCTGAGCCTGAACTCTAATTGCGCATTAGCGGGTGCCTGAAAACTTGTAAATACTGCATGCTTATCATCCAGTGAAACCAGTGGCCCTCGAGTCTGAAACCAGCGATAGCTAGTTATCTGTCCATCAGAATCGCTGCTGTTGCTGCCATCAAGTTGAACCGGTGTGTGTTCAGCTACGGACTGATCAGCCCCTGCATCAGAGTGCGGTGTTGTATTGGCATCCACATTGCCTGATAAAACACACAACAAGGCAATATTGATAGTGAATTGGAGTGGTAGCTTGTGGTCGCTCGTGAGAAAACGAGCCGAGATATCGAACATCCTTGTTCACCTTATGAAGAAATTAGTATTTGTTATTCTGAAAAGAAAAAATCATTCCTTGATGTTTTTCTCTTCGTCTATAAAACCTATCACGTGATTAAAGATATAACAAATTTATTTCCTAAATACGGTTAGAATATGGCTAGATCAGATTATGTCCTGATAATTTTAGCAGTAAAAAAACTGCTTTCAGTACCGCGGTTATCTAGCCATTAGATCGACAGAGATTTAACGGCTTATTGCCTATCAAGATTCCCAAACAGCATTACCGACAGCAATGCCCACTGCTCATTCCAGTTTTCTATTGGCAGTATCTTGAAGTCACTGGCGATGTATTGATCGACCCGACCCTGGGCTATGCTCATTAGCAAACGTGCACTTTCTGCCGCTGTGAGTGGTCTCGGGCCATTGAATATGGCCTCGCGAAAGACCTGTTTTAGCTGGGTCTCAATGCTGGTATTGATTTTTCTTGCCCGTCGGCGCAGTTCCGGTTTTTCACTGCACAGGGCATCGCCATTGAGGACCCTGCAAAGCCCCAGGTTATGTTCTGCAAAACCGAGATAGAGGCTGAGGATTTTACCGCAGCGTATTTCTGCATCCTTGCTTTCATCAAGTATGCGACGTACGTGGGTGAAAAGAGATTCTTCGATAAATTCGATTAGTCCCCTGTACATACGGCCCTTGCTGGGGAAGTGGCGATAGAGCGCAGCCTCGGAAACGCCGACCTCATTGGCCAGTGCCGCTGTTGTAATAGGGCGGCTGTCAATTTCCTCCAGCATTTTCGCCAGAGTTTCCAGTATTGATTGGGCACGGTTGCCAGGGCGTGTATTCGTCACTTTAATATCGTATTATTAATCAATCTAAAGAAGGCTAGATTGTACATGATCGAGATAATAAAAGCGGATATTACACACCTGCAAGTTGACGCAATTGTTAACGCAGCCAATAGCAGCCTGCTTGGAGGAGGTGGTGTTGATGGTGCTATCCATATGGCAGCTGGGCCTGCACTGCTTGATGCCTGCCGTAAACTGGGCGGGTGTCATGAAGGTGAGGTGAAGGTGACACCGGGCTTCGATTTGCCGGCAAAAATGGTTTTGCACACTGTCGGACCACAGTGGCAGGGCGGTGAGGCCGGTGAGAGCGGCATCCTCACCCGCTGTTATGAAAATTGCCTGCAGATGGGGCTTAGCGAGGGGGCAAGGACCATTGCATTCCCTGCCATTAGCACTGGTGTATACGGTTACCCGAAAAGACAGGCAGCGGTAATTGCGCTGTCTACCATGCAGCCATACGAAGATAGCTACGATAAGATTTTTGTTTGTTGCTTTAGCGATGCTGATATGTGGATCTATCAGAAGGCCATGGCGTCGCTGGAGCTGGAATAAGGATTACGTTTATTGAGGCCCGGTGTTTGTTGCTGCACGATACTGAACCATGAAATCTTCTTGCCACCCGGTTGGAATTCGATACTGGCTGTGCAACTCAGAACTGATGGGGTTTACCATTCCTTTCAAATCCCAGGCGATAGATCCAAACCGGTTTGCATTCGTTCCCGTCCCGGTTGTTTTCATCCAGCCTACCAGCATATAGGCCGGCCGATACTTTTCATCAGCTGATTTCTTTGCCCAATCCCATGCCTTTTCAGGGTCGCTGACATCGCTGAAATGGTAGCCAAGGGCAAGGTTGTACATGGCTTCGCTATCGTCATTTTTAGCTGCTTTTTCAAACCATTTCATTGCCAGTCGGTCACTATGTACAACGCCATCACCGTCAGCGTAGGCAACACCTATTGCATTCATTGCCTGTACATGACCAAGCTCGGCGGCTTTCCTGTAATAAAATGCTGCGCGCCTGGTGTCGCGCGGGCCATCTACGCCACGATATAGTTTTTCCGCCTTGGCATAAGCACTATTAGGATTGAACGAGGCCTCGATAGACTGCTTGAGTGAAGTTAATTTCTCATGCTCGGGTATCACTATTAAGGCGGCATCGATTTGCCAAAGCGCAAGGTCAGGTTTTCCTGCCTTATATTTTTCTGATGCCTTTTCATAAATAAGGTCGCCACTGACATTCAGGCCTCGCCGTGCCCGCTTGTTGTATGGAGAAAGTTCCAGTACCTGGTTGTAATAAAAAGCTGCATTGTCACCGGGCGGAGAGATAACTCTTTCGTCCTTTATTGCGTTGCGTGCGCTGGTGAGAAAGCTATTGATTTTTCTTTGCCTGTTCGAAATAGCAGGTGGTTTTTCCTCTTCGTTTTCCGAGTTAGCCTCCTGTTGTTGCTTGACCAGTTCATCATTAGACTCATCTGCCAGAAAACGGCTAATCAGGATGTCTGTCTGGTCGCGCTGGTCATTATTAACATCTACTGCTTCAGTGACTGTCATTTCCCCAGCGACGTCGCCATCGTCCAGGGAATTGTCTGTTTCAGCGCTCGCAGCTTGTTCAGAAGCGGGAGTGGGGGATTCATTTTCATTCACCTCTGCAGTGGATGAATCCTCCGCCGGTAATGGTGATTCTAATGCTGTTGATATGTCTGGTGATGTGAGCTGAGCTGTTTGTTCTGCCAGTTTATCTGCGGAACCATTATCTTGTGTGGTACTGATTTTCCGCCCAATGTTTGCGGTGTTGTTTTCTGTTAGTGACTGGTCCGCGCTATCATCAATGGCACTGTCAGGTTCGTCTGTCCAGAATGAGACTAGAGCAAGCACGACTATTCCACCCAAAAGTCCGAGAGCAATGAGCTTTAAGCGGTTATTGTCCTGATCCTTATTGCCATCAGTTGTAAAAATTCGTTTACGCAAGGATTCAATATAATTCGATACTTGTGAATCAGCTGCTTTATTTACAGGCTTTTTCTTTATTGGCGCAGTGCTTGTATTTGGCTTAGCCGGCTTAGACAGTTCCCTGGTCAGGTTGGCTTCCAGCATTTTCTCAGGGTTTTTGAGTGCATAATGCCGCTCACGTCGGGTGATGCGGATGATTTCAGCCAGTTCATCGCAATCATCGGCCCTGTCCTCTCCCTTTTTTGCCAGCAGACTATTCAGTAATGGCTGAAGGTCGCGAAGCTCTTCGGGTAATTCCGGAATCGGTGAATGAACGTGTGCATAGAGAACTGCCATGCTGTTTTCACTGTCATAGGGAACATGCCCTGTCAGCATTTCGTAAAAGATGATGCCGAGTGAATATACGTCTGTACGCGGATCATTGCCCAGACCATCAGTCTGCTCGGGGCTCATGTATTTTGGCGTGCCGATTATGGTTCCTGCACGTGTGAGGTTGGTGTTCGAGGTAATCGTTTTTGCGATACCGAAGTCAGTGAGAACCGCAGCACCATTTTCACGAAACAAGATATTTTCTGGCTTAACATCCCGATGTACGATGCCAATGGTGTGAGCGTAACCAAGTGCAAGTGCAATTTGACCCGCTACACTTAATGCCCATTCCGGGTCATCAATGTGTTCCTGCATTAAGGTGCGCATGTTGCCGCCAGGGATATATTCCATGGCGATGAAGAGCTGGTGTTTTTGCAAGCCAATATCATAAACGGTGATGATATTGGGATGGTTTAACTGGGCGACAGTTCGCCCCTCCCTGATAAAGCGTTCTGCGTAATCAGGCTCCATTGCCAGAAGAGGGGACATGACCTTGAGTGCAACCTGGCGGTCGAGTGATTCCTGCAATGCCAGATAGACTGTAGCAATACCGCCTCGACCGAGCTCTGAAAGAATTTTATATCCGGGTATGTCCGGATAATTCTGGTTGTCTGTTTCTTCCTGCAAAATGCTATACCCTGGAAGCTGCAGCGCTTCTATATTTATTACTCATAGATATGCAATGAGCATTTTCTGTATAGGGTTAATGATAGGCGATGCGGCATGTTAAGGAAACACCTTGCCCGGGTTAAGTATGTTATTCGGGTCAAACAGGATTTTCAGCTTTTTCATCCAGGATAGTGTGTACTCATCTATTTCCTGCGAGATGAATGCCATTTTCTCAGTTCCTATGCCGTGTTCACCTGACAATGTGCCACCAAGATCAAGCACCAGGTCGAATACAGCGCACAGGCAGGGATGTGCCTGGCTGGCCTGAAATGTATTCTGCGTATCGTAAAGCAGGTTGACATGAATATTGCCGTTTCCCGCATGACCGAAGTTTACGATCGGAATACCGTGTTTTTCACTCAGTGCCTGCAGACCTTCAAGCAGTGCCGGGATTTTACCGACGGGAACAACGACATCTTCGTTAAGCTTATTCGGTGCGACCTTTCGCAGCACAGGCGATAATGCCTTGCGTGTCGCCCATAGCTGCTTTGCTTCCTCTTCAGTGTTTGAATGACTGATTTCTAGTAATGAAGAATTGCTGGCTGCGCTGCTGATTTGTTTTATGGCATCTGTCATTGCACTGGCAAGGCCATCGACTTCAATCAGCAACAGCGCATTGGCTTGTTCGTGCAAGTTAATCCCAGGCTGGTCACGGATTAGATCAATCGCTGAATGATCAAGGAATTCCAGCGCAGAAGGTATCAATGACTGGTTCATAATGGTAACAATGGCCTCAGTGGCACCTTCTATGGATTGATAACTGGCTGAGATAGTTCTTTTGCATTCCGGTAACGGGAGTAATTTTAAAGTGGCCCGGGTAATGATAGCCAGTGTGCCTTCACTTCCTATGATTAGCCGTGTCATGTCATAGCCAGTGACGCCCTTGGTCGTTCTTACTCCGCAGCGCAGAGTATCTCCATTTGCGGTAACCGCGACCAGACCCAGTGTGTTTTCTCGCGTAGTAGCATACTTGACGGCACGTGGCCCGGCGGCGTTGAATGCAAGATTGCCACCGACAGTACATACACTGGCGCTGCCCGGGTCAGGTGCCCAGAAAAAACCATCCTCGGCTGCACGCTCCTGCACTTCCTGGTTTGTGACACCGGGCTCGACACGCATTAACCTGTTCTCGATATCAACACTAATGATGCGGTTCATTTGTTCCATCGACATCACCAGTCCACCTTTAATCGGGACTGAGCCGCCGGTTGTCCCAGTACCTCGTCCACGCACCACTAGCGGTACCAGGTGGAGATTGCAAAGTTTGGTTATTGAAACTACTTCAGCGTGTGTAACGGGCAAGGCGACAGCCAGGGGTGTTGCATGTCTGCGGGAATTATCGAAACCATAGGTCCAGCATTCCTCTACATCCAGCAGAAGTCTTTCCTCTGGCAAGGCTGCTTTTAGTGACTTAAGGAAATCATCTGAGAACTCGTCAGAGAACATGGAATCAGCTTCTAATTCGGTTTATCAGGTCGCTAGTAGATCGCTGATAGCGAAAGCGGATTGAATGAACTTCGCCACCATTGTTAATCACTTCTTCAGCACCAACGATTTGCTCAATTGGCCAGTCGCCACCTTTCACTAGAATGTCAGGCTTAATTATCTTTATCAGCTCCAGCGGTGTGTCTGAATCGAAAGGGATCACCAGGTCAACGCTCTGCAGCGCGGCCAGCAATGCAAGGCGGTCGTCGAGAGGATTGATCGGTCTGTCAGTCCCCTTGTTCTGCCTGCGCACCGAACTATCTGTATTCACAGCGACCAGCAAGCTGTTGCCGAGTTGAGCTGCTTCCTCAAGGTAGCTAACATGACCTCGATGAAGAATATCAAAGCAGCCATTGGTGAATACCAGCGGCCGTGGCAGCTTGCTGAGTAACGGGCTGCTGGTATCGCTTATAGCAAGGATCTTTTCTTCAATAGAAGCCATTGGTGAAATCCTGCAAACTTATTCAGGCCCCAGTAACTGGGTATCAATAAGGTCGCACAGGCAATGGATGATAATTATGTGGATTTCCTGAATACGCGCGGTTAATTTTGCTGGCACAGATAGAAAGACATCATCATCTTCCAGGATACCGACCAGGTCGCCACCGGTATTGCCAGTTAACACTACACAATGCATTTGTCGCTGGTGGGCAGCCTTCACTGCCTGCAGAATATTGCTGGAATTTCCCGAGGTTGAAATTGCCAGCAGCACATCTCCCTCCTGCCCTAAAGCGCTTACCTGCTTGGAGAATATCTCATCAAAAGTATAATCATTGGAGATTGATGTAATGGTCGATGAATCTGTTGTCAGCGCGATCGCGGGTAATCCAGGCCGTTCACGCTCAAAGCGGTTGAGTAATTCAGAAGAGAAATGCTGGGAATCACTGGCAGATCCACCATTACCACAGCATAGAATTTTCCGGTCAGCCAGCAGGGAATTCGTCATTAGAGTTGCTGCCTCAACAATATCGGCTGTTAACTCATCACATGCTGATTGAGCAGTTTCTATATGCGAGGTAAAGATGTTTGTTACACGCTCAGAAATGTCCATTGTCGAACTCAGTTAGTCTACCAGGTTAAACTGATGATACTTTATCAGCGGGATAGTCAGAATGCATCCTTGATCCATATTATTTCTGACTTTGCTGATTGCGCAGATATTGCTATGACATCAAAACGCTTATAGTAGTGCTCATAGCGATTGAAAGTCTGCAGGAAATGCTCAGCCGTTTTGCGTAGTCGCAGTATTTTCTGTGGGGTTATAGATTCGGCAGGGGATCCAAAAAACGGGTTGCTTCGGTATCGGACTTCGATAAATACCAGGGTTTCAGTGTCCAGCATCAACAGGTCAATCTCACCGGCTTTGCAGCGATAATTCCTTTTTATAGAATGCAAGCCCTGATTGATTAGATATTTTTCTGCAGCGGTTTCAGCATTACTGCCCCGCTGCAGGTGCAATGGCAGGGTAAGTTTCAAATCTTTTTTCACTGAATCGTCCTTGATAAGTGAGTTGCTGGTCGAGCAGAGTGGGCGTTCCCTTGCTAAATCTTGCCCAGAGCATTTGTCTATTAATGGTGCCGTTTTCGTCAATACTAAGATTACCTGAAAGGCCCTGGTAGTATAACTGTGGATTTTTTCTCATTTGTTGAAGGCGCGGCAGGATGCTGAATACATCCATTCCAATCCCATAAAGCCTGTTATAGCTGGTTTCCCGATAAGGCCAGGCGCCTTGTAGAAAAGTGCGTAGAGACTCTAACTCAACATTTGTTGCAATCATCCATGGCATATCAGGGAAGCGTATACGCTCCAGATCAGCATCATTGATCGGATCCAGCTTTCCTGAAAAAATGCGGGAAGTTGAGTAGACGGGAAGATTCTGTGCATAGAAAAAATCCAGTACCGGCTTGATCAAGCGGGCATTGCGGTTCGAAGCTGCCAGGAAAATGAAGTCTATATCCTGTCTGCGGCGTGCTTCAGTAGTGATTTTCCCTCCAAGCAAATTCTTCATTTCAGAGATCCGCTGCTCGCTGCTGTCGACCCCCAGTAGATGCCGAACTGCCGGAGAATAATCTACTTCCTCGGTGGCATAACTTTGACTGCTGACGACTTCACCACCCAGTTCGGTAAAGCGAGCGGAAAAGGCCGATGCCATGCGTTGACCTATAGGTGTTTGAGGATAGAGGATGACACCGCGGCGGTGCCCATCCAGCCATGCACGTTGTGCTGTCTGCTGCGATTCGAGCTCCTGTGAAAGGCTGAACTGGTAAAGGCTTTCCTGTGCAGCACTCTGGTCATCAGAAGGAGGTGACAGCAGTACTGTTGGCACACTAATTTCAGTTGAAGATAACAGGCTGTCGATAGATTGACGTCCCAGCGGGCCGACAACAATATCAGCGCCATCATTAATAGCCTGGTTGTAGTAAAGCGCTGCCGAATTTGCATCACGACCATAGTCATAATAGCGAACCTGGTAGCGAGAACTTGCAGGCTGGTCATTGTTCATGGTTTCAAAGCCATCACGAATCGCACTGGCTGCGGTTCCATATGATGAGGTTAGCGGCAGTAGGAAGGCTACTCTCTTTGGCTTAACCAATGTGCCTGTCTCACCGATGATTCGGTCAAGGACTACAGCGCTAGCAGGGTGTGAGAAATTTGCAATTCGCCAGTTGTTTACAGCCGGCTGTACATCAGAATATGGACCGTTTTTCTTGACGGCAATCGCCAGTTCTATCCAGCCGGACAGCGATTCTGGCAGGTCTTTTTGTCGAATCATTTGTAGTTGGTCTGTATCTGCCAGCATTAATATATTCCAGAGCAGCCACTGGTTGTCCTCTGCATCAACACCCGTCAGGAACTGTTCACGCCTGGTTAATGCAGTCAGCGCATCAGCAGTATGACCTTGAGCAAGAAACACCTGTGCCTGCATCAGATAAAAAACGGCTAATGTTTCTGGCTGAAAACTTTCAGCTGCGGCTGCTAACACCCGTTGAGCCTGTAAGCTGCCGCCTGCCTGCATAAGTATAGTGGCCTGCATAATGCGCTTGCGTGTTCTCTGGTCAGTGGTCAGTGAACTGTCTTCGATACTGTCAAGCATATCCAGTGCCAGTGCCGGGTTGCCGGTCTGAAACAGCGAGACAGCCTGCTGCAGCCGGAAGTCATCACTGCTATCAGAAAGTAGAAAGTCAGCTGGAAATGATGGTGTGCCGGATGACTCAGTATCTGGCAGCGGCAAAGCTTCGCTGTCACTAATTTCATACGGCTGGCTTGTCGTATCAGGCGCTCGTGTGACTGGTGGCGTTGACTGACAGGCAGACAGCATGAGCACCAGGCTGCAGAAGCTGAGAGATTGAACAAATACGTTTGAATGATTCAATGGGAGCTCTTATCCACAATTTTAATGAATTTATTTACGGTATGATTCCAGCTTACCGTTTCCGGAATTGATGGGATTATAGCGAGGCAAGATGAAAACAGGCAAAACTGAAAAGCAGGGGAAATTGTACGTTGTTGCAACACCTATTGGCAATCTCGAAGATATTACAAATCGTGCACTTGCAACCCTGGCATCTGTAGATCTCATTGCTGCTGAAGACACGCGCCATAGCCGCACGCTTTTGCAGCAATATGGTATCAATACAGAAATGATGTCATTGCACGAGCATAACGAAGCTTCAAGGATTGGAAAAATATTAGGGCTATTGGAAGAGGGCAGCTCGGTGGCCCTTATCAGTGATGCAGGAACACCATTAATATCTGACCCGGGATTCAGGCTTGTTTTAGCAGCCCACGAAGCAGGGATTAAGCCTGTTCCCGTGCCGGGGCCGAGTGCAATCAGCACCATGCTTTCGGTTGCGGGACAGCCAGTGGAGCGGTTCTGTTTCGAAGGTTTTTTGTCGTCAAAACCTGCGGCGCGGCGTAAACAGTTGCACAGACTTATATCAGAAAGCCGCACAATGGTGCTCTATGAATCATCACACCGCATCCATGATTCGCTGCAGGATATGCGCAACATCTTCGGGTCGTCGCGTTGTTGTACCGTCGGCAGAGAGCTTACCAAGCGATTCGAATCACTTTATCGCGGCACACTCGCTGAAGTATTGCACGAAATGGCGCTGGACATTAATTCAACACGTGGAGAATTTGTCGTTGTTATTGCAGGCGCAGAAGAAAATCCTGATGAAAGCGTAGAAAATGGCCGGCTGATTATGGATGTATTGCTGACTGAATTATCTGTTTCACAGGCAGCCAGCCTGGCGGCTCGTATATCAGGAGCAAGAAAGAAAGCGCTCTATGAATATGGATTGGGTATCAGGGAAAAATAAATTGTTTCAAGTTTCGCTACACAACAATCGAAATCAGTTGTTGTTTATCTTTAATCGTTGATCTTCGTCCTGTGTTAGAATTCACCCCGAGCTGGCCAGGCAGTCGCTGTAGATGATTTCTGATCATCTACAGAGGAAAGTCCGGGCTCCACAGGGTAGAGTGCCAGGTAACGCCTGGACGGCGTGAGCCGATGGAAAGTGCCACAGAAAATATACCGCCAAAGTCCCTCGGGACCGGTAAGGTTGAAATGGTGCGGTAAGAGCGCACCGCGCCTGTGGCAACACAGGTGGCAGGGTAAACCCCACTCGGAGCAAGACCAAATAGGGATCCTGAGGTACGACCCGTACTGGATCCGGGTAGGTTGCTTGAGGTGTCCGGTGACGGGCATCCCAGATGAATGACTGTCCACGACAGAACCCGGCTTAACGGCCAGCTCGTTTATTTATATTTCTACTATTGAGTTTATTCCGGAATTTCACCCGGTGCTGTCTGTAGAGTGAAAGTGACGCCGTATTCTTTAATTCGCTATAAATACGGTCAGGCGAGCTGATTTTTATCATTATTGAGGTGATTGTGAATCAGTAAGCGTTAAGGTTAATGAATTTTACCTATACTCCCCTTTTTATCCTTTTCAAGATCTTATAATTCAGACTTAAAGTAACTTATTAGCCATTTGTCGGAAATTAAGCTAATTCACTGTTTTTAAAGAAAGAATTCATTCACAGGCTTGACATTCCTTGTTTTTGGGTCGTATAGTGTCAAAAAGTGGGTAAATGTGGAATAAATTACCCCGTTAATAGTTTGTTGGCACATTAAAGTGGTGGATGATGTTTAGAGGAGTTAATCAGGTCAATCTGGACAGTAAGGGGAGGATTGCCATCCCTACTCGCTATCGCGAGGAACTGCGTTCGGATGCTGATAGCCACATGGTCGTCACTGTCAACATAACTGACCGCTGTTTATGGCTTTATACCTTGCCGGAATGGGAGCGCATCGAAGCAGACGTGACTGCTTTGCCTTCATTTGATAAGCGCGCTGCAAAACTCAAACGATTCTTTATTGGTCAGGCAACAGATGTCGATATGGATGCCAGTGGACGTCTTTTATTGCCACCGCCGCTGCGTGAGTTTGCCCAGCTGAAAAAACATATCGTGCTTGCTGGCCAGGGCAATAAATTCGAAGTCTGGGATGAGGAGAACTGGACTGCTCAGCGCGATCAATGGATGGAAGATGGCCTGGGCGACGGGCCCATGCTAGTCGAACTAGAATCACTTTCGTTATAGGTGGCGCGATGGCAGAACAACCCCATCGCCCCGTCCTGCTGGAGGAGGTAGTTGAGGCAATGAATATCCGTGAGAATGGATATTACCTGGACGCCACTGCTGGCCGCGGCGGTCATGTCGCTGCGATACTCGAGCAGCTTGGCACTACAGGTCGTATTCTTGCCATTGACCGTGACCCCCAGGCTGTAGCGGCAGTAACAGAGCGATTTTCTGGTGACCCCCGGGTTACGGTTAAGCAGGCTAATTTCTCATCATTGGCAAGTGTTGTTGAGCAAGGTGAGTGTTTCAACGGCATACTGTTTGACTTTGGTGTTTCCTCGCCACAACTTGACGATGCTACTCGCGGCTTTAGTTTCATGCAGGACGGCCCGTTAGATATGCGCATGAACCCTACTGATCACCCCAGCGCAGCGGAATGGCTGGCAACTGCAGAGCAGCATGAAATCCGGGACGTGCTACGTCGTTTTGGCGAAGAGCGCCACGCACATCGTATTGCCTGGGCTATTGTCGATGCGCGTGCAGAAATGCCAATTGAAACAACCGCTCAGCTCGTTGCTGTCATTAAAAAGGTCGTCCCGGCACGTGAACAGGGCAAGCATCCCGCGACTAAAAGTTTTCAGGCTATTCGCATCCGTATCAATAAAGAGTTAGAGGAAATTTCTGATGTATTGCCGGTTGCACTAAATGCTTTGTGCGATGGTGGTCGTTTGCTGGCAATCAGTTTTCATTCACTTGAAGACCGTATCGTAAAAAGGTTTATGCGTGATGAAGCACGTGGCGATGATCTGCCAAAAGAAATTCCAATACGCGATGCTGATCGTACACCAGGCCTTCGCCTGGTGGGCAAACCGGTTCGTGCTTCAGCAAATGAAGTTGCTCAGAATCCTCGTGCACGCAGTGCCATTCTCCGTGTTGCCGAACGTGTCATTGTCGACAGGGAGGTGGCATGACCAAAGGCACATTTATTGTTTACGGCCTGGTGCTGGTGCTCGCCTTGTCGCTGGTTTATACACGCGTAACTACCCGTAGTCTTTATTTGCAATTACAGGGTCTGCAGCAGCAGCGCGATGATTTCAATGTCGAATGGGGTCGCTTATTGCTGCAGGAAGCCCGCTATGCAGAGCCTCGCTATATTGAAAAAGCGGCTCGCCAGAAGCTCGGCATGGTGTTTCCTGAACGTGACAAAATTGCAGTGATTCAGTTGCCATGAGTAGTACAGCGAGCAGAAAAAAAAGGCAGCCACTGACCAGTCCTGTCCGGCACTGGATTGTCCTCGGCGTTATTGTTTCGCTGTTTGCGGTGATGACGGGTCGCGCGCTTTTTCTACAATTTTTTAATGCTGATTTCCTGAAACAGCGTGGCAATGCGCAAGCGTTGAGGGTGATTGATGTATCTGCCGTCCGTGGAATGATACTTGATCGCAATGGCCAGCCGCTGGCTGTTAGTACACCGGTTGATGCGGTCAGTGCCGACCCGGCAAAACTCTCTGCGAATCCAGATAGCTGGAAACTATTAGCTAAAACCCTCGGTATTAGCTACAGAGATCTCAAAACAAAAATCAAGCGCAACAGTAGTCGGCATTTCATGTATTTAGATCGCCAGGTGTTACCTGATACGGCAGAACGTGTTATGGCGCTGGACATCGACGGTGTTTTTCTGCGCAGAGAATACAAACGGTATTATCCTCTCGGTACGGTCGCCGGTCACCTGGTAGGTTTTACAAATGTCGATGGTCTGGGGCTGGAGGGAATCGAGCTTGCCTATAATGAAATTCTGCGAGGTCGTCCGGGAAAAGATCAGGTCATACGTGATGCCTCAGGGCATGTTATTGAGCATGTCAGCAATATAGAAAGAGCGGCAGATGGCGAAGATCTGGTCTTAAGCATTGACAGCCGTATTCAGTATCTGGCCTACAGGTCGCTAAAAAAGGCAGTTGTTGAGCACCAGGCAACTAGTGCCAGCGCAGTGGTTGTCGACGTAAAGACCGGTGAGATTCTGGCAATGGTAAATGAGCCGAGTTACAACCCGAATGATCGTCGCCAGCTGCGTAGCAGCCACTTCCGCAACCGCGCAGTAACCGATAATTTTGAACCTGGTTCGACTTTTAAGCCATTGACTGTTGCGACGGCTCTTGAAAATAAGCATGTTACACCAGGCACCATTCTTGAGACGGATGGCGGCAAGATGAAACTGGCGAGATACACAGTCAGTGATACCCATGATTATGGCAACCTCAGTGTTTCCAACGTAATCATGAAATCCAGTAATGTAGGTGCGGCAAAACTGGCGCTGCAGCTTACTAACAAAGAGTTGTGGTCAGTGCTGGACGGACTTGGATTCGGCAAACTGCCAAACTCCGGATTGCCTGGTGAGGCAAAGGGGGAATTGGCTCGTTATTCAGACTGGCGAGATATTCGTCGTGCCACTATTGGTTATGGTTATGGTGTATCAGTTACTGCGTTACAGCTTGCACAGGCATATGCAACACTGGCCAATGATGGCAAGCAGCTGCCGCTGAGTATTCTCCGCCGCAGTGGAACCCCTGCCGCTAAACAGGTGATGTCCGCAAAGACGGCAAAGCAGGTTCGCCATATGCTGGAACTGGCTGTCAGTGATGAAGGAACAGGGCGTAATGCTCGCATACCTATGTATCACGTCGCAGGCAAGACCGGCACCTCGCGTAAGGCTGAAGGAAAGGGTTACTCTAAGCTTTACAATTCAGTCTTTGCAGGGATGGCACCGGCATCAAGTCCTCGACTGGCGATGGTGGTTGTGGTGAATGAACCGGGTGCTGGCAAGTACTATGGCGGTACTGTCGCTGCACCAGTATTTGCCAGTGTAATGTCAGGCGCCTTGCGTTTACTCGATGTGGCGCCCGATGACATTTCTGAAGATCGGCTGTTGATGGCGACTCATGTCAATTTGGCCAGTCAGGAGAGTGACAGGTGATCGTGGCTATGAGCAACTCACAGACTACGTTTACACTGTCTGAACTGTTAGCGGGTGTTGCCGATGTATCGGTAAGTGATGACGTATCAGTGTCTGGAATAAAAATCGACAGCCGAGATATTGCAACTGGAGACTTGTTCATTGCCCTGCCAGGTACAAAGCAGCACGGTAACACATATATAGAAGAAGCGATTAGACGGGGTGCTACTGCAGTTGTTTATGATGCGGCGACAGAACTGACCGCCAGCACAGGTGCAGATATTCCGCTGATTAAAGTTACAGGCATTACGCAGCAGGCCGGAATCATTGCCAGTCGCTTTTACCTCGAGCCAAGTAAGGCTATGACTGTGACCGGTATCACCGGTACCAATGGTAAAACGACTTGTAGTGTGTTACTGGCCCAGGCTTTAAATGCGCTTGGTGCGAGGTCGAGTCTGATCGGCACACTGGGTGCTGGTCTATGGGGGCAATTGGCTGCAGCTACTCACACCACACCCGATGCAATAACTCTGCAAAGCCAGATCGCTACGCTTCATGATCTGGGTAGTGACCAGCTGCTTATGGAGGTTTCTTCACACGGGCTGCAGCAGGGCCGTGTGAGCGGTACTGATGTTAATGTCGCTGTATTTACAAACCTGAGTCAGGATCATCTCGATTACCACGGCAGCATGCAGAGCTATGGTGCTGCGAAGGCAGAGCTTTTTCAGCAATTTGAGCTGGACCTTGCTGTCATTAACAGTGATGACAGCTTCGGCAGGCAGTTGCTATCGGGAAGCGTCTTACCGTCAGGGTCGATCAACGCCAGGCGTATCGTCAGTTATGGTATAGAAAGTGGTGATGTCAGGCCGCTCCATATTAGCCTTCATTCAGATGGGATAAGACTGCAGATGCAGTCCCCCTGGGGTGAGTTGTTTATCGACAGCAAGCTGATGGGGCGTTTTAATGTCTATAACCTGCTCGCCTGTGCAACAGTACTGTTGAATGCTGGCCATCTGCCTGCAGAGGTGGCGAGCGCTTTGTCAATTGCTGAATCAGCTGCCGGTCGCATGGAGTGTTTCAGTTCTGCACATGCAACTGCGGTTGTTGATTTCGCCCATACCCCTGATGCCCTGCAGCAGGCGTTGACCGCTTTACGAGAACATATAGCCGGACAGCGTCTGATCTGTGTTTTTGGCTGCGGTGGAGACCGTGATAAGGGTAAGCGTCCACTAATGGGCAGGATCGCAGAACAGCTGGCTGATATTGTCATCGTCACTGATGATAATCCTCGTCATGAAGAGCCAGCGGCAATCCGCGCTGCCATTTTATCCGGAATGCAGAAGCCGTCAATGCAGATTGCTGATCGCCGAGAGGCAATTGAGTCCGCCTGGAAATTGGCAGGGCCTGGAGACATTATCCTTGTAGCAGGTAAGGGGCACGAATCTACGCAGCAAATAGGCGACCTGAAGATTCCTTTCAGCGATCGCCTGGTAGTGACAGCATTGATCTCTGAGTCTAAAGGGGAGTCTGAATGATGCTGTCCCAATTAAGTCATATCGTTCAAGGCAGCCTTACCGGTGCCGATGTGCGCTTTGACTCGGTCAGCATAGATAGCCGTACACTCACCGGCGGAGCGCTATTCGTCGCCCTCAAAGGACCAAACTTTGATGGTCATGACTTTATATCTACAGCAAAAGAGCAGGGTGCTTCAGCGGCGCTGGTTTCGCAGGACATAGGCGATACATTGCCTGCCGTCAAAGTAGACGATACTCGGCTTGCTCTTGGTACATTGGCTGCCAGCTGGCGATCTGGTTTTGAAATACCTGTTATCGCTGTTACCGGGAGTAACGGCAAGACCACTGTTAAGGAAATGCTAAGCAGTATATTCGCCCAGGCGTGCGAAGGTGATTGTGTGCTGTCAACCATGGGCAATCTCAACAACGACCTTGGTTTGCCTTTGACCTTATTGAGGTTGCGCAAGTCTCATCGGTATGCCGTCACCGAAATGGGCATGAATCATCCCGGCGAATTGACCTACCTGACTTCCCTGGCCAGACCGAATGTTGCTGTAATCACCAATGCGGCCGCCGCCCACCTGCAGGGCTTGCAGTCAGTGGAAGGTGTTGCCCGGGCAAAATCCGAGATTTTTTCGGGTGTTGAAGCTGGTGGTACAGCAATCATTAATGACGATGATGAGTATGCCCTGTTGTGGCGTGAAATAGCACAGGATTTGACGATTGTAGGATTCAGTTTACAACGGAAATCAGATGTCACAGCAGAGTTTGATCTTTATAAGGATCACAGCAATGTCGTTCTCCACACACCCTGGGGCAATGCTACTTGCCACCTGGGCTTGCCTGGAAAACATAATGTTGCTAATGCGCTGGCAGCAACAGCGGCAGCAGGTGCGGTTGGTATTGGCCTCGCTGATATTGTGAAGGGACTTGAAAGCTGGCGGGGCGTTAAAGGTCGTTTACAGTCAAAAACAATTAACGGTTTGCATCTGATTGATGACAGCTACAATGCGAATCCAGCGTCGATAAAGGCAGCACTTGAGGTGCTGGCGATGCATCCCGGTATGAAGGTTCTTGTGATGGGTGATATGGGCGAGCTGGGTGATGAGTCTGCGTCATTCCACAGGCAAACCGGTGAGCTGGCCAGGGAACTGGGTATTGATGCCTGTTTTACCCTGGGTGAACAAACAGTCATTACTGCAGAAGCATTCGGTAATGACGCGCAGTCGTTTACCAGCATTGAGCAGCTTGTCACTGCTTTACGTAAGCAAATTCAGGACAACCACGATCGTCCAATTAATATTCTGGTCAAGGGTTCAAGGTCAATGAAGATGGAGCAGGTGATTGAGCTGCTCGAAAAGAACGGACCGGGGGGCTGAAGGGTGCTTTTATATCTAACTGAAAAGCTGGCAGAAAACTTCAGTGCTTTTAATGTTTTCCAGTATCTGACATTCCGCGCTGTACTGAGTGTGGTGACGGCTTTATTTATCAGTTTGCTTTTAGGGCCGGCAATGATACGAAAGCTGGGCACCCACCAGATTGGCCAGGTGGTGCGTGATGATGGCCCCCCCGCGCATTTTGACAAAGTCGGTACCCCGACAATGGGCGGTGCTTTAATCCTTGTTGCGATCGTTATTTCTACTCTGTTGTGGGCAGACATGGGTAATCGTTTTGTCTGGGTTGCTCTTTTTGTTACGGCCGCCTTCGGGGCTATTGGATGGATTGATGATTACCGCAAGATTGTAGATAAAGATACGCGGGGTATGGGGTCGGGACCAAAATTTTTCTGGCAGTCAGTCGCCGGTGGCGGTGCGGCGATTTATCTCTATGCCACGGCGCAGTCACCCGCTGAAATAAGCCTGATCGTTCCGGTTTTCAAAGATGTTGTTATTTACCTTGGCCCCTGGTTCATTCTACTTGCATACCTGATGGTAGTTGGCACCAGTAACGCGGTAAACCTGACCGATGGTCTTGATGGCCTGGCCATTATGCCAACGGTCATGGTCGCCGGCGGTCTCGGTATATTCGCCTATGTAACGGGGAATTCTGTATTTGCAGGTTATCTCGGTATTCCCTATATCCCGGGTGTTGGCGAGCTGATGATTTTCTGTGCGGCACTGGCAGGAGGCGGGCTGGGCTTTCTCTGGTTCAATACCTACCCGGCACAGGTTTTCATGGGTGATATCGGCGCCCTGTCACTGGGTGCTGCGCTGGCAATCGTTGCTGTCATGGTACGTCAGGAGATTGTGCTGCTGGTGATGGGGGGTGTTTTCGTTATGGAGACGGCTTCTGTCATTCTGCAGGTGGCCTCATTCAAACTTACCGGTAAGCGTATTTTCCGCATGGCCCCTCTGCACCACCATTTTGAATTGAAAGGCTGGCCCGAACCTCGCGTTATCGTTCGTTTCTGGATTATTACTCTGATTCTCGTTGCCATTGGACTGGCGACCTTGAAGGTGCGCTGAGAAAGGAATGATGCTGAATCAACATACACAACTCGCTAACTCATCTGTACCTCTGAGTGTTATGTCTGTGGCCGGTATGTCCAGTGCCGCAACAGGCGAGAAGAAGACGGCCAGGCAGTGCTGCCAACTACAGGGTAACCCCGAACACGCTGCGGTTATCGGTCTCGGTCGCTCAGGACTGGCAACTGCAATATTCCTCAGCAATATGGGTCTGGATGTTGATGTCTATGATTCCAGTAATACACCTGCACTGGCTGAAGAACTGCATCAGTATGCCCCGAGTGTTCAGATAACTTGCGGTAGCCTGGTCGTTGAACGCTGGCGTGAAGGCAGCCTGCTTGTGGTATCTCCCGGTGTGCCACTGTCACATCCGGACCTGGCACAGATACTGGAAAAGGGAGTGCGACCGGTAGGGGATGTCGAGCTGTTTGCTCAATGTGTTCAGGCTCCTGTTATTGCAATCACAGGTTCTAATGGGAAGTCTACTGTTACGGTTCTGCTGGGTGAGATACTGCAGCATGCGGGCCGTAAGGTGGCTGTTGGCGGAAATATCGGGGTGCCGGTACTTGATCTGCTGAATGACAAGAAGCACGATATTTACGTACTGGAACTTTCCAGCTTTCAGCTCGAAACAACCTGGAGTCTGAATCCCGTAGTCGCTACTGTACTGAATGTTGCAGCAGATCATATGGACCGCTATGCAAGCCTTGATGACTACATTGCCAGCAAGGCAAAAGTCTTCAGCGGTAATGGCAGGATGTTATTGAATGCCGATGATCCTGCGACGGAGAAATTTATAGAAAATGGTCGGCAGCAGATTTTCTTCGGTTCAGGTGTGCCTGATGGTGAAAACTATGGTTTATCAATTATTGATGGATGCCTTTATCTGCTAAGGGGTTATGAAATACTAATGAGGGCAGTTGAAGTCCCTCTTGCCGGTCAGCATAATCTGCTTAACGTCATGGCTGCCTGGGCCCTTGCCTATAGCATTGGTGTAGAAGATCGTCTGATCAGGGAGGCTGTAGCAAATTTCAGTGGTCTGCCTCATCGAATGGAATGGCTGGCCTCTGTAAATGGTGTTGACTGGATTAATGATTCAAAAGGCACCAATGTTGGTGCAACCGTTGCCGCCATCCAGGGCCTAAATCGTCCAGTTGTACTTATAGCAGGCGGCATAGCCAAGGATGCAGATTTTACACCGTTGCGCGAGGTGGCTGGGCAGCATGTAAAGGCAGTCATTCTTATCGGCAGGGATGCCGGAAAAATTGCAGCTGCATTGACAGGTGAAGTGCCCGTTAAGATGGCGGGCAACATGGATGATGCGGTAAGGATGGGTGCTGAGATGGCCCAGGCAGGGGATGTTGTCCTGTTGTCTCCGGCCTGTGCGAGTTTTGATATGTATCAGAACTTTGAGCATAGAGGCGATGATTTCCGTCGTTGTGTAGGAGGTCTGATCTGATGGCCTCTCACGCAGTTAAAGCGACAATGCCGGCAGGCAGCACGAAGTCTCATCAGGATCTTGGTCTGCTGATTCCAATTATCGCTTTACTCGGTCTGAGTATCGTGATGGTGTTTTCTGCATCGATGAGCGCAAGCAGTCTGGAGCAGGGCCCTGCTTTATCGGTGCTTCGGCAACAGGGCTTGTTTGTATTACTGGCAGTGATGCTGATGTTTGCAATTTCACGCATTCCACTGAACCTGGTTGAAAAGGCCGGCCCACTACTGGTGATACTGTCCATGCTGGTGCTAGCTGCCATACTGCTGCCCGGTGTTGGTACGGAAGTGTGGGGCAGTGTGCGCTGGATAAGGCTGGGCCCGGTCAACCTGCAGCCATCTGAGTTCGCCAAGGTGTTTTTAATTATCTATATCGCCGGTTTCCTGACTCGAAAGAAGGAAGAAATGCGCATCTTCAGCCAGGGGATTCTAATTGTGGCGATTGTCCTGGCAATGTTTGGCGGTCTGTTACTGATGGAGCCGGATTTTGGCTCAACGGTAGTCATTGTTGCTACCGTTTTCGGCATGATGTTTCTTGGTGGAATCCGCTACTTTCACTTTTTCATGATCCTCGGCATCGCGGTGATGGGCGGGGTACTGCTGGTAACGTTCGCCGCCTACAGGATGCAACGTATTGTCGGTTTTATGGACCCATGGTCTGACCCGATGAATAAAGGCTACCAGCTGATCCAGTCATATATAGCCTTTGGCCGCGGAGGCTGGAGCGGGATTGGTCTGGGGGAAAGTATCCAGAAACTCAATTATCTCCCTGCAGCCCGCACAGACTTCCTGTTTGCGGTTATCGGTGAGGAGCTTGGTTTCATTGGTGTTCTTTGTGTGCTGGGTTTGTTTCTGGCATTGATATGGCATGCCTTTGCATTATCGCGAAAGGCTGAGTCGCTGGGAAACCTTTTCGCCTGTCGCCTGGCACAGGGGATTGGCCTGCTGATAGCTATAGAAGTACTGATTAATACCGGTGTAAATATGGGTGTGTTGCCGACAAAGGGTTTACCTCTGCCATTTATTTCGCAGGGTGGATCTAGCCTGTTGGCCAGCAGCATGGCTATGGGTTTACTGTTTGCTGTTGCTCGCGAGACAACTCCGCAGCCGGGGAGAAAACGATGAGCACGCTGATGATCATGGCAGGCGGAACAGGCGGGCATGTCTATCCCGCGCTGGCGGTAGCACATACTTTACAGGCCGGCGGGGTAGATATCTTCTGGCTGGGAACCCGCGATGGTATTGAAGCGCGGGTTGTCCCCGAGAATCAGATTGACGTTGAATGGATATCAATTAGCGGTATCAAAGGTAAAGGCCCTATTGCACTGCTTACGGCACCATTCAAAATTATATATGCCATGCTGCAAACCGCAGTGATTATTTATCGGCGGCGCCCTCAAGCAGCTCTTGGCATGGGCGGATTTGTTTCCGGACCGGGCGGGCTGATGACAAAGTTCCTGATGCTGCCATTATTGATTCATGAATCAAATGCTGTCGTTGGACTGACCAATAAATGGCTGGCAAAAATAGCCAACGAGGTTCTGGTCGGGTTTCCCGATGTGTTAAGCGACAATCGCCATTATCACTATGTCGGTAATCCGGTACGCCATAGTATCGCTTCATTACCAGCGCCTGAACAAAGATTGCAGGGACGTTCCGGTAATCTGAATCTGCTCGTTCTAGGCGGTAGCCTGGGAGCACAGATATTGAACGAAACAGTGCCTGCCGCACTGGCGAAAATCGAGCCATCACTTTGTCCTGCTGTACGTCACCAGGCAGGTCGCGACAAGCTGGATGGAACTATAAAAAGCTATCATGCACTGGGTATCGAGGCCAGCTGCAGCGAATATATTGAGGACATGGCTGCCGCCTACGATTGGGCGGACCTGGTAATTTGTCGAGCCGGTGCAATGACGGTTGCTGAAATTGCCGCTGCTGGAGTCGCGGCAATCTTTGTCCCCTACCCTTACGCTATCTATGATCACCAGACATTAAATGCACGTTTCCTGACAGATAAGAAAGCTGCAATCCTGATTTCACAGGAGAGATTCACAGATGACAAGCTTGCTGATCTGCTCGTTGAACTGACTGATGATCGCCCGTGCCTGGCGGGTCTTTCACGACGCGCACGCCGATACGCAAAAACAGATGCGACACGACGTGTTGCAGACATCTGTATCGAGGTGATGCATGCGTGAATATGTGAAGCATGTTTACTTCGTCGGCATCGGCGGGGCAGGTATGAGCGGGATTGCCCAGGTGCTGATAAACCAGGGCTACCTGGTATCCGGTTCAGACCTGTCTGAATCAGCAGTGACTGAGCAACTCTCAGCACAGGGTGCAAGAATTCATTACGGACATGCGACAGAGAATATTCATGGCGCAGATGTTGTCGTCATATCAAGCGCAGTGGGTGATGATAATCCTGAAGTTATTGCCGCACGCGAAGCTAAAATACCTGTCATCCCCCGTGCAGAGATGCTGGGTGAACTGATGCGCTTTTCCAAGGGTATTGCCGTTGCCGGAACGCATGGTAAAACGACGACAACTTCACTGGTTGCAAGCGTTATGGCGAGTGGTGATATGGATCCAACATTTATCATAGGTGGACGGCTGTTGAGTGCAGATGCCAATGCCCGCCTGGGTAAAGGTCAGTACCTGGTTGCTGAAGCAGATGAAAGTGATGCTTCTTTTCTGCACCTGCAGCCACTGATTGCCGTGGTAACAAACATCGATGCGGATCACCTGGAGACCTATCAGGGAGATTTCTCGGTATTGAAGGATACCTTTATCCAGTTTCTGCATAATATTCCATTCTATGGGCTGGCCATCCTGTGTATTGATGATCCGGTGGTGCGAGAAATCCTGCCATCCATTAGCCGGCCAGTTGTGACCTACGGATTCAGTGAAGACGCAGATATTCAGGCCTCAGCTTTCAGGCAGCAGGGTATCCGTTCAGTGTTTACGGTTAAGCAGAAATCCACTGGAAATGAAGTGGAGGTGATGTTGAACATGCCAGGCAAGCACAATGTTCTTAATGCACTGGCAGCTATCTCTATCGCCTGGAACCTTGGAATCAGTAATAAAAAGATTATTTCTGGCCTGAATGACTTTCAGGGTATCGGACGTCGTTTTCAAATCAACGATGGTGTCTCCTTTAAAGAGGGTGAAGTGGTACTGGTTGACGACTATGCTCACCATCCACGTGAATTGCAGGCCGCACTGTCAGCTATCAATGCAGCGTGGCCAGACAAGCGTAAGCTGGTGGTATTTCAACCTCATCGCTACAGCCGTACACGCGATTTGATGGAAGATTTCGGTCAGGTGCTCAGTTCAGTCGACAATCTTCTTGTTATGGAGGTTTATGCAGCCGGAGAGACGCCTGACAGCAGTGCAGATGGCAGGGCGTTATGCCGTGCGATACGCGCCCGTGGTAGTGCAATCCCCATTTTTGTAGAAGACCGTGACCAGTTATTAGAAGTGCTGGCAAATACCCTGCAGGCAGGCGATGTGCTGGTTACTCTGGGCGCTGGTGACATTGGCAGAATAGCGCAGCAACTACCCGGCTTCGTCAGTAGCCTCGTGAGTGAGTCATGATGACAGCAGCAATTTCTCATCGCTGGAATGGCCTTTTACTGACAGATGAGCCAATGGCCAGGCATACCTCATGGCGCGTCGGTGGGTCAGCGGATTACTTTTATCAACCGACAGATATTGATGATCTGGGAATATTTTTAAATGAATCAGATCCCTCGCTGCCGCTTACCTGGCTGGGACTAGGCAGCAATTTGCTGGTGCGTGACGGTGGAGTGCGCGGAATTGTCATTCATATGTTAAGCGGCATGAAATCTATTGAGCTACTGGAAGAAACGCTTGTTCGTGTCGAAGTGGGTGTGCCCTCGGCGAGAGTGGCGCGATTTTGTGCCAACAACAACCTTTCCGGTGGGGAATTTCTCACTGGTATACCCGGTCTGTTTGGTGGCGCATTGTCAATGAATGCCGGGGCCTTTGGTGATGAGACATGGCAGATTGTTGATTCAGTAGAAATGATAGATCGCCAGGGGAATCGTATTCAGCGGACTGCTAATGACTTTACCGTGGCGTATCGTTCTGTGAGTGGACCGCAAAATGAATGGTTTGTTGCCGCCAATATCAGGCTTAAGCATGGCAGCAGTGCTGAGTCGAAAAGCCGCTTACGCAAGCTGCTTGAAAAAAGAAACGAGTCCCAGCCAATTGGAACCGCCAATGCCGGGTCAGTATTTAAAAATCCTCCAGGTGATTTTGCAGCCAGGCTGATTGAATCCTGTGGTTTGAAAGGGGCACGAATTGGCGATGCAGTGGTATCCGGTAAGCATGCGAATTTCATTATTAATAAAGGTGGCGCCAGCGCTGCTGATATTGAGTCACTTATAAAGCATATACAGAGAGTGGTAGCAGAAAAAACAGGCGTTGAACTGAAAACGGAAGTACATATCATCGGCGAGGCGACGCATGACTGACTCATCATTGATAGCACGCTTCGGCAAAGTTGCCGTCCTCATGGGCGGTCCTTCCGCAGAGCGGGAAATTTCCCTGCTTTCCGGTAATGCTGTACTCAAGTCTCTCGATGAGATGGGTGTTGATGCCATTGGATTAGATGTTTCTGACGCCTCTGTGCTGAGTGATTTACAGCAAAATGGTATCAATCGCGTATTTATTGCCCTGCATGGCCGCTGGGGTGAGGATGGAGTGATTCAGGGCGCCCTGGAAGTTCTCGGTATTCCTTATACTGGCAGTGGAGTTCTGGGATCTGCCATCGCTATGGAAAAGGGACGCTGCAAATTAATGTGGATTGGTGCCGGCTTGCCAACACCCGATTTTATGTTGCTTGGTGATGAGACGGATCTGCAACTGGCAGAACTTAACATCGGCTTTCCGATGGCAATAAAACCATCCCGTGAAGGCTCAAGTCTTGGAGTCAGCAAGGCGAATAACCGAGATGAGCTTGTGCGTTTCTGGCATGCCGCGAAAGAGCTGGATGACATCGTTCTGGCTGAAAAATGGATCACTGGCACAGAACTTACGGTCGCCATCCTGAACGGCAGAGCACTGCCAGTTATCAGGCTCGAAGCACAGGGCGAATTCTACGATTTTGACGCCAAATACATCAGTGATTCGACAAACTATATCTGTCCATGTGGATTGCCCGCGGAACTTGAGTCAGCGGTTCAAGATTTGGCAGTGAATGCCTTTAATGTTGCTTCATGCCGAGGTTGGGGCAGGGTAGACGTATTACTGGACGAACACCAGCAGCCTTATCTACTTGAAGTAAATACCGTGCCAGGAATGACTTCACATTCCCTGGTGCCAATGGCAGCTAAACAATCGGGGCTCAGTTTTAATCAACTGGTAATGCAGATCCTGGAGACCTCGGATGAGTAACTCTGAACAGGTTCACGTGCCATTGAGCAAGCATCAAACAGGCAGCCTGCTAAGCAGTTTGCTGTTACTCGTCCTGTTTGCAGCTGGCTTATTACTGTTTGCCGACTATGTTCTGCAGCCTGACCGCTTCCCCGTGTCACGAATTAGTTTTATCGGTGAATTCAGGCATGTTGAAAAATCTGCTTTGCAGCAGAAAGTCGCCCCCTACGTCGGAAATAATTTTTTCGCGATTGATCTGCAAAAGATGGAGACATCGCTGCGTGATATTGACTGGGTGTCGGATGTGTCTGTTAGCCGCCGCTGGCCAGACAGGCTCCAGGTGAACATTAAAGAAGAGCGCCTGATTGCTGCATGGAACAAAGAGAAATGGGTTACCAGTGATGCAGCGGTGGTTGAAATACCTGGTTTAAAAATGAAAGGCCTGCCTCGCTGGTCAGGTCCTGAAGGAACGCAGGCACTGGTACAGCTCAGGTACCACCAGTTCTCAAATTTATTGGCAGATGTGGGAATGCAGTTAGATCAAATCACATATTCTCAGCGCGGTGCATGGCAGCTGATTGCACATAACAGCTCAAGGAATGAGAAGGTAAAAATTCGCCTTGGACGACGTGATATGACTGATCGCCTGTATCGGTTTGCCCGCGCATACGGGCAGACTCTGGACAAACTTGGACAGCGTCTTGAGGCCGTTGATCTGCGGTACCCGAATGGTTTTGCAGTGAAATGGGACAGTATTGAAGAAGAGGCACCGGTTAGTGCCGGGTAAATCGTTAAATGGAAATATATAGATGGTAAGGGTTTGATGGTTAAGAAAAACGAAAGCAATCTGATAGTGGGGCTGGATATTGGCACATCCAAAGTCCTGGCTATTGTGGGGGAGGTCTCCGTCGATGGTGAAATTGAAATCATTGGCGTAGGTCATCACCCTGCCCGCGGTATGAAGCGCGGTGTCGTTGCTAATATCGAATCGACCGTGCAGTCAATTCAGCGCGCAGTTGAAGAAGCAGAATTGATGGCAGGCTGCCAGATCTATTCGGTTTATGCCGGAATTGCCGGCGCCCATATCAACAGTTTTAATTCTCAGGGCGTCGTTGCTGTGCGTGATAAGGAAATTGGCCAGGGTGATGTAGACCGCGTAATAGAGGCTGCCCGTGCGATGGCAATCCCCGCGGACCAGAAGATACTGCATATCCTGCCGCAGGAATTCATTA
The DNA here is from genome assembly GCA_029287855.1 of Arenicellales bacterium. Classification (GTDB taxonomy): domain Bacteria; phylum Pseudomonadota; class Gammaproteobacteria; order BMS3Bbin11; family BMS3Bbin11; genus BMS3Bbin11. The sequence goes on along the minus strand of JARFQI010000087.1, from coordinate 9,446 downwards.
TTGATTCCCTCGATGGTATCAGGGAGCCCGTAGGTATGTGTGGTGTCCGCCTCGAAGCGAAGGTGCATATCATCACCGGTGCAGTCAGTGCTGCGCAGAATATCATCAAGTGCATCCAGCGCTGTGGACTGGAAGTCGACGACATTATCCTCGAGCAGCTGGCTTCAAGTGATGCTGTGCTGGAAGAAGATGAAAAAGATCTTGGCGTCTGCCTGGTCGACATTGGAGGCGGGACAACAGATATCGCCGTGTTCACAGAAGGCTCGATACGACATACAGCAGTGATTCCAATAGCGGGCGACCAGATAACGAATGATATCGCTGTCGCACTGCGAACCCCGACCAATTCAGCCGAAGAGATCAAGAAAAAATACGGCTGTGCGCTTACTCAGCTAACTGATCCATCCGACGTGTTTGAAACATCCAGTGTTGGTGGGCGCCCGCCACGGCGCGTTGCAAGACAGACATTGTCTGAAGTGATTGAACCACGGGTCGAAGAAATGTACGGCCTGGTTCTTGCTGAATTGCGCCGAAGTGGATTTGAAGATCTTATTGGTTCAGGGATAGTGCTAACAGGAGGCTCATCAAAATTACAGGGGATGGTTGAGCTGGCCGAAGAAATATTTCATCAACCTGTTCGACTGGGGTCGCCAAGTTATGAAGGAGGTTTGAAAGAAGTGGTATGCAATCCGATTTATTCAACCGGAATTGGGCTTATTCATTTCGGTTACCGCAAGAGAAATGATCCGGTGACGTCAGAGAAAATGAAACCGGTTCTTGGATCTGTTCTTAACAAGATGAAAAGTTGGTTTACAGGCAGTTTTTAATATCAATGCAGTATCAGGGGATTTTTTTAAATGTTATCAGGCAACGACAACCAGAGTGTCAAAGAAGGAGATCAAGTTATGTTTAAGTTAATGGATACTACTAATCAACAGGCTGTCATCAAGGTGATCGGCGTTGGGGGTGGCGGTGGTAATGCTGTCGACCACATGATGCGGAGCAATATTGATGGTGTTGATTTCATCAAGGCAAACACGGATGCACAGGCACTGAATGCAACTGCTGCGCATTCTGTGATTCAGATTGGTGCTGATTTAACGAAGGGGCTGGGTGCGGGAGCCGACCCACAAATTGGTAAGCAGGCAGCACTGGAAGACAAAGACCGAATTGCTGAAGCTCTGGAAGGAGCAGACATGGTCTTTATCACTGCAGGCATGGGTGGCGGTACAGGTACCGGTGCAGCACCGGTAATCGCCCAGCAGGCAAAAGAGATGGGGATACTCACTGTAGCGGTGGTTTCTCGCCCATTCCGGTTCGAAGGTAACAGGCGCATGAAAATTGCCGATGAAGGTATTGCTGAGCTGACTGAGTATGTCGATTCTCTGATCACAATTTCAAATGAGAAACTGCTTGATGTCGAAGACTCACCAATTACAGATGCTTTTTCTATGGCCAATGAGGTGCTGCAGGGGGCGGTACAGGGGATTGCAGAACTGATTACGCGTCAGGGGCTTATCAATGTTGACTTTGCAGATGTCACAACGGTAATGCAGGAAATGGGTAAAGCCATGATGGGCTCAGCCGCTGCATCGGGCGAAAATCGTGCAGCAGAAGCAGTCAGTGGGGCGCTGTTTAGTCCATTCCTGGAAGGCTTCGATATATCAGGTGCGCGTGGAATGCTGGTTAATATTACAGCGAATACAAGCATTACTATGAGGGAATTCTCTGAAGTCGGTGATGCAATCGCTGAATATACACATGAAGACGCCATCATTGTGATCGGTGCAGTTATTGATGAAGATATGGGTGAAGAGCTGCGGGTGACTGTTGTTGCAACCGGGCTGGATGATGTTTCTCGTGTAGAACAAAAGCCAACGCTGGTACGTGGAACTCACAGGCAGGCTGCTGATGAGGCTGCTGCCCATAGTTCATATAGCGACCTCGAAGAACCAACTGTGCTGCGCATGAACAGGGAGCGAAAAATGGGTGATCAGTTTGTTCCCGGTGAGGAAACTGGCTCAGAATATCTTGATATACCGGCCTTTCTGAGAAGACAGGCAGACTGATATCAGGGTGGCGACTCAGGGTATGAATTTACCGGTTGGCGGTGGGTCATGATGTAAAACTGGAGTACACAATTCCCTTAATTTCGTGTAGCATTGCGGTATTTACGAGTAAATTATTGAGGCTGCGCAAATTCAGGGGTGTTTTTTCACGAACACAACTTGAATAGGGCGAAAGAGATGATCAAACAACGCACACTGAAAAATGTGATTCGCGCCACTGGCGTCGGGCTTCACACCGGTGAGAAAGTCTATTTGACACTCAGACCTGCGCCGGTAGATACAGGAGTAGTTTTTCGACGAATCGATCTTGATCTACCAGTAGAAGTGCCTGCGAGGGCGGACAATGTTGGTGATACCCGCTTGTCTACATCGCTGGAAAAAGATGGCGTAAAAATTTCTACAGTTGAGCACCTGATGTCAGCGTTTGCCGGACTCGGAATTGATAATGCTTATGTCGACCTGACAGCACCTGAAGTACCAATTATGGATGGTAGTGCAGGGCCTTTTGTCTTTCTGTTGCAATCAGCCGGAATTCAGGAGCAGTCAAGCGCGAAAAAATATATACGCATCAAGAAAAAATTGAGACTTGAAGACGGCGATAAATGGGCTCAGTTTGAGCCTCTGGATGGTTTTAAAGTTTCATTTACCATCGATTTTGATCATCCCGTAATCAAAAATGCTGTGCAGGTTGCTACAGTTGATTTCTCTACTACCTCATTTGTTAAGGAAGTCAGCAGAGCGAGAACCTTTGGCTTTATGCATGATCTGGAAGCCCTTAGAAATGCTGGCCTGGCCCGTGGCGGTAGCCTTGATAATGCCATTGTAATGGACAATTACCATATCCTGAATGAGGATGGACTTCGTTACGAAGATGAATTTGTCAAACATAAAGTGCTGGATGCTATTGGTGATCTCTATCTTCTTGGGCATCCGTTAATTGGAGAGTTCAGTGCCCATAAGTCAGGTCACGAATTGAATAATCGTTTATTGCGCAAACTGATTAATGATAAAAGCGCCTATGAGGTTGTGTCCTTCGATGACCCCAAGGAAGCGCCGATACCATTTTCCGGTGCGGTTCCAGTTGCACAGTAATCGTAGTACTGAATAGATACAGAGAATAGAAATTTAGATTCAGGATCTTGAAGCAGTTTTAGCAAGGCGTTCCAGTGAGCGTCTGAGTTCAGGATCTGACAGATGGGCAGCGGAATCAAGAAGTAGTTTTTTATTACTTCCAGACAGTTTTCGGTGATGATGGTTTGACCTCTTATGCCTGATAGTCATTTGGCGGGGTGAAACCTCCAGTTTTATTTTCCCGAGGCCAGAAAATTCACGACTACGGCGTAAATGCCGTATCAGAGATTTTTGTTGCTGTCGGACACGGCTCAACCAGATAGAAGAGTCTACCTGCAGGGTCAGGCAGTTCTCATGGTATTGTTTGGGTCGGCAAATTTGTTGCAAAGCAGTCGGTGCGGTGCGTTGCCACAGGCTGACCAGCCAGTCATTTGAAACATGGCGTTTAAGGCCGCTTTGCGAGAGATATGAAGAGATATGTTTCATGCTCTCTTTTATAACTTAAATTCTGTGTAAAAGTGAAATTTTATATGGAAGACTATTATTTACGGATTAGTAAATTTAATGTAGCTTCATTACTGGGAATAACACAGCCAAGACATGCAAATTATCATTATTCCAAAACGTTCTGGGCGGGCCTGCCGCTCATGTTTGTCATCCCGGACAACCTGGGTGCTTGGAATCTTCCTGTTCCTTGTACTTCCAGTAACTGCAGGTGGAGTGTCCTGGTATCTTGCTAATCAATGGTCTGCTACTGACGGGGATCAATCTTCTGCTGAACTCATCGCTGAGCAAAAACAGCGCCTGTCGATCCTGCAAAAACATGTCAACAAGATTCAGCGACAGTCTGAGGCTAGCCTGGATGCATTAAGCCTGCAGTTAGGTCGCATGCAGGCAGAATCTATGCGCAGCAATGCACTTGGACAAAGACTGGCAGAAATGGCAGGACTCGATAAGAGTGAATTTGATTTCAGTGTGGAACCGGCTTTGGGCGGAAGTAATACGGAACATAGTGGGAATCATCTGGATATAGTCGATTTGAAAGAGTCCATTGATCGAGTTGCAGAGAACCTTGCTCAGGAACGACTGGAGCTTGATTTGCTTGAAAATGCTATGCTCGACAAGGACTTGAAACAGTCTTTAGATCCCAAGGGCTGGCCAGTAAAGAAGGGCTATATCTCCTCATCGTACGGATATCGTAGTGACCCATTCACTGGCAAAAAGGTTTTTCATAAAGGCGTTGATATACCCTCAGCTGAGGGTTCACCTATTCACGCACTGGCTGCTGGTGTGGTGACCCGTGCTGAGAACCGCAGCGGTTTTGGTAACATGGTCGAGATCGACCACGGGAATGGATACTTGACCCGATATGCCCACATTTCAAAGCTGGCAGTCAAAACCGGTGATCGTATCGATCAGGATCAGGTAATTGCCGAAATCGGTTCGACCGGACGCTCTACCGGTCCACATCTTCATCTTGAAATGTTTAAAGATGGACGCAGATTTAATCCTCGTAAGCGGCTATATTCCGCCCGCAAAGCAAAAGACCACTGAAGATAACCGGATGGCCTTGTTTTACTGGCCCGGCATATCATTCAGGCAGGAAACTGCAGATGTTAACTTAGTAACGATCAAGAAAGTCAAAAAATAAATACCGGACACAGGGTGAACTGAATAGTACGGAATAATTTTCTTGATTACCTAATGTAGGAAAATACCTTGTTTAAAAAGATTTTTGGTAGTCGAAATCAGAGACTGATTAAAAAGTTCAACAGAACGGTAGATAAAATCAATGCTCTTGAGTCAGCAATTGAATCGCTTGATGATGCTGCACTGATAGCAAAGACTGATGAATTCCGCAAGCGTTATAAGGATGGCGAGTCGCTGGATTCACTACTGCCAGAGGCCTTTGCGACGGTAAGGGAGGCTGCCAAACGTACCCTGGGGATGCGACATTTTGATACCCAGCTGGTTGGAGGAATGGTTCTGAACCAGGGAAAAATCGCAGAAATGCGTACTGGTGAAGGCAAAACACTGGTTGCGACACTTGCTGCATATCTAAATTCTATACCTGGAGATGGCGTACATGTAATTACAGTGAATGATTACCTCGCCAGGCGTGATGCAGAGTGGATGGGCAAGGTGTACCGGTTCCTTGGTCTGACAGTAGGGGTCATCTATTCCGGTCAGCCCCCGGCGGATAAAAAAGCCGCGTATGACTGTGATGTAGTCTACGGCACCAATAATGAATACGGCTTTGATTATCTACGAGATAACATGGCCTTCCAGTCTGATGAGCGCATGCAGGGTAAGTTGTCATTTGCTATTGTTGATGAAGTGGACTCTATTCTGATTGATGAAGCGCGCACACCATTAATTATTTCCGGTCCAGCTGAGGGCAGCAGTGATCTCTACCAGAGTATCAACAGCATTATCCCATCTCTGATACCGCAGGAAAGTGAAGATGGTCCCGGTGATTTCTCGGTAGATGAAAAATCAAAACAGGCTTTTCTGACTGAAGCAGGGCATGAGCATGCAGAAGAACTGCTTGAAAAGGCGGGGATGTTGCCACCGGGCAGCAGTCTCTACGATGTCACGAATATCAGTTTATTGCATCACCTGAATGCTGCCTTAAGAGCACATAAACTCTTTCAGCGTGATGTAGATTACATCGTTAGCAATAATGAGATCGTAATCATCGATGAGTTCACCGGCCGCATGATGCAGGGACGGCGGTGGTCTGACGGACTACACCAGGCAGTGGAAGCAAAAGAAGGGGTGAAAATTCAGGAAGAAAACCAGACCCTGGCATCAATCACTTTTCAGAACTACTTTCGCCTGTACGAAAAATTGTCTGGCATGACTGGTACCGCCGATACTGAAGCATTTGAATTTCAACAAATATACGGTCTCGAAGTGGTTGTCATACCGACTAATATGCCGGCAAGGAGGGATGATATGGGTGACCAGATCTTCCGCACGGTAGAAGAGAAATACCAGGCAATTCTCGAAGATGTAAAGGATTGCCAAAAGAGAGAGCAGCCTGTACTGGTGGGTACGGCTTCTATTGACTCATCTGAATACATTTCTAATTTGCTCAAGCAAGCAGGCGTAAAACACGAAGTATTGAATGCCAAGCAACATGAGCGTGAGGCTCATATTATTTCTCAGGCTGGGGCGCCGGGGGCAGTGACTATTGCTACCAACATGGCCGGCCGAGGTACAGATATCGTTCTTGGCGGTAATCTTGAAATGGAACTGGCTGAGGTTGAGGGTGATGATGCTCGCGCCAGCGCCATCAAGGGAGAGTGGCAGGCTCGGCATAATAAAGTCATCGAATCAGGTGGTTTGCATGTTATTGGTACGGAACGTCATGAGTCACGCAGAATAGATAATCAGTTACGCGGACGTTCAGGTCGCCAGGGTGACCCGGGTTCAACCCGTTTCTACCTCTCGTTACAAGACAGCTTGATGAGAATATTTGCCTCTGAAAAGGTTTCTGGAATCATGCAGAAGCTGGGTATGGAAGAGGGTGAGGCGATTGAGCATCCGTGGGTGTCGAAGGCGATTGAGAATGCCCAGAGAAAGGTAGAAGGAAGGAACTTTGATATTCGTAAGCAATTGCTTGAATATGATGATGTCGCGAATGAACAGAGAAAAGTCATCTATAAGCAGCGCAATGATTTGATGAATACGGATGATATTTCTGAAAATATCACCCAGATACGGCATGAAGTAGTAGAAAATGAGATTTCAGGTTTTATTATACCCGGAAGTATGCCCGAGCAGTGGGACCTCGAACACCTGGAAGAAGACCTGGAAGGTGAATTCAGTCAGCAATTACCACTACGCCAGTGGATGGAAGAAGATCATGATCTACATGAAGAAACCCTGCGGGAAAGGGTTCAGGACGCCATAGATAAAGCATACCAGGGGAAGATTGATTTGTATGGAAGAGAGGTTATGAATCACCTTGAGAAGGCAATCACTCTGCAGGTGCTTGATAGTTACTGGAAAGACCACCTGGCATCAATGGATCATTTGCGACAGGGAATCGGTTTGCGCGGTTATGCTCAAAAGGACCCCAAGCAGGAATACAAGCGGGAAGCTTTTGAAATGTTTACTTCAATGCTTGAACGTATCAAGCGCGAGATAACCACTCTGCTTGCTCGTGTGCAGCTACGAGAAGAAAACGAAGTCGCTGAAATGGAAGCCAACATGCAACAGCAAAAGCAACAGCAGGCGATGGAGTTCAATCACCCGGATGTTGATGCTGGTGAGCCTGAGCCGATGGCAGCTAAGGAAGCAGTTCAAACAAAAACGCCTTATGTCAGGCAGGAAAAAAAGGTTGGCCGAAATGAGCCATGTCCCTGTGGTTCAGGAAAAAAATATAAACAGTGCCACGGTAAAATTGCCTAGACCTCTGTTGATATAACGGCCACAGATATGCTTATTAATTCGTAATAATGCCTGTTTTGCCAGTAAATGGAATTCGAATCGGAAGCACTGCTGCCGGAATTCGATATAAGGGTCGCGATGACCTGGTTGTTATCGAATGCAAATCTGGTACCAGCTGTGCCGCAGTTTTCACGCGGAATCGTTTTTCCGCTGCACCCGTACAGATAGCCAAAAAACATCTCGGCCAGGTTTCTCCGCGAGCCCTGTTAATCAACTCGGGGAACGCCAATGCAGGCACGGGAGAACAGGGGCTTCTGAATGCTACTCAGTGCTGTCAGATGCTGGCAGATAGTCTCGGATGTGATGTCTCTGAAATATTGCCATATTCTACCGGTGTGATCGGGCAGCAGCTTCCGGTTCAGGCATTCAAAAAGGCGCTGCCGAGTTGCCTGCATAACCTCAGGGCTGATGCAGATGCCTGGGAACGCGCGTCAAAAACAATAATGACGACTGATACCGTGCCTAAACTGTTCTCGAGAAAAGTAGATATTGCAGGGTGTGAAGTGACCATCACCGGTATGTCGAAAGGTGCAGGGATGATTCGTCCGAATATGGCGACGATGCTTGCCTATATTGCGACAGATGCAGTGATTGACCAGCCGGTATTGCAGAGCTTACTAAACGAAGCCACACGTGTGTCGTTCAATCGTATTACAGTCGATGGTGATACTTCGACCAATGATGCCTGTACACTGTTGGCGACCGGTACTGCGAAGATGGCAGCTATTACCGAGAACAGCAAAGAATATCAACAATTTGCCTCTGTCCTGACAGCACTGATGCAGGACCTGGCGCAGGCAATTATTCGTGATGCAGAAGGAGCAACCAAGTTCATCACTATCAATGTTTCAGGTGGTGAATCTGAAGATGACTGCCTGGCGGTTGGCTATACCGTCGCCGAGTCACCGCTGGTAAAGACTGCGCTGTTTGCCTCTGATCCAAACTGGGGCCGTATCCTCGCCGCCGTAGGTCGCGCGCCGGTTAATAAACTGGATATTAGCCAGGTCAACATTAGGTTGAATGCATTACCAATCGTAACCGCAGGGGAGCCGGATCCGTCCTATACTGAAGAAGCAGGCCAGAATGCTGTTGCCAGCAGTGATGTTATTGTTGACATAGAACTCGGTGCTTCAGATGAGATGGTTACGATATGGACCTCGGATCTCAGCCATGAATATGTTCGTATCAATGCGGAATATAGAACGTAATAAGATGGTCTCAGGTTTTTCAGATCCAAGTTCCAAGTTATTAAGCGACAATCTTCACCTTTGACTGTTTGATCTGTATTTAGAGTCCAGATCTTCAACTTGCTTGAATAATGAATCTAAAGAACCATTATTTTCTATAACATCATCAGCTATCCTCTCGCGTTCTTCATCGCTGGCCTGTGCTGCCATGATTGATTCAATCTGAGTGTCACTAAGGCCATTTCGCCGTTTGACCCAGGCCACTCGTTTTTCTCTATCTGCAGTGACGACAAGCACACGGTCCACCAGGTCGGTATAACCGGTTTCAACTAATAGTGGGATCACAAGAATACAGTAAGGGGAATCTGATTCTTTGATCTCATGTTGCATGGCGGTCCTTACTGCAGGATGAAGTATGCCTTCGAGAGCCTTGCGTTCTTCGGCATCGGTGAAAACGCGACGGCCGAGTTCTAGCCTGTTCAGAGTCCCATCGGTGTTGAGGACATCAACGCCAAAACGCTGGACGATTGCATCAAAGGCGCGGTGGCCTGGCGTGCTTATCTGATGAACGATTTCATCAGCATCAATGATGTGGATGCCAAGGCTGGAGAAGTGGTTTGCTACTGTGGTTTTACCGCTACCAATACCACCTGTCAGGCCA
>JARFQI010000040.1 GCA_029287855.1 Arenicellales bacterium | reverse complement strand
ATTCCCGCCTTTCGAATACTTTGAATCCTTTCGACTGAACCAGCGCGTCGCGCTTGGCTTCAGCAAGGTCTGACAGCACCATTTCGGTGACCATTTCGCTGAACGAAATGCGCGGTTCCCAGCCAAGCTGTTCGCGTGATTTTGTCGGGTCTCCCAGCAGTGTCTCCACTTCGCACGGGCGGTAGTAGCGTGGGTCAACCCGGACTATCACAGAGCCAATAGCGGGACACGCTCCTGGCAGTTCTTCTTTTTCCAGGTCTAGACCATCAATAATACCAATTTCATCGACACCTTCACCCTGCCAGCGCAGGGTAATGCCCAGTTCTTTTGCCGACAGGTCAACAAATTCTCTTACAGAATGCTGCTGGCCGGTAGCGATGGCAAAATCTTCAGGCTTGTCCTGTTGCAGAATCAGCCACTGGGCTTCGACATAGTCTTTGGCGTGGCCCCAGTCGCGCTTCGCGTCCATATTGCCGAGATACAAACAATCCTGCATGCCCAGTGTAATACGCGCCAGGGCTCGGGTGATTTTTCGGGTGACAAAGGTCTCGCCACGGATCGGAGACTCATGATTGAATAGAATACCGTTACACGCAAACATACCGTAGGCTTCACGATAATTTACGGTAATCCAGTATGCGTAGAGCTTGGCTACGGCATAGGGTGAGCGCGGGTAGAAAGGGGTGGTTTCTTTCTGTGGTGTTTCGACGACTTTACCAAACAGCTCTGAGGTTGAAGCCTGGTAGAAACGGCAAGTTTCCTGCAGACCAAGCATACGTATTGCTTCGAGCACTCGTAACGATCCCAGGGCATCAGAGTTGGCGGTATATTCTGGCTCCTCAAATGAGACTGCTACGTGACTTTGCGCGGCAAGATTATATACCTCATCGGGCTGCGTTTGCTGAATAATGCGAACCAGGCTGCTGGAATCCGTCATGTCCCCGTAATGCAACACGAAATTTTGCTCTGCTTCATGCGGGTCACGGTAGAGGTGATCAATTCGGTCAGTATTAAACAGCGAAGTGCGTCGCTTTATGCCATGAACTATATAACCTTTGGCAAGTAGGAACTCGGCCAGATAGGCTCCATCCTGGCCGGTAATTCCGGTGATTAGGGCTATTTTACTCATATTAATTATTCTGTGTTCAGTATTAAAAAGTCGTTAACTATCTAATTCTAGCAAATACAGTGAATTCTTTCCGCATGATATAGATCAATTCCTTTTCAACTCCAATACGTATACTAAGAGCTCTCTGTATGAACCAGGGAATATTGTGATCACGAAATGTTAAGACTTTTAAGGGCATGCAAATGTTGATAAATCTGGAACATCCGCACAAACAGACGGAACCTTCCATGCCATTATTGCAGCTCGGCTTTAGACCATTTTTTCTGCTGGCGGGCATTTCTGCGGCATTATTTATCCTGGTATGGGGTCTATTCTTCTCGAGCAGCCGCATAGCAGGATTGAATGTTACTGCATACGGACCGGTCTACTGGCATGGCCATGAAATGATCTTTGGTTTTGTCGCAGCTGTCGTGGCTGGTTTTCTGCTCACCGCAGTAAAAAACTGGACTGGCAGGCAAACTGCAACAGGCACACTATTGCTTATGCTGGTTCTTCTCTGGCTGTTAGCTCGCGTGTTGCCTTTTATCCCTGCCACATTCCCTTACTGGATGATTGCTCTTATAGATATATCTTTTCTTCCAGCAGTGGCTGCATCACTCCTTCCTTTACTAATAAAGACGAGGAATTTTCGGAACCTTATTTTTATCGGCATCCTGCTGCTGCTGTCTGCTGCCAATATCGTTTTTCATATGGGCGTAGCAGGATGGTTTGAGTATGGGCAGCGATATGGTCTACATGCTGCTATCTACATGATAATTCTATTGATCAGTATTATGGGTGGTCGAGTGATACCGTTTTTTATTGAACGTGGACTGGCTGATGGATTCCAGCGTAGAAGCTATCCCGTAATTGAAATTTCTGCCTCACTGGTTTTGCTGCTTCTTGGTGTATTGCATACTGCGAATGTGTCAGGTGTCTATATAATCACAGTTGCAGTAATGGCCGCAGTCCTGCACTTTATACGCCTGGCGGGCTGGTATAGCAAAGGAATCTGGCGAGTGCCACTATTATGGGTGCTGATGCTGGCATATGGCTGGATAGTGGCAGGGCTGTTTCTGATGGCGCTGGCACTGGCGGGGTGGTTTGCTGTGTCTCTGGCACTGCATGCGCTCACTATTGGCGGCATAGGGCTGATGACAATGGGCATGATGGTCCGGGTTTCGATGGGGCATAGCGGGCGAAAGTTATTAGCACCTGGGATGATGCCTGCCGCGTTTGCCGCACTCAATATTGCGGTTGTGATCAGGGTGTTGTTCCCGTTGGTCATGCCGCCAGAGAGCTACCTTGCACTAGTGCTAATCTCGGCACTGGTGTGGGTGGCAGCATTCTGTGCCTTTATATTCTGGATGTCGCCGGTTTATTTGTCACCCAGGGTGGACGGCAGGCCAGGGTGACGAGGGTGTCTCTTTTAGCTACCGATTGAAATATTATCCTGCGCTGGCAATATCCGCTGTTACCAGCTTTTGGAAAGTACCCCTTGACTCGAGTTCAGCAATAATCTGGTCAACACATGCCTCAATAGTATGTTGATCAGTGTCGACAATTATTTCAGCCTGTTCAGGCTCATCGTATGGTGATGAAATTCCGGTAAATTCACTTATTTCACCGCGCCGTGCTTTTTTATACATGCCTTTTACATCACGATCTTCACAAGTTTCCAGCGAACAGCGGCAGTAGATCTCAATAAAATCATCATCTCCTACAAGGTCTCGCACACGACGGCGATCGCTGGCATACGGAGAGATGAAGGCCGTCAGGGCAATCACGCCGGCATTAATGAAAAGTTTTGCCATCTCTCCAATTCGGCGTATGTTCTCAACTCGATCCTCAGCTGAAAATCCGAGGTCACCGCAAAGGCCATGGCGTACGTTGTCTCCATCAAGCACGATAGTGGCACAGCCCTGGTTATGCAGACGTGCTTCAAGGGCATTGGCCAGGGTGGATTTGCCTGCGCCAGATAGACCGGTAAACCAGAGTATCAGGCTACGGTGGCCATGCAGCCGGTTGTGGTCAGCGCGGGAAATCGCAGTGGTATGCCAGACAACATTTTCGCTTTTCATATATTTAGTGTGTTATTGCTTGAAATAGTGGCTGAATAATACCATGAATGGTAACAAGGGGTATTCGGTTTGCTATTATCCAGATTCAGAATTGTTTAATTATTTTATATTAGGAAGAAATTAAAAATAAGGTGTTTTTATGGACTTTTTAATCACTTCATTTAGCCGGTATACCAGTAATTGCTGTGGAAGATAGTAAATTTTACTGGTATTTTTTTGCCAATACAGTTAGCTTATTCGTCCGTAACACTTTTCCCGCATTTTAATGTCTATATCCAGGCCCACAGAGGCTATCAAATCCGGCCAGAAACTCTTTATCAAGACCTTTGGCTGTCAGATGAACGAATACGATTCGAAAAGAATGGCTGACCTGCTTGCCAGGTCACATGGTATGTCTGTGACCTCGGATCCAGAGCAGGCAGATGTGTTGCTGCTGAACACCTGTTCTGTTCGTGAAAAAGCACAGGAAAAAGTGTTTTCGCAGTTGGGGCGCTGGCGCGAATGGAAGCTGGACAGGCCCGCATTACTGATTGGTGTCGGTGGCTGTGTGGCTAGCCAGGAAGGGCAGGACATACTTGATCGTGCACCTTACGTTGATCTAATTTTTGGCCCCCAGACTTTGCACAGGCTTCCGCAACTGATCAATTCCTGTCGGCAAGAGCAGCATAGTGCTATTGATACCAGCTTTCCTGAAATTGAGAAATTTGATGCTCTGCCTGAACCACGGGCGGAGGGTCCAACAGCCTTTGTTTCGATTATGGAAGGCTGCAGCAAGTATTGCAGCTTCTGTGTAGTACCCTATACCCGCGGTGAAGAATTCTCGCGTCCGTTTGATGATGTGCTGGCCGAAGTGTTCGCGCTCGCGGAACAGGGTGTTCGCGAAGTCAATTTACTTGGACAGAATGTTAATGCCTACCGGGGCAGTATGCATGATGGTTCGCAGGCAGACCTGGCTACACTGATTCAATATGTTGCAGAGATTGAAGGCATTGAGCGCATTCGCTTTACTACCTCACATCCACTCGAGTTCAGTGATACATTGATTGATGCCTTTGCATCTATCCCAAAGCTGGTCGATCATTTGCATTTACCTGTGCAATCAGGCTCTGACAGAATTCTTTCGTTGATGAAACGAGGTTATACCGCACATGACTATGTGCAGATAATTGAAAAATTGAAACAGGTTCGTCCGAATATCAGTTTGTCGTCTGATTTCATTATTGGCTTTCCGGGTGAAACCGAAGCCGATTTCCAGGCGACGATGGATCTGATTAAAACAATTGGTTTTGATCACTCCTTCAGCTTCGTTTATAGCGCACGTCCCGGCACACCTGCTGCGGATCTTGATGATACTGTGCCTATGTCGGTAAAAAAAGAGCGTCTGGCTATATTACAAAATCACATCTTAGAAAATGCTGCCAGCATAAGTCAGGATATGGTTGGTTCAGTTCAGCGTATTCTGGTGCAGGGTGTTTCCAGGAAAAGTGATATGGAAATATCCGGCCGCACAGAGAACAATCGCGTGGTTAATTTTGCCGGCCCATCAAGGCTTATTGGGCATATGCTGGATGTCAGGATCACATCGGCCCTGCCTAATTCACTGCGCGGGGTCGCTGAAGGTATTGATACTCCACGAAGTATTCCTGTTCAGTGTGTCTCGGGGTGAACTCTTGACAATGAGTGTGTCAGAACCGGTCCATCATTTTTCCCTGCAATCTGTTGATAATGAAGTGCTGGCAATGCTTTGTGGCCAGTTTAATGAAAATATCAAACAGATTGAGAAATACTTTGATACCAAGATCATGCATCGAGGTGGCGATTTCACTGTATTTGGCAGTAAAGGTTTGACTGGCAAGGTAGAGACAGTGATTCAGGACCTCTATGCCCACGCCAAAGAAGGAGAAGAACTGGGTAAAGCGTCAGTCCATGTTGCGCTTCAGCATCTGTCGCAGAACATCGCAGAAACTGATGATGTAATGGTGGTCAGGACACCGCGAGCGAAGGTTAGACTGCGTAATCCCCGCCAGCAGGCATACGCCAGAAACATCATTACCAGTGATATTAATTTTGCCATAGGTCCAGCAGGTACCGGCAAGACCTACCTTGCTGTTGCCTGCGCAGTAGAGGCACTTGAAAAAGAGGAGATCAGCAAGATTGTCCTGGTGAGGCCTGCAGTAGAGGCAGGGGAAAGGCTGGGTTTTTTACCCGGTGACCTGGAGCAGAAGGTAGATCCTTATCTGCGTCCGCTATATGATGCGTTATACGAGATGCTCGGTTTCGAGCGTGTTGACCGACTGCTGGAGCGCCATATTATTGAGATTGCTCCTCTGGCCTATATGCGAGGTCGCACATTAAATGAAGCAATGGCAATTCTGGATGAAGCACAGAACACCACGGAAGAACAAATGCGTATGTTTCTAACCCGCATAGGATGCGGTTCACGCGCCATTATCACTGGCGATGTCACGCAAACTGATTTACCCCGTTCACAACGATCAGGTCTGGCGCATGCTATTGATGTGCTGAAAAAAATACCGGAGATCAAATTTAATTATTTTCAAACACAGGATGTGGTCAGGCATCCACTGGTACAGAAAATCGTTGAGGCTTATCAACAAAGTGATATCGAAGAAAAGGGCAGCAGAGAAACATATTGATGCCTCTGAAGATTGATCTGCAGATTGCTGTGCCTGCACAGCAGGCTCCGACGAAGGATATGTTTCAGTCATGGGCGGATGCGGCAGCAAATGCCTGTGGCTGTAATAATAAAGAACTGACGATTCGGATTGCTGACGAAATTGAAGTATCAGAACTGAACAGTCGCTACCGGCATAAGACAGGTGCTACCAATGTCCTTTCATTTCCTTTTGAGGATCCTCCCGGTGTTGTGACTGACATCCTGGGTGACCTGGTGATTTGCGCTCCGGTTGTTCAGCGCGAAGCCGACGAACAGGACAAAATTGTAGAGGCGCACTGGGCACACATGCTGATACATGGCGTACTGCATCTTTGCGGTTATGATCACATTGACACGGATCAGGCTATCGAGATGGAAGCTCTGGAAACCGGTATTATTACTGGTCTGGGGTACCCACCACCTTATGATCAACAATCAAGCTAACAATAATGAACAAGAAACTTAAGAAACCTCGACCTCGTTTGCGTTCCTGGTTATCCAGGCTGGGGCTCTCCCTGCTGGGCAGTACCATGGAACGCGAAGATATGATTAAAATCCTGCGTGCTGCATCTGATCGGCAACTCATAGGCCAGGATGCCCTGGATATGATAGAGGGCGTGTTCCAGGTCTCGACAATGCAGGTGAGAGACATCATGGTACCGCGGTCGCAAATGGTCGTGCTCGAGAGAGATGTTTCACCGGAAGACTGTCTGCCGGTGATGAATGAACATGGCTACTCACGTTACCCGGTTATAAATGAAGACCGTGACAATGTCATCGGCGTGCTGCTTGCGAAAGATTTACTGCGCTATTTTGAAAGTGACCAGCAACAGCGTTTCGTTTTTAAGGATGTCCTTCGCCAGGCTGTATTTGTACCTGAAAGCAAGCGACTCAATGTACTGCTGTCAGATTTCCGTGCCAATCGTAATCATATGGCGATAGTGATGAATGAATACGGAGGGGTTGCCGGGCTGGTTACCATTGAAGATGTGCTGGAACAGATCGTCGGTGATATTCAGGATGAATTCGATTATGATGAAGACGACAGTATGATACGTAAGACCGACGAGGGTTTTATTGTTAAAGCACTGACGTCACTGGAAGACTTTAATGAATATTTTGATAGTGACTTGCAGCATGGGGATACAGAAACTATTGGTGGCCTGATTACCAATACCTTTTCCTATCTTCCGGAGCGAGGTGAATCTGTCGATATCAACGGTTTTCATTTTAAGGTCCTGCATTGTGACAGCAGACGAATCAATCTGCTTAAGCTCACTGTGGTAGAAAACCCGGGTCCAGATGTTGGAAGCAGCGACTCATCAAACGACTCATGAACAATCGACAGGCTTCAAAGTATATCGTTTCAGGCTTGCATAGATTTGTAACAGTTTGTGTTCTAGATCAGATGGATGTTCAGCTGCTTTTATGATCAATTGTCAAAAAGCGGTTGCGAGATGATTGAATCTATTTTACGAGGGTTAAATCTCAATACACCAGGTACAACAGGATGATTAATCGACGATGGCATCCTGCCATCGCTCTGATAGCAGGTGCCGGCCTGGTGCTGTCTTTTTCGCCAACTGGTTACTACCCGTTGGCGATAGTTTTTCCGGCTATTTTATTTTACTTCTGGGCAAAAGCTTCAAGCGCCCGGGCAGCCTGGCTGGGATTCTTATTTGGGCTTGGCCTGTTCGGCGCAGGGGCATCCTGGGTCTATGTCTCCATTCACGAGTTTGGGTTTATGCCTGCTCCGCTGGCGGCTATACTGGTTTTTCTGTTCGTCGTTTATCTTGCTCTTTTCCCTGCAATCGCTGGCTGGCTGCAGGCTCGCTTTATACAACCCGGCGTTTATAGGCTTTTATTCGCCGCTCCGGTTTTCTGGGTGTTGATGGAATGGTTGCGTGGATGGCTGATGACAGGCTTTCCATGGTTACACCTGGGTTATTCGCAGAGCAATAGCCCATTAATGAACCTGGCACCGTTAACCGGTGTTTATGGCATCAGCCTGGTTGTTGGCATACTGGCGGCTTCGAGCACATTAATGGTTATTGGCAAAGGAGTGCACAGGTTGCTCGCCGCAGCTCTAATTGGCGGCGTTTTTATATCTAGCTGGGCTGCAGGAGGAATGCAGTTTGTTGAACCAGCCGGGCCAAAAGTTAATATTGCTCTATTGCAGGGTAATGTTGC
The DNA here is from genome assembly GCA_029287855.1 of Arenicellales bacterium. GTDB lineage: Bacteria > Pseudomonadota > Gammaproteobacteria > BMS3Bbin11 > BMS3Bbin11 > BMS3Bbin11. Next base: position 1,362 of record JARFQI010000040.1, on the reverse strand, counting down.
GCTCAGCGAAAAATGGAAACCCGGCGCCAGCAATCAAGTCATATCCCACTACGCAGCATTAAGTCGAAACGTGGTAAATAACAGTGCAATTATTGTCTGGCCTGAAGGGGCAGTTCCGGATAACTGGCAGCATGTTTCAAGCTGGTTTGGTTTATCTTTGCCAACAAGAGAAGATGGCAGCATGCCGGATTATCTTATCGGCACGATTGATTCACCAGCAAATGGCAACTATTACAATGCCGCTATCAGCATCAGCGATAAAAACAAGTCAACCGGATCAAATGGAATCTATAGAAAGCAGCACCTGGTACCTTTTGGTGAATTTCTTCCATTCAAACCTATTTTTGGCTGGGTAATAGACTATCTAAAAATACCGATGTCAGATTTCTCCAGCTGGCAGGGGCAGCAGCCGGATATGAAACTGGCAGGGTGGCCGGTAGCTGTCAGTATCTGTTATGAGGATGCCTTTGGTGAGGAGCTTGTGCAAACCGTCAGTGGTGCGGCATTCCTTATCAACATTAGTGAAGATGCCTGGTTTGGTAACTCGCTGGCACCTCATCAGAGATTGCAGATGGCGCAGATCAGGGCCAGAGAAGCTGGCCGATATTTTGTCAGAGCAGCCAACACAGGTGTTACCGCGGTAATCAATGAGAAAGGTGAAATAACTTCCCGTCTTGAGCAGTTCGTGCCATCAGTACTGTCCTCTGAAGTCATACCAATGAAAGGCCTTACACCCTATGTACGCTTCGGCAACAGCCTGTTTCTCGGTATGCTGATGTTATGGTTATTGCCGGTAATGGTTGTCAGGTATCGCAGGAAAAAATCGAGTAAGTTCCAGCTTTCAGGTTCCAAGTAGCAAGAAAAAATTCCAGTACTCGGTTTACGAATCAATCTAGTGTTCAGTGAATAGTTGACTGGGTGAAGAACTCATCTAGCATCTTGTTGAAACTTGAAACTTGAAACTTGAAACTTGAAACTTGAAACTTGAAACTTGAAACTTTTTTACGTCAAAAAGATAGTTGCCAGGCCGAGGAAACTAACAAAGCCAACAACGTCTGCAACAGTGGTCAGGGCGACACCGCCGGCCAGCGCAGGGTCTATGCCCATTCGTTCCAGCATAGAAGGCAACAGGGCGCCAAACAGCGCTGAGCTGGCCATGGTGATAATCATTGCCACGCCGATTATTATCGCCAGCGACAGGCTTTTGAACCATAGCAGCGTGACCAGTGTCACGACGAGGGCCCAGATGATGCCGTTGAGACTGCCGACCAGTAGCTCTTTAAAAAATACCTTTCTGGCATTTTTGTCTGTGATAGTGCCATTTGATAAACCGCGGATGACCACAGTCAGGCTCTGTATACC
>JARFQI010000030.1 GCA_029287855.1 Arenicellales bacterium | reverse complement strand
TGTCGGTCAGCCGGTAATTAATGGCGATGGTGTTATCGGACAGGTTGTTCATACCAGCCAGTTCCAGAGCACAGTTACCCTGTTGACAGATCCTGGCAGTGCAATTCCTGTTATGGTGATGCGAAACGGACTGCGAGGTGTTCTGTTCGGAACCGGCGTCCGTAATAGACTTGCCCTGCCATACATGACTGCCGATGCCGACATCCGTATAGGAGATTTGCTGATCAGCTCGGGTATGGGGGGGCGTTTCCCTACGGGTTATCCTGTTGCTACTGTCACCGAAGTTTTACAGCAACCGAGTGATGAATTTCTGACTATTAACACGCTGCCGGTTACCCAGCTGGATCACGGGCGCGAAGTACTACTAATCTGGCCTGAAACGATCAAAGAGCAAAGAGTTCTGGATCAGCAGGAGGTAGTCACCGATGAATAGCGTACCCATCCTGATTTCTTTTCTGGTGGCGATAATACTGACCAGTTTGCCGTTGCCGGAAACTGCCATCATCTATCGACCGGACTGGCTTATTCTGGTGTTGATTTACTGGTGCATGGCAATACCCGAACGGATAGGAATATTCACTGGCTGGATGCTGGGGCTTTTGCTGGACGTTATGTATGGCAGCCTGCTGGGACAAAATGCCATGGCTTTTGCCATCATTGCCTACCTGGTAAATATGCTGCATTTACGTGTGCGGATGTTCCCTCTGTGGCAGCAGTCGGTTATGGTGTTTCTGCTGGTTATTCTGCACCTGGCAATAAGCGCATGGATCAGAGGTATTGCAGGACAGTTTTTTGTCACCTGGACATACTGGATACCTGCACTGACAAGTGCCCTGGTATGGCCATTTATATTTATTGTGTTGCGAGACATCAGGCGTCAAATCAGCAGTAAATAGCTATGTGTGCATAGGATCGATGGTTAGCATAATTTTACAGGCAAAGGATTATTGAATGTCTGGAGCAACAGAATACGTTCATCATCTTTTCTCCGTGGCGTTTCTGCCTGCATCCGCTACAGTTGTCGCCAGTCGCTATCTAGAGGCCGTTGTCATGAGTAAAAAGCATGCCTGATTTTGAAATCAAGGATGTATTTCGTGAAACGCGAGTATTTACCTCACGATCAATTGTGATTGGTGTTTTACTGATGCTATTGATGGCAATATTGCTGACACGACTTTTCTATCTCCAGGTCGTCGAATACGACCGATACAACACTCTCTCAAAGAACAATCGAATCAGCGTCGTGCCCAAGGCACCGGTGCGCGGTCTGATTTTTGACCGCAATGGTATTCCTCTCGCCCGCAACGTTCCATCTTATACCCTTGAAGTAGTTCCTGACCAGGTCAGGGATATGGATGCCTTACTGGATGAACTGGGAAAACTGGTTAAGCTGACTGAGTACGATCTCAAGTTATTCCGGCGTGATATCAAGCGCCACGCCAAGTTTGACACCATCGTTTTACGCAGCCAGCTGACAGATGAAGAGGCGGCACGCTTTGCAGTCAACAGGTATCGCTTTGAAGGAGTAGAGCTGCGTGCGAGGCTGGAACGAAATTACCCGCTGAAAGAATCTGGGGCACATGCAGTGGGATATGTTGGCCGAATTAGCACGCGTGATCTTGAAAAGATAGACAAGACACTTTACCGGGGAATAGACTTTCTCGGGAAAACCGGCATCGAGTCTTTCTACGAAGATATTCTTCGAGGTGAGAGCGGGTTTGACCATATTGAAACCAATGCTCATGGCCGGGTGGTACGCACAATTTCTAACACTCCATCGGTTCCAGGGAAAAATATCTATCTAACCATAGATAGCGAGCTGCAATTGATTGCAGAGCAGGCACTGGGTGACTATCGTGGATCTGTCGTTGCCATCAAGCCCAGCACAGGAGAGATACTGGCCTTTGCCAGCACGCCGTCATACGACCCCAATGCCTTTGTTTTTGGAATAAGCAATGCTGACTATTCTGCCCTGCGTGATTCTCCTGATACCCCGTTATTAAACCGGGCACTTAGGGGAAGATATGCGCCCGGTTCAACAATAAAGCCATTTATGGGTATGGTAGGGTTAAAGCTCAAACAAAGCCCGGCGAAAAAAGTTTATTGTCCGGGCTTTTATACCTTAAGCAAAGGTGGTCGCCGGTTCCGCTGCTGGAAGCACAGCGGCCATGGCTCGGTAGACTTGCATGATTCAGTGGTACAGTCCTGTGATGTTTATTTCTATGACCTTGCCCATCACCTGGGCATTGATGCCATGCATGATTCTCTCTCCCAATTCGGGTTTGGCAGTAAGACCGGAATTGACCTTAATGGCGAGTCAGCCGCACTTTTACCCTCCCGGCAGTGGAAGCGTGCAGCAAGAGATCAGCCATGGTACCCCGGTGAAACAGTGATCGCTGGTATTGGCCAGGGCTATGTGCTGGCAACACCGCTGCAGCTGGCTTCTGCTACTTCAGCACTGGCCAATCAAGGAGTGCGCATGAAGCCGCATCTGTTGATGGCAGAAGAAGATACAGTTAGCAATGAAAAAAATGTAAATAAACCAGTTATGCTGAACAGCGGTGAGTGGAATGCAGATGATCTTTCAATCATAATACAGGCAATGGTTGATGTCACCGACTCTCCTCGCGGCACTGCGCGGCGGATAGGCGCTGGCAGCCCCTACAAAATAGCCGCCAAAACAGGAACGGCACAGGTGATAGGGATCAAGCAGAATGAGAGATATATAGAATCTGAAGTAGCTCCCAGGCACCGCGATCATGCACTTTTTGTTGCTTTTGCCCCGGCAGAAAAACCAGACATAGCGGTTGCTGTGATCGCAGAAAATGGTGGACATGGAGGCTCAACCGCTGGTCCGATTGCACACAAGGTCATGGATTATTACCTGCTAGGCAAGCAACCCGCCAAAGAGGCAGATCCGTCATGACAGAGCAAAAAAAGTTTTCTATCGACTGGGCACTGATGACAGGACTGCTAACCCTGTCGGCTATCAGTTTGTTTGTCCTTTACAGTGCCGGGGACCAGAACACCGATTTACTGATTCGGCAATCGATTCGTATCACCCTGGCGTTCGTTGTGATGCTGGTGGTGGCGCGAGTGACACCGGAGCAGCTATTGCGCTGGACCCCATATATATACAGTATCGGGATATTACTTTTAGTCATCGTTCTAGGTGCGGGGGTGATTGGAAAAGGTGCCCAGCGCTGGATAGACATTGGTTTTGTTCGCTTTCAGCCAGCTGAAATGATGAAGCTGGCAGTGCCGATGATGGTGGCCTGGGTTATGGTAAAAAAACCACTACCTGCTTCATTGCCAACAGTTATACTTGGCTTTATAGTCGTTGCTATTCCCGCCTTCCTTGTGATCAAGCAGCCGGATCTTGGTACGGCGATCCTGATAGCAGCCTCAGGGCTAGTAGTGATCTTTTTCGCCGGCATGTCCTGGCGAATTATTGCTGTGCTGGCGGGACTGCTGGCAGCTGCCGCGCCGCTGGGCTGGTATCTGATTCGCGACTATCAGCGTCAACGAATTCTTACGCTGTTTGATCCCTGGTCAGACCCGCTGGGCGCTGGTTACCATACTATCCAGTCTGCAATAGCTGTGGGATCCGGTGGCATGTATGGGAAGGGATGGCTCAATGGCAGCCAGTCTCAACTGGATTTTATACCGGAAAGGTCGACAGATTTTATTTTTGCCGTGTTTTCCGAGGAGTTTGGCTTTATCGGCTCAATGATATTGTTGTTGGCATATCTTTTTGTCATCGGCCGAAGTCTGTATATTGCAATTGAAGCCAAGGACTCTTATACGCGATTACTCTGTGGTTCGTTGGCAGTTACCTTCGCCATTTACGTATTCGTGAATATTGGTATGGTGACCGGTATATTACCGATTGTTGGTGTGCCACTGCCCCTGATAAGTTATGGCGGCACATCGATGGTTTCTCTGATGGCCGGTTTTGGTATTCTGATGTCTGCTTATTCTAACCGCTGGTTTATGCATTAATGATTATGATAAATAAAACCCTCTCTTTCCTTTTCCTGTTACTGACTTTGATTTCTGTCAACCGCGCTGCATTTGCGCTACAGAGCAGTGACTACAAGCAATTAAATACTTTATTCAAACAGGTTGCCAGTAAAACGGATTACACCGTGCCACAGCTGGAAGAGCTGTTTAAAAATGTTGAGATAAAGCCGCGGATTATCGAGGCGATGGACAGGCCGGCAGAGTCTACCATGACCTGGACGCGATACAGTAAAATCTTCCTGACAGAAAAAAACATTAGCAAAGGTACAGAATTTTGGAGATTGCATGAGAATACACTGGCGCGTGCCGAGAAGGATTATGGCGTGCCTGCCGAGATAATAGTTGCCACTC
>JARFQI010000200.1 GCA_029287855.1 Arenicellales bacterium | reverse complement strand
TCGCAGCAGCGGTTGATGACTTCCTGGCAGCGCCGCTGCATTTCAGCATTGCTGCGCTGAACCGAGGCAAAATCGAGATCTTCCGAGCTTGCCCCTGAGGACATACTCGAAGCAGCCCCGCCGCCAAGACCGATCAGCATCGATGGGCCGCCGAGTACAACTATGCGTGTGCCAGCCGGTATTTTCGATTTTTCCGTGAACTCGGACTTAATAGACCCGAGACCGCCTGCGAGCATTATCGGCTTGTGATAGCCGCGCACTTCACCTGACGGCAGCATCTGCTGATAGCTGCGGAAATAACCGCAGATATTGGGTCTGCCAAATTCATTATTAAACGATGCGGCACCAATGGGTCCCTCGAGCATTATGTCCAGTGCACTGGCAATACGGTCCGGTTTACCATAATCCTGTTCCCAGGCTTGTACATCATCCGGCAGCCTGAGATTTGAAACACTGAATCCACAAAGTCCCGCTTTAGGTTTACTACCACGGCCGGTCGCTCCTTCATCACGTATTTCACCGCCGGAACCCGTTGCTGCCCCCGGGTGGGGTGCAATAGCAGTCGGGTGATTATGGGTCTCAACTTTCATCAATATATGAGCATCATCTTGCTGCCAGCGATAATGACGGCCGGTTTTATCAAGCTGAAAATTGGACTTTTCATAGCCGCTGATGACTGAAGAATTATCGCTGTAGGCAACTATGGTTCCCTGTGGGTTTGTTCGATGCGTATTACGGATCATGCCAAACAGCGAATCAGGCTGCTTTTCACCATCAAGCATCCATTCAGCATTAAAAATCTTATGGCGGCAGTGTTCCGAGTTGACCTGGGCAAACATCATCAGTTCTACGTCGGTTGGGTTTCTACCTATTTCGGAAAATGAATCGACAAGGTATTCAATCTCCTCTTCGGACAGGGCCAGTCCCCATTGCTGATTTGCTTCTAATAATGCCTGTTTGCCATCATCGGCAAGGTCGACACAACGCATGCTGGCAGGGCTGTGCTGATCAAATAAAAGTTCTGCCTGTTCCAGAGAGTCATAGACTGACTCCACCATGCGGTCATGGATGAGGTCCCCTACATACTGTTTTTCATCTTCCTGCAGCAGGCGATGTTGTTTAGTACTGATATGCCAAACAACCCCGCGTTCGATCCGCTGTACTTTTTCAAGGTCACAATGGCGAGCAATATCTGTTGCCTTGGTAGACCAGGGCGAAATCGTTCCAAGGCGAGGTATCACCAGGAAATGCTGGCCTGGCACATCCGGTTCATGACGCACTGGGCCATAGTCGAGAATGCTATTCAGATGCTCAAGTTCCTGCTCGTCAAGCTCGCTGGAAGCCTTGACAAAATGCCAGTAGCTCGCCGAAATGGCATCAAGATCAAAAATTTTTTCTGACAACTGCTGTTTTAACTTGCTGAGTCGAAAGTCCGAAATTGCAGGCGCGCCCTGTAGTGTTAAAAAGCTCATATACCGTGGCTCAAATTAATTTTTATAAGTAAATAATGAAAAAAACCCGCCTGACATAAACCAAACGGGTTTGTAATAACTCTATGACAAAACAACGTCTATCTTAGTTGCTCATAAAGCAGCTTGATGATCTGCGTTGTCACATTTTCCGGCGCAGGTGTGCCGTCTTTAGCCGAAACATCGACTGCTGTTTTTTCACCCTGGTCCGTCAGCAGTATTTTATAGATATCTTCATCGACTGCCTTATCTTTCTTGAACATTTTGCTGAAGAAACCCGGTTTCTTATTACTAAACTCGGGATCCGCATAGCGCACATAATATTCTCGTTTGCCTGCATCTCTGTCTTCTACGCTGAAACCAACCCTGTCAAGCGTCTGCCCGACCCGGCGCCATGCAATCTCAATCTGATCATCGACAACCAGGCCTGGCTGACCATTAGCAGAGGTGACGATGCTGGCACGGTCTGGTGCCTTTTCTGAACTAGCAAGACTTTTAGTGGCGGTCGCCTCGCTGGCACCCATATCAACCATCAGCAAGGCCAGCATTTCAGCTTCAAGAGTGGCATCAGGAGGCACGCTTTCCCATACCGTTCGGACCGGGTCAGCAGTATTATTACTTTCGAGGACTTTTTCTATCATGCCTTTGTGACTGATGAAAACTTCGGACGTCCCTTCAAGGCGGCCAGGTTCTATACGGATGCGGTATTTATCCCTGGTAGGAGTGGTATAAATTGATCCCAACCCTTTATTTAGCCATTTTTGCATACCAGATAAAACTTCTGTAGCGTAATTATTAGCCCAACCAGTCTCAAGTATTCCGGCGTCCTTATCTTCCCGTTCCAGAGCCAGACCAGAAGATAGAACAAAGTCCCGAGCGTCTGAAAATGTCTCAGAGTAAGATCTATGTACTACCAGCCAGCGCTGAGACCCTGCGCGCTCTATGTACATCTTCGGCGCGACTTTCGTGTCTGTTGATGAGGTCGACTCATCGGCTTCAACATAGGTCGCCGATTTTTCTTCGCCAGTCACGACAGCGTCCATAGGGTATGTTTGCGGGCTCGTGGAGGGGCTTGTGGTCGTGGAGGTTGGCGGTGTCTGCTGATACTTTGGCACAGTCAGGCTTTTCTCGGTAGCATCAGAACTAAGATCCGGAGGTATTTCCAGCGCAGAGATTTCCCTGCTTTCACGATAATCTGTGAGCGGTTTCTGCTTCGGCTCTTTATCTTTTTTCGACCAGCTGCAACCGCTAGCAACCGCGATGAGCAAAGCAAGTAAAATGACTTTAGTAAGAGATCTTTTCATTGTGTCTGTTTGCCGCAATAAATTAAGTTCAAAAAAAACAGAATGGCCGGCTATACCTATCATTGATCAGCAACCCTGTTATATGAAAGCTAAAGCACGCCGGCCTTAACCATCGCATCTCTGACAACCTGCTGATGCTCACTCGCCAGTCCTGTCAGTGGAAGACGTATGCCGGGTCCCATCAACCCCATCTGCTGCACCGCCCATTTAACAGGTATCGGGTTCGCCTCAACAAACAGGTCTCTGTGCAATGCTGTAAGTGTCTGATTAATTGTATCAGCCTGTTGCCGGTCACCGCTTCTAGCCGCCATCACCATTTCATGCATCGCGGCTGGCACCACATTAGCCGTGACAGATATCACGCCATCTCCGCCAGCAAGTACAAACTCCATCGCTGTAGCATCATCACCAGAGTACAGGGCGAAACCTTCAGGCCTGTGCTGAACCAGCCAGGCAGCACGATCAAGATTTCCTGTCGCGTCCTTGAGTCCAATGATATTAGGAATTTCAGCGAGCCTTAAACTAGTTTCATCAGACATGTCACAGGCTGTCCGGCCCGGGACATTATAGAGTATTTGCGCTACATCAACAGCTTCTGCAATCGCTTTATAGTGCTGAAACAGGCCTTCCTGACCGGGCTTATTATAATATGGAGTGACCAGCAGGCAGGCATCAACACCCAGTTCAGCTGATTTAGCCGTCAGGGTGATAGCTTCTCTTGTTGCGTTCGCACCTGTCCCGGCGATTACAGGAATACGCCCGTTCACCAGCCTGACAACCTGTCTGACAACGTCACAGTGCTCATCAACATCCAATGTCGCGGATTCACCAGTGGTGCCAACCGCAACAATTGCGTCTGTATTATTGTCAACGTGAAATTCAACCAGACGCTCGAGAGCCTCCTGATCTACATTGCCATCCGCATCCATTGGCGTGACGAGGGCGACAAGGCTACCGTGAATCATGTTTTATCCTGCTAATTACAATAAGCAGGCAATATTACTTTGCTACCCGATGATTGACAAGAAAAGACGCCTGCTAAGAAGGCAAGGCGCCAAGAAGGGAGGGGATATGAAACAAAAT
>JARFQI010000184.1 GCA_029287855.1 Arenicellales bacterium | reverse complement strand
CTATATAACTGTCGACGAGATTGATGGCGCTTCAGGGCATGAGATCAAGATGCATGGTCGTCGAATCATCGCATCCTACCTTCGTGTAGGCTTTGATGAGGCAGGAAAGTGGCGCATTTTCAAAGTTCGGCAGGATTTTATTGCTACGGAGAAGATTCAGAAAGAAGATGACATAACGGCATCTATCGTCGTCCCTGCGCGATGCCTTGCAGACTGTCAGGATACACTGAAGAACGATAACAGTGTCAAACTGGTCACTAACTGCGAATACAGACTGTTTCAGCGACCTGATGATGCCATCATTCCAGGCTTTGATTCGCAGGCAGAATCCGATATCGCCAAAGCTGGAAACTTCCTCGCCAATTATCAGCCGTTGAAGGGTGAGCAACTGGCAGCGGTCGTCGAGGACGTGCTTACCTTCGATAATTATTCACCACCGATGAAGCAGTTATTGCAGCAGGCCTATGATGAATCGAATGGTTATGTGGTTTCATCTGCCCACCCCAGGCTAGTGGATGGCAAACCGAGTAAAAACCCCAGGTACCTGCAGGCTCGGCAGGACCTGGTAGAGCCTGTCCGCAACTATGTTGCCGAAATGGGCGTACGCTTTCATCGAAAACTACCGCTGCAGCAGCCGATTTGTCATCCAGTGGATGCCGTATTGACCGGGCGCCGTAACAATCCACCGGAAGCGGGCGTAAGGCCACTTGCTGTCTATAACCCGATCCATTACCAGGAACTACCGGAACTGTTTATGGATTTCATCTGCAGTCTGACAGGGAAATCACCTTCAACAACCGGTGCCGGCAGTGAGGGCGCGCTGACCAAGGGACCATTCAATGCGCTAAGGCCGACGGTAGATCTGAATAATGCACTCGTTTCCTATATCCTGACAGGCTATGCCGGTTATTCCAGCTCTGCCGGTCATGTCGGGCCAAATGTAAAAGTTAATCATGATATCAGTCTGCTGGTTCCGGAAATCTGGTCTCGTTTAACGGATCAACAACGTAAACCGGAAGTGATGATTGAAAAGGGTTACCTTGAGCAGCTGGAGGATTTCGAACACCAGGGACGCACCGTCCTTGCAAGCAGGCTAGGTTACCGTATCACAGACCGCTTTGTGCATGGTGTACTGGGTAAAATCTTTGATAACCCGAATGCGGTCTTTACTGAAGCCATCCTGAAACCCGAGACGCAGGACATGGAAGTTTTTGTTGATGGCATCGATAACATAGTTGAAGCACAGTGTAATGTTGCCCGCCAGTATATCGATGACGGCAGTATCGAAGATGCCTGTCCACCGCTGCATGCGTTGCTGCATATCATGGCAGAAGGTGAATACCAGGGCATGGATGTCCGTCATCCCGAGATACGAAAAATGTTCACCCGTGAATACCTGCTGCAATCGGACTGGTACAGGAAACGTCTCAAGGCCAAGCAGCAGAGGGAGTCCAGGCTATGGCAGAACCACGTTTCATATCTCGAAGGCTTCATCAACAAAAACGGTTATGCCGATGTCGTTGAAGAATTGAAGATTGCTGACAAACTTGCCGCCGCACAGCTACGGCTGAGCTATGTGCAAAGCGATGACTACCTGGTGAGGCTCGAAGGCACACTGGGTGCGGATAATTTAAAATCTCATCGGTATGAATAATATATGAGAGGATGGTTTCACGGTTATCTACCCAGCTGATATCTGTCGCGATAAATCTAATCGAACAGATTACCGGGAAAGTAGTCGAAAGTGCGGTCGTTCGGGTTTATATGAAACTGACTGTTTCGAGGCTTATCATACCTGTTACTAGACTAATTGTTGTTGCTGTCTCCAGTAACCCGCTATTGCACCAATAACCTGTCATACCGGCGAAGGCCGGTATGACAGGGGTAGGTTAAGTACTTAGATTAGATTAATTATTTCTTAGATATTCCTGTTCAGTCCTTCTTCAACTTTCGTATTTGATCGAGTATTTCAGGCGCATCCCAGTCCCGGTCACCAATGGCCTGGTAGACAATTTGACCAGCAGGATTAACAACATATGTGGTGGGTAACCCGCGAACCTTCCAGTTGCTGACGACCTCGGATGTTTTGTCCATCAGTAGGGGGAACTCAACCGGGTATTCAGCGGTAAAGGCGAAAATAAGATCGCTGTCTTCGCCAACATTTACTGCCAGCATTGCCATGTCTTCTTTCTTCAATACTTCCCATGCGCGTTGCATAGATGGCATTTCCTTACGGCAGGGCGGACACCAGGTGGCCCAGAAGTTGACGATGACGACTTTACCTTTAAGGTCGGATAATCGGATGAAATTTCCATCCTGATCTTCGAGATTAAAATCAGGTGCTGCCGGATTACCCGCCACCTTGGTTAAGGTATGATTTCCACCACCTGTTTTCTGAGCGGCGAGGGCATTTATGCTCTGCAGTGAAAGGAATAAGGATAGTGTTAAAAGCAGTGTGATCAGTTTTTTCATGGATAATCCGGTATACAGTTTGTATGGTTGGTAATGATTGAGAAATGATTGTTAGAATCGATAGATAGTTAAGTAGCAGGCTCTGGGTGGATGTCGTCTGCACAGATAACATTATCAATCCGTCCTTCAAATATTTTTCCCTGGCTCTTCCAGCTAAAGATAAGGTCGAATTGACTACCCGGCGGGAGCCCGTAACTGGACATTCCCCAGTTATAGTCATTGATGTCATATTCGACGCTCTCCGGCAGCAGAGACCACTCAAATGCTACACGAGCAGATTGTGATTGATTACGCTCGAGCCAGAGATTGCGCCAGTATTCTCGGTGTAAAAGTTGTTTACTGGACTCACCGCTAACGACCTGCCAATGACTAATTGTCGCGCTTATTTTTTGAGACGGCTGTGTACCCGTATTCTTGATCATGGTCTGAAAAATGCAGGATGTAGCGGCTATTTCAGCAGAGGCTTCATCGAATCCACGGGCTTCAAAATAGGCCCGGGTCTGGTCAGGCAGACGCTGCGTCAGTCTCAGCAGAAAACCATCATTGTCCCATTGCCAGTATTTCAGGCCTGTAGCAGGGTCCTCACCACGTTCTATTACGGGTTCATCGGCATATGATGAACTGATGATTAATGCAGTGCAGAACAGGAGAAGCAGGGCAGGGATGTTTAATGACAGTGGATTATTAATAAGCAGGCTAATGAATTTCATGTTTTCATTTTATCAATAACTTTTCCGTATCTCGAATCTAACTGACTTCGAAAGAACCCGTGCACAGACTTGTTGACACAGTATCGCGACCATCAAAATGGTGTTCTATCTGTCTTTATTCAAAAGAAGCTGTTATTGAGCAGCCTGTTCACCCCAGAGTTCCTGCAAACGCTGATCACGACCGCAGCTCCATCTGTAATAATTGTAGCGCACAGGGTTCACCTGGTAATAGTTCTGGTGGTAGTCCTCAGCCGGGTAAAACTGTGTGGCAGCTTTGATTTCTGTTGCAATCGGCTTGTTTAACTTGCTTTTAATGCCCGCTAAAGATGCTTCAGCATGTTTCTGCTGCTGTTCATCAAGATAATAGATGCCTGTGCGGTATTGTGTGCCATAGTCGCAAAACTGGCCTTTGGCATTGAGCGGATCGATATTCAGCCAGAACACTTCGAGTAATTTTTCATAACTTACTTTATCTGGGTCAAAAACGATCTCAATCGCTTCAGTATGACCAGTGACGCCTGCGGAGACCTGTTTGTAAGTTGGATTTTTCTGATGCCCGGCGGTGTAGCCAGAGGTCGTTGAAATGACACCATCAAGCTTGTCGAAGGGCGGTTCCATGCACCAGAAGCAACCCCCAGCAAAAATAGCTGTTTCCGTCTTCGAATCGGTTGTACTGGGATCAGCATGAGAAAAGGTACTGAATACTGAAAAGACTGCACCAATGAAAATTAGTGAGTAGGATAAACCCATTAGAGTAAATCCCTTGTAAGTTGAACCCTGTGTACTTAATCCGTTGATTTTCAGCATACCAGTATCCTATTAGTGTTGATGGTTCACGATAAATTAATGAGCCTCTGACATAGTAGTCATTGCGAGCGAAGCGCAGCAATCACGGGCTTCGATGTATTGATCAGAGGTACCTTGAAATTATTGATATAAATCTCAGACCACGAATCATGGATAAGGTTGCATACAGGGCGGCACTAATTCGCGTCTATTTAAAAGCTGTTTTTGCTTTCTCCACCTTAGCCACAAATCAAAACAGATTGCTGTCCTGATGAATCACCCATCCACGCTGTCGAACAATGTCAGCCGCAGTTTCACTCATCATCCCTGCTATGTGCAGTTCACGCGGCTTGCTGGAAAACCTGTCATTCGCTGAGAAGCGATCCAGCATCTCAGTCCAGCTGACATAATCAACCGGTGCGGCAACAACGAGGGTGTCGTTCTTAGTCGCTGCAAACACTGTTCCCTGCACGCCAAATTCCTTCAAGGGTTGTACAGTCTCATGATAACGCTGCAGCATGCGCAGGGAATTAACGACAAAGCGTGCCTGGTCAACCGTAACAACTGACAGGGCCAGCGGCATAATATCCTCATGGCGCTCGACCGTATCCATTGCTTCCATGGCAGCAGTCAACGCAGCCTGGTAGGAGAGCGGGTAAGAGCGATGTCGCAGCAGCCTGTCGATATCTTCCTGGCTGACACCGAGACGCAGAAGCGTCTGCTCAATTTTTACCCGCAGGTCACCGGGCGGGGTATCCCAAACCCAGTTCGTCACCAGGCCTGACGTCGTGATAACAATACTGCCGGGTATTAGTGAGGTTGCCAGGTCAATACCAAAATCTCCGGCAAAAATTGACCAGGTCACTTCATCAAGCTTCTCATCAAGAACCGGGTTGGTAGTATAGGGATCAACGCCCAGGCGTTTGGCAAGCTTGCGCCGCGAATCATCGAAACCAAGAATATTTACGGCTGTGCTGCCGGAGGCTTTCGCCGCTTTTTTATACTTGCTTTCACTATCTGGCAGTGCCTGTGAGTGTGCGCTACCTGGCAGATTGGCTCCAGCACCCTCTATACTGCCAGGTGTTTTGTCATGGATTACATCATTGACCGTCTGCACGCCTGTTTTTGTTGCCCTGTAGCTACGTTTGAAGAAACGGCTGACGCCTTCCGAGATACCCGCTACGGCTTCTTTGGGCTTGTCATAGATCTGTTTCAGGCTGCTCATTTTCTGCTGCGCTGATTCCTTTGCACCACGTTGAAATTCATCAGAGGCTTCAAATGTCTTTAGTTTTGCCAGCGCATCGATTTCATTCAGTCGAATTTCAAGCATGCCTGGACCGAGTGCTATGAATTCACCAAATTCGGACTTGATGACTGTTCGAGTCAGGAAACCATCCGTATCTACTGAAGGTGCAACACTATAGTGCTCACCCTTGATAGCGACATCAGGAAATACCTTATCAAAAGGTATTGAAGGTGGTGATTGATAGTCCGCAGCAAAGGCTGAGGAGAGGCCTAAATTTAACACGAGAAATATTCGGAAACTGGTTTTGTATATCATTATTCTTTTAATCCTAATTCGTAAAATAATACTGTATGCATATGATAAATATACTTTATATTAGTCGATGCTCGTTTCATTATCAGCACCGGATACGGGTATGAAGCTTATTCTACCGGCACCCATCCTGGAGCAGGATCAAAGCCCTGTATCTGCACAGCCAGTTCAGCGGTATCCGGTCCCAGGTTCTGCTGGTAAACGATACCATCCTGGTTGACAATGAAGCTCATGACACCGGTGTTACCGTATTCTGCCGGCCAGGCGATCAGTGCAAAACCGCCCGTCATCCGGTTATCCTTGAGGTAGCTAAAGGCGCCGCCATCTGCATTCGCACCCTGGGACGTAAGAATTCGATAGTAATAACCATGATAGGCACCATCGGGTGTTGTGTCAGCGAACAGTGGGCCTAGCGGGCTGGGCATTTCATCACCTGAAGTCTCCCAGTACAGCCCGTCGTGCTGATTGTCGGCACTGATTAACTTCTGTGCATATTCGAGCACATCGTCGCCGTCCCTGTCCTCAGCGGCATACTCAAGCTGGGCATCATAATAGGCAAGTACCGACTGAATGGCTGCCAGTTCATTTCGACCTATACGACGGATGCGTATCCGTTCAATGCCCGCCTCGGTATCGAAATACCAGCCCTGAGATGCCTTGAAAATCGGGATTGGCAGTGTCCAGTTTTCTTCACCAATAGCTATCAGGTATTGATCTTCACCGATGGGCTGCAGTGAATGCGATTTGGCATATCCCTGCAGGTATTTTTCAACGGATTCCTGACTGATGTTATTCAGCGGCAGCAATTGAGCTGCACTGAGCCCGAGAATCACGCCAATCTTTTCCCTGTCTCTGCCTGATATTGCATCGGTTATTGTCTGTGATGCGGCTTCAGGGCTGCTGAAAACAGCCTGGTTAAGTTCAGGGTCAACGTTAAGCGCTGGTGTTGTTTCCGCTGCGGTTGAGCATGTCATAGTGAAAACACCGATACTGACGAGTAAAATACCAACAAATTTCTTACTGCTTATCTTCATGACTTTTCCTGCCGAAAGTAGGGGAGAAGTGTTTAGGGTGTTGAGTAATTTCATTTATCTTCTCCTCCCGCCACCGCCACGGCTCATTCCACCTCCGCCACCCCTGCTGAAGCCGCCAGAACTCTGAAATGAACGGTTGCTGACCGTGCCACGGTTAATGTGGCTTTGTGTACTGCGCGCATTGCCAGCATTACTTAATGCATAATCACCATAACTTGCGCTGCTCCTGGCCTTATTTTTCATGCTGCCGGTATCAAGACCTGAAACTTTACTCTTATCGATGGACGATAAATTGCCTTTGTCGATAGAGGACAAATTACCCCTGTCTGCACTTGATATTTTCCCTTTATCAACGGCAGGCAGGTTGGCCTTATCAACATTTTTCACTTTTGTACTGTCAAAAGTACGGTTTGCCTGGTTAACCGAATCTCTTGTAATAGAACCTGCGGATCCTTTTAATTCCTGGCGGCCTTTTGCAGGATCAACACCGCGTGATTCAAGAGCAGCCTGTGCTTTCTGGCGATCTGCATCGCGGCCTCGATACTCGCTGCGCTGATCAACGGCTTTCGTCTTATCAATGTTTTTTTTACTGGCCACTGCATCGCGTGAGGCGACGGCAGAACGGTTATTTGCATTGTGCTGCCAGGTGCTTCGGTTGCTGCTTACATTCAGTCTGTTGCGATCGATATTGACGTTGTTGTACCGGTTGACATTGATATCAACGCGGTGATTTCTCCAGTTGCAATTGCCCCACAGCGCATTAGTGATACCAATGCCGATACCGAAGCCAATTCCTGCGACGACAGCGCTACCAAAACCGTAGCCCACCGGGCGGTAGTAGTAGGGGGTATAAGACGGCCACCACCATGTTCCATAAATCACAGTTGGATTATACGTAGGCACATAGACGACACTGGGATTGGTAGGCTCGATGACAATGATCTGCTGTCCGGAGTCTGCTTCAACTTTGACGGTCTGCTCCTTGGTGGTTTCAAGGTTCCCTTCATCCTTCGCTTTTTTGCGCAATGACTGAGCGGTATCCATGACACCATCGGGATTTGCAAGGAAGGCATCACCGAGAGTCTGCACCCAGTCGGGCTGTTGCCCCATCATGTCCAGCACCGATGGGAAGGCAACCAGCGACATCACACTGGGGTCCCAGGACTTCGTCTGCACGGCTTTTACCGCATCATCGCCTTTCTGCTCAGGATTAGCCTTTGACCACTTGACTGCTTCTGTAACATCAGCTGGGTAGGTTGATGCCATCAAAATCTGTGACAACAGGGCATCAGGGTACAGCGCGATGGGCGCCATCATCTGGTCCAGTTCCTGCTGGCTTAAGGTCTTTTTGCCATCCTCAGCAATGGCAGGCCCAAAGGCCAATGCAAACACAGTGGCCAATAGCAGTATGCTTAATCTGGTTAGTATCATTTTCATTTTTCCTGATCCTTCTGGTGATCTTTGTTGTTAATTTTTCTTAGATACATTACAACCGCAGTAAAAATGGTTGATTTAAGTAATCTTCTCATTTCTTTTGGAGTTTCAAGGTTTATACCATATAGGTGAGCTCCAGGCGCGCTCCTGAATCGTAGCAGCGACATCTGGTAGCAGCGGCAGGTTATTTTTCACCGCATCGTAGGTGCTCCAGCGTGGTGTCGGAATTTCCAGTACACGGGCGTAGTAGAAGGCATGCTGTTCTGGATCAAAGTCTTTATCTGTCCAGCTTCCTATCAGGGTAGCGGCACCGATGCTATTGGAGTATTTCGCCGTCTTCAGATCAACTGTGTTGCCTACTGCAGGCAGCAGCCCATTTGAATCTGGTTTGCGATCGCCAGACCAGGCGACGTTAATGATCTCCTCGTGTGTCGTACCATCGCTATCAACCCATCCCTTGATGATCTGGATGCGGTCCAGGTTTGCCCCGTCAGCATCCTTCATTGCATAGACAGTAAAAGTCGGAGCAGCAGCAATGGATCCCAGGTCGCTGCCCATGGGAACACCCAGTTGATAGCCCTGTTCAACCAGTTTTTTCGGGTTGTCCGGACTGGCTGGCAGCTCTACGCCACCGAACAGGCGAATCTTCATCCGTGGGCCGCTGGTGGCGAATGTCTCACGCCGCTTCATCGCATCCCAGATCGCGGCTCGGGTATTTTCTGTCGCCCAGACGCCAGCAAGCGAACCGATACTGAGGTCTTTGCCGTCAATCCAGCCGCCAACACCACCCGTGCGACGACGTTCTACCGTGCCATCTTCAGGTCCATGTCCACCGACGAAACTGTCTTCGGCGACATCCGAGGGAATACCGTTGTGGTTGTCCGTACCGCCGATGATGCCGTATTTGAATGGATTGGTGCCAAGCTGCTTTTCGAATGCCACGCCGAGCTTCAGGCCTTCACGGACGAAATCCCGTTTTTGAAAGACACGCTCACTGTATTTCTGTATCGAATCCGCATTTTCGAAATCAGCAAACTCGTCACCGGCCCAGAACTTACGGTGCACTTCGGAATTCCCCTTTATCTGCATCATTTCGACCAGTGGTTCAAAATGCTGCCGACGCTGTGCATATTCACGATCGATCGGTTTTCCTGCCGCATCGACATCCGGGAACATCATCTGCTTGCTGGCATTGGAATTGTGAGGAATGGCCAGCGCTTTCTTTCCCTGTGCCTCGTGCTTTGCCATCCATACCCATAAACCGTCTTCCCGGTTGATGTCGATATAGCTCATAGGCATATCCGGCACCTGGCCGTCACGATAAATAATATTGCGGTGAAGGTTACCGCCGTTGGGTGCGCCGCTCCACTCATAGGCAACGAATGCAGTGAACTTTCCCGGATCATTATTGCGTTCTGCGGCCTCGATGGCGACTTGCCAGGCGCTTTTAACCGTTTCCGGACCGGCAAAGAAAGACGGGTGCTGAGGAGTTGTACCGCGGTTGTTTTCCACTACGTACTTGAGGAACCATTGCTGTTTTTCTTCCAGTGTCTGTAAATTTCTCAGTTGCTTGAGCAGATCCTGGTCATGACCCGGGGCCCCTTCGACCAGTGTTGAATACATCTCGCCAAGATACTCTGCATGATCGGTCACTGCTACGAAATCCAGCGGACGTTTGCGGCTGAGCTGCTGGCCATCAACAATGACGGACTCACCCTTTGCAAAGCGATAGGCATCATCCGGTGTCAACCGCGTACCACCTATATACGCATCAAGAGAGTATGCAGTATGCATGTGGGTTTCACCAAAGTAGGCATCGCGCAGCGGGTTGCTTTCATTCACCACAGCCATGCTGCTTGTAGACAGAAGGCAGGTCGTAGTGAAGAGAATGCTTAATTGTCTGATCATCATTTTTCCTTTCCTGTTGAATTCACTAGACGTTTATTTTTTTATGTCAGCCTGTAATGGGAGCGACAATGTCAGGAAGACCGAATCACCTTCTACCCGGTTTTGAACGGCGAACTCGTGATACCAGCGCAGGTTCAATCCGACTGATCGTGTTGCAGTCTTTAACTGGTAGGCTATTTCAGGACCCAATGCCGCTACCCGTCCTTAGTAAAGTACCAACCCGGCTTTGGGATCAGACCGGCGAGGGGGCCACGCTTGCCAAGCAGGTAAAGAGATTTTCCACCTTCGACAGCATAGGCATGTCCAACAAATAGACTTGAAACTTGTAACAGGGAGACAAGAAATACGGTCGATAAAAGTTTTCGATTCATTTACTTAAGCTAGCTTTTTGGTGTGTACCAGATCGGTGAGGTCCACGCGCGTTCCTGGGTCTTCATCGGTACGTCATTCGACATCTTGATGCCGAAGCGTTTCTGGTCGTAAGCGGTCCAGCGTGGTGTCGGAATTTCAATGACACGGGCATAGTAGAAGGCAGACTGGCTGGCATCGAAGTCCGGGTCAGTCCAGACAGTACGCAAGTCCGGATCACCGATCGAGTTGTACCAGCTCGCATCAGCGACATCTACGGTATCGCCGACGGGTGGCAGTTTCCCATCCTTGTCCGGTTGGCGTCGGTCGGCATCCCCCCAGGCGACATCGTAAACCTTCTCATGCGTTTTGCCGTCCGAATCCAGCCAGCCCTTGATTATCTGTATGCGATCGAGGTTGCCGCTCTCGGCATCCATCATGGCGCTGACCAGGAAGGTAGGTGATTTGGCGCTGTCGCTTTTGGCTGGCAAGTCGCCGCCCATCGGCACACCCTTTGTATAACCGGCATCTGCGATATTGCGGGATTTTGCATCCTCATCTGTGAACGACCAGCCGCCGAACAGGCGCACTGTCATGCGGCTGCCTGATGTGGCATAGACTTCCCTGCGCTTCATCGCGTCCCACAGCGCTTCGCGGCTATTCTCAGTGGCCCAGACGGCGGCATATCCGGCCGCTGTGTAATGCCAGGTGTAGCGTGTCTTGCCGAAACCCTGCTTGGAGACATGGTTCCAGCGATGCGGGCTGGGTTCCTGGTTGACATGCTTGCCAAAGAAATTGTCTTCTTCGATCGATGTCAGCGAATTGTGTACATCGGTCCCTCCGATCATGCCGAACTTGAATGGATTAACACCCAATTTCTGTCCGTGCAGCAAGCCTTGTAGCAGGCCGCCGCGCAGATACATGTAGGGTCTCATCTCCGGGCTTTCCGGTTTATCTTCCAGTGTCAGGTTGCCGTATTCCCAGCCGGCAATGCCATAATCTGCAAACTCGTCGTTTGGGGATAGCGTCGGATGGGTTTCGCTGTTGCCCTTTGTCTGCATGACTTCCTGCAACACCTCCCAGCGAGCACGGCGTTCAGCATAATCAGGCGTCAGTGGCTTGCCTGAAAAGTCTACAGATTCAAACATCCTGCCATTCGACAGGTTGCCGTTGTGCGG
>JARFQI010000162.1 GCA_029287855.1 Arenicellales bacterium | reverse complement strand
CATTGTTAAAGTAGTGACCGACCGGCTTGGACATGCGCTTTATTTTAGCCGCGCAGCAATCCCCTTTTTGCGTGACCCGGGGAGTGAATTTGAACATCGAGTATTCCGTCATATCGGGCTGTATGCTTATCGCTGCGGTTTTCTGGCAGAGTTCACGCAATTTACACCTTCCAGCCTGGAGCATGTAGAGGCTCTCGAGCAATTGCGCGTTTTATGGTACGGCGGCAAGATTGCGGTACTGGAGACGGCAGATGATCCCGGTCATGGCGTAGACACCGCCGACGACCTGCAGCGTGTTAGAGAACTGTTAGAGGCTTGAAGACTATCGACAAAAGACCAAGGATTAAAGACAAAGGAAAATCTCAAGCTTATCTGCGTACCTTAATCTTTTTATCCTTGGTCCTTGGGCCTGATTTATTCAGCCAGATCCATATCAAGAAATTCTTTGTGCAGGGCAGTACCGTTTTCGCTTAGTACGCGCACTGTCGAGGTGTGTGGACTGACGCGGGTAGGGTGGCCGTGCAGGTTTCTCTGGATAGATGCAGTACCTGTGGTGTTCAACACCAGCGACGGGCCATCCTCGAGGACTTCGATGATCGTACCCTGGTTTCCCTGGTATACAACGTGCAAACCTATCATTGCACGTAGTTCTTTGACAGTTATTGGTAGTTTATCATTCATGGAGAGTCACTCTTAAAAAAGCTATTGGGTATAATAGTAAAGCATTCGGGCACTGCTGTTAATCCCGGATATGAATGTTAGACAGACAGCAATGTATCAACAGGGACTGCTCGGCAGAAATTGTTAATTTATTGTGATTGCATTTTTGCCACAGTTATCGAAAATGATCATCTAAAGTAACGTACTCGTTAATTGATTATTTCATCTACACTAGCAGGATCCGAGCAGCATGATTAAAGTTTTATTCGTTTGTCTTGGTAATATTTGCCGCTCCCCGAGTGCAGAGGGAGTATTTCGCAAGCTGGTTGAAGATCAGGGTTTACATGATGTTATAGAAATCGATTCTGCCGGCACACACGCTTATCATGTTGGCTCTCCGCCTGATACCAGGGCACAGGAAGCAGCCAGTCGGCGTGGTATTGATATGAGTGACCTGGTCGGCAGACGTGTTGATCACGGTGATTTCTATATATTTGATTATGTTCTCGCGATGGACGAATCAAATATATACCATTTACAGGAAATGGCGCCAGTTGAAGAAGTCCACAAAATTAAGCTGTTTCTCGATTTTGCTCCTCAGCGCAGCGAAAGGGAGGTTCCTGATCCCTATTATGGCGGTCACTCTGGTTTTGAGCATGTGCTGGACCTGATTGAGGAAGCCTCAGAAGGCCTGCTGGCAGATATCAAGACACGCTTGTAATGAACCGAACTGCCAGTGCACGCACTACCGAGAGCCCTGTTAGTGAAATTGTAGTTTCTATTCCCGAGCAAAAGCTGGAACTGTTTAAGAATCATAGATTACTGCAGAACTATTCTATTTCGACGGCAAAAAATGGCCCTGGTGAAGAGTTTGGCAGCGAATGTACTCCACGCGGCAGGCATGTCATACGAGCGAAGATCGGCGCAGGCTGCGAAATTGGAACAGTATTCGTCGGCCGCAGGCCAACAGGAGAAATCTGGACACCCCGGCTAGCTCTAGCTGAGCCTGATCGGGACTGGATTCTAACCCGTATCCTCTGGCTCAGTGGCCTTGAGACAAGATTCAATCGGCTGGGGTCGGTGGATACCATGCGCCGATTTATCTATATCCATGGCACGCCGCATGAAGATCAGATTGGCAGACCGGAATCACATGGTTGTATCCGTATGCACAGCAGCGACCTGGTACAACTTTACGATCATGTCGTTGCGGGTACGATCGTAACGATAAACGACTGAGACTATCATGCAAGTTAAAGCCAAACAAATCCCCCGTGGACCGGTAATGGCCGACGTTTCTGCGCTGGAATTAAACCGGCAGGAGAGGGAGCGCCTGTGTCACCCTGCTATAGGTGCTGTCATCCTGTTTTCGAGAAATTTTGAATCCGTTGAACAATTGCAGAACCTGACTATGCAGATCCATGAATTGCGGGATCCGCCGCTGCTTATTGCTGTAGACCATGAAGGCGGCAGAGTACAGCGCTTTCGAGAGGGCTTTACCCGGTTGCCTGCTATGCGCCGTTACGGCGAGATGTTTGATGTGGATCCTGCACGTGCGCTGGAGCAATGTTCGACTGCAGGCTGGCTGATGGCTGCCGAATTACTGGAACTGGGAGTGGATTTCAGTTTTGCACCTATCGCAGACCTTGATAGCGGCCTGTCAGATGTCATCGGCGACCGGGCTTTTCATTGCAGGCCAGGGATTGCCAGCGAACTGTCACTGTCCTTTATGCTCGGTATGCGTAAGGCAGGAATGGCCGCAACAGCCAAGCATTTTCCCGGACACGGTTCTGTTCAGGGCGACTCCCACCATATGATTCCAGTTGATGATCGCAGCTTTGATGCACTTTCTGAAAATGACCTGGTGCCTTTTCGTGTGATGATTGCATCAGCAGTGGAAGGAATTATGACGGCACATGTTATATATCCACAGATCGATGAACTGCCGCCCACTTTTTCACACTACTGGCTGAAAGAGATTCTGCGCAAGCAATTGGCTTATAAGGGATTGATATTCAGTGATGACCTCTCAATGGCCGGAGCAAAAGTAGCCGGTGGGCCTTTTCAGCGCGCAAAAGCTGCAATCAATGCGGGTTGCGACATGATACTTGTCTGCAATGACACAGCGGCTTTAGACGAAGTAATTGATGGTCTATCTGCAGGCAGCCTGTTATTACCGGGTGTGCGGCTGGATGCCTTTGAACCGAAAATTCAGATTGCCGACGGTCTAAGACAGTCTTCAAACTGGCAACTGGCAGTTGATTCTGTTACGGAGATAATATGACGTCATACCCGGATATTATTAACTTCTGGTTTGAAAAAATTGAACCTGAAAGCTGGTGGAAACAGGATGAGGCTTTTGACCGGGATGTTCG
Source organism: Arenicellales bacterium (assembly GCA_029287855.1). GTDB lineage: Bacteria > Pseudomonadota > Gammaproteobacteria > BMS3Bbin11 > BMS3Bbin11 > BMS3Bbin11. The sequence continues at coordinate 2,238 of JARFQI010000162.1, read as the reverse complement.
AGATCGTTTTCTTGATGTCTATCAGCGGGCAGCGAAATGTGAGCTTTTTGAATGGCGCCAGGACGCCCTTGGCTGGTTAGCCGAGGTCATTGTCCTTGATCAGTTTCCACGCAATATGTTCAGAGATACACCGCAGGCTTTTAGCACCGACCCGATGGCGGTAATCCTGGTTCAGGAGGCCGTCGCAAACCAGGTCGATAAAGAACTGACAGCAATACAAAAGAGTTTTCTTTATATGCCGCTGATGCACAGTGAATCATCACTGATTCATGAAACAGCAATGGATTTGTATAGCCAGCCAGGTCTTGAATACAACCTGGATTTTGAAAAAAAGCACAAGGCCATCATAGATCGCTTCGGCCGTTACCCGCACCGTAATGCCATATTAGGCCGCATATCGACAGATGAAGAAGTAGAATTTCTAAAAGAGCCCGGATCTTCGTTTTAAATAGCGACAGTATCAAGTCTGAAGTTTTAAGATAGGAAACCTTGTATATAGCTTGTATATAGGTAGTGAAGTTTGTTGATTTATGCATTTGATAAATCAGCATATTGCTGAAACTTGAAACTTGAAACTTGAAACTTCAGTTCAACTTACTTTCTTCAGCTTCTTTCAGCAATGTCCTGTTGCTGGATTGCGACAGGTAGATGTACAGACCGGGCAGGGAAGCCAGTAATATTACCGGGATAAATGTCAGTGCTATGGCCGCCGCATCATTTTCTGCAATTCCAAAACGCATCAGCAAACCAACAGTTGCAAGTTCTCTGACACCCATACCGCCAATGGATATGGGCAAGGCAGCAGCCATGAAAGCAAGCGGAATAACGACTAGTATTACCTGCATGCTAATGTCCACACCCAGGCCTATTGCTAGAACATAATAGACCATCACAGCAAATAGCTGGGCTAAAACACTATAAAATAGGATGATGATAATCGTTACCGGGTGCTTGAGATAGCCATGCGTTGCCTCACCCATGCGCAGCAGAAATGCGATGATGCGGAATCTGGACAGCCTTTCCAGTTGCCTGTGTATAGGCCAGTATGTCGCTGGCATCGCTATTAGTGTAAGGGCAAACATGGCTCCTGCCAGTATTAGCAGCAGAGTTGACCAGAGAGCTCTAGTCACAATCTCCACAGAGTCTGTGAAATATATAGCAACGACATTTATGGCCAACAGTACCACCAATCCAATGACTCTTTCTGTGATGATAGGCGAAACGGCGCATACTGCATCCCTGCGATAACGATAGATATAGTAACTTCGTATCACGTCACCGCCAGTCGATGTTGGTAGAATATTATTAAACAGCGTTGCTACCAGGTAGTAGCTGAACAGTTGCCGTGTACTAAAGTTCGGGTAGTGCCTGTGAAGCAGTGTTGCCCAACGTATGGTGCCAAAGTAGATCGAGGCGATTATCAGTGCAACGGCTACTGGCAGTGTCCACCAGGAGAGATCCCCTACCTTGTCAATTAGCGCCGGCCAGTCTAGCTGCGAAAGCAGGTAGCCAAGCAGGCCCAGGCTGACGAATACTTTTGTGGCGAGTATCAGTTTCTTTTTCAATGCAAACTGCTAGCTGCTAGCGCGCTCTACATATTCGCCAGTGCCCGTGTTCACCTTGATCTTCTCGCCGGCACATATAAACTGGGGAACCGTAACGGTAATACCGGTCTCCAGCTTTGCCGGCTTGCCTGAACTGGTTGCTGTCTGTCCTTTGACTACACTTTCGGTGTCGATGACTTCTAGGATGACATTCAGCGGCAGCTCCATACCAATGGGGCTTTCATTATAGAAGTTGATCTGAACTTCCATATTGGGCAGTAAATATCCCAGCTGTTCGCTGATGTCTTCTTCTGCCAGGCCGAGCTGCTCGTAGGTGGTCAGATCCATGAAGATGTGATGGTCGCCTTCAGCATACAGGTACTGCATCTGCCTTGGTTCTACATGAGCCTTTTCTAGCTTCTCATCAGAGCGGAATCGTTCATTGATTTTTGTCCCGATCGAGAGTTCCTTCATCTCAGCCTGTACAAAGGCCCCGCCTTTACCGGGTTTAACATGCTGCAGTTTTAGTACGCGCCAGAGTTTTCCCTGATATTCCATCAGGTTACCCACTTTCATTTCAAAGGCCGAAATTTTCATCTATTGCTCCGTGAGCTATTTGATATCCGATGCGCGATTGTAGGGGAAGAGAGAGGAAAGGGGAAGGTTAAACAGGAAACAACAATGATTACTGGTT
>JARFQI010000090.1 GCA_029287855.1 Arenicellales bacterium | reverse complement strand
TGTATAGGATGAGTACACTATGAAACACACGCTGGAATTGCCAAGTTATCTCGAGCAGGACGATGCTGTTCGTGACCGCTTTAAGCGTCTCAAGCAACGTCCTGTCACACTTGAGGTGCAAGGCCTGGGCAAGGAATTCGAGACTCCCGGCGGGTCAGTGACTGCACTTAAGGACATTAACTTCCAAACGCACAAGCGAGAATTTGTCTGCGTTATCGGCCCCTCCGGCTGCGGCAAGTCGACGCTGATTCGAATACTTGCCGGGCTTGAAACGCCGAGTTCAGGCAGGATGTTGCTGGATGGAAAAGAAGTTCATGGTCCCGGCCCAGATCGCGGTATGGTTTTCCAGGGCTACACACTTTTCCCGTGGCTGACGGTGAAAAAGAATGTCATGTTTGGACTTGAGCAGGCAGGTCATAGTAAGCAAGTCGCAGAAGAAGATGCCCGCCAGTGGATCGACCTGGTTGGACTTACCAGTTTTGTCGACAGCTATCCGCACCAGCTGTCCGGTGGTATGAAACAGCGTGTAGCGATAGCAAGGGCACTGGCTAACCAGCCGCGCATTCTGCTGATGGATGAACCGTTTGGTGCCCTCGATGCGCAAACGCGTGCAAAGATGCAGTCCTACCTGATGGATATCTGGCAGAACATCGATATTACTATCCTGTTTATTACTCATGACCTCGACGAAGCGATCTATCTCGCAGACCGAATACTGGTGCTGAAAGCGCACCCCGGTGAGGTACAGGAACTTATTGAAGTTCCCGTGCCGCAGCCACGCTCTCCTGATCAGTTGCTTAGCCCCGAGTTTCTGGCTACCAAGAAAAGACTGGAGGAATTGATTCATCCGCCAGCAGAAGAAGACGGGATGAACAGCGATCACCTCAACATGGTGCGGATGGTGCCCGTCAATGATGATGTGCAGAGTGTGTTCTGATGCTCAACGACTGGTACCAGATGACATGGGAAGAAATTGGACGATTGCCTGTGCAAGGAATGGATACAGCGCTGCTTCCTGTTGGTGCCACTGAACAGCATGGTCCGCACATGGGATGTGGTATGGATGCGGAGATTGCTCGACACCTGTGTTATTCCGTTGCCGAGGAAACCGATGCAGCACTATTACCGGTATTGCCTTACGGCTGCTCTATCGGTCATTCTCGACGCTGGCCGGGCACCCTGGCACTGCAACCGAAAACCATGATCGATATCGTTAAGGAAATAGGTGACTGGGTCTTTGCCTCTGGATTCAAACGCTTTTTCATTATCAATTCTCACGTTACTAATTATGCGCCACTGCGCTGTGCGCTCGAGATGCTGCGTGCCGAGCATGACGGCTTCATGGTTGCTGTAATCAACTCCGCCTCAATCAGTGAACGTGTGCGTGAACATCACTTCGATGATGCCGAAGACTGGCATGCCAATGAAGCCGAGACATCGCTGATGATGGCCTTGAATCCGGATATGATACGCGAAGAACGCATTGTGGACAGTGACGATCCTGATCGTACTGAAGACTGCGTGTTTTCACATCCGGTTAATCGCACCAGCAGCAATGGCGTAACAGGAAAACCCAGCCTGGCAAGTAAGGCAAAGGGCCAGCGGCTGTTTGGGTGGATGGTAGAAGACCTGAGCGCCCTGGTTCGTAAGGGTATGCAGGAAGAGTCGCCATTACCTCATTCATATAGTGAAAAAGTAAGTTTTGCATAACGGAATAGATTATTGAAAAGTAACGAAGAAATCAGGCAGATTCAGTCAGAACTCAAGTCTAAAGGTGTCAAATATTGCCTTGGTGCCTACGTCGATATTCACGGTATTCCCAAAGGCAAGGTTGTACCGATTGATCATCTTGAGCATATGGCTCATGGTTCCGAGCTTTATACCGGCTATGCCCTTGATGGCCTGGGCCAGCAGCCTAATGACGATGAAATTGCATCAGTGCCGGACCTCGATCACATCATCCAGCTTCCCTGGCAGCCTGAAGTCGCATGGATGCCGGCAGATAACACCTTTCATGGTGAACCCTACATGCTGAACACCCGTGTTGCACTGAAGTCAATGCAGGAAAAGGCGGCGGAAATGGGTTTTGGTTTCAATCTTGGTATCGAGGCTGAGCTTTTCGTGTTGCAGCAAAACGAAGATGGCTCTATGTCGGTACCCAATCCTGATGATAGGCTGACCAAGCCCTGTTATGACGCCCGTGGATTTCTAGATCAGTTCACCTGGCTCGATAAAATGGCTAGCACCATTAATGACCTGGGATGGGACCTGTACTCCTTTGATCACGAAGATGCTAACGGCCAGTATGAATTTGATTTTATGTATGCCGATGCCCTGACCAGTTGTGATCGTTTTACCTTTCTGCGCTTGATGGCCAAGGAATATGCCAGGCAGGAAGGCCTGGTGGCGACTTTCATGCCCAAGCCTTTTGCAGATAAAACAGGCAACGGTGCCCACTTTAATATGTCTCTATATGACCTTGATACCGGTGAGAATCTTTTCGCCTGCGATCCGAAAGATGATCCTAAGGGCCTCGGCCTGACAGAGCTTGGTTACCAGTTTATCGGCGGTGTACTGAAGCATGGCAAGGCCCTGTGTGCTGCTTTTGCACCAACGGTAAACAGTTACAAACGTCTTGTGCGGCAGGGAGATATGCCATACTTCACCTGGGCTCCGGTATTCAATTCATTCGGCTCTAATAATCGTACCAATTCAATTCGTGTGCCGATGGCTGGCGGCCGCTTCGAGTCACGAAATGCCGATGGAGCTGTTAATCCCTACCTTGCTGCAACGCTTGCACTGGCGGCAGGATTGGAAGGAATAAAAGAAGGTATTGATCCCGGTGCTCCGCAGGAAGACAATCTGTATGAATTATCTGAAGAAGAAAGGGCTGATCGTGGTATCGAGTTTCTTCCCAAGAACCTCCTCGAAGCAGTAGATGCGTTTGCGGATGATCCTTTTGTTACCGAGGCGCTGGGCGAGGAACTTTGTAATGAATTTATTAAATATAAGCGAGAGGAATGGAATGCCTATCACCAGGCGATCTCGGCCTGGGAGATTGAGCGTTACAGCCATCTGTTCTAGTGATGTGTTTGCTTAAACACAAGTTTAAAAAATATTTTATAATGGCGAGAATCTAATGAGTCGAAAACCGAAGAATCCCAGGGAAGTGCTCTACGAAGATACCATACCCGGTGGTGCTCACTGGTCGATGCTAATGCGACAAGGCATGATTTTGCGCCTGGTGGACAGGGAGGGCGGTGCCAATGCAGGCATGTTGTTCTTCAATCCTACTGATCACCTGGAGCGCTATAATGCCCCCGATACCCTGAAATGCCAGCACACCTTCAAGCTAGGCAAAGGTCATTGCCTGTATTCCGATATGGGACGAATTTTCTGCTCTATCACCGATGACAGTGTCGGTTGGCATGATACGGTTGGTGGCAATAGCAATAGCCAGGGCGTGAGAAAAAAATGGGGTGAACACAATTACCAGGACTTTCACAATGACTGGTATCTGAATGGGCACGACAGCTTCCTTGTCGAAATGGCCAAGTACGGAATGAACCAGCGTGATATGGCAGCCAATCTGAATCTTTTCAGTAAAGTGGAGGTCGACGATGTCGGCAACATGCACTTCGTTGAAGATAACAGCAAGGCAGGCGACTATATCGAACTGCGATTCGAGATGGATACCCTGGTGGTATTTCATACCTGCCCGCACCCTATGAACCCCGCCGCTGTATATCCGAAAAAGCCGGTGACATACCAGTTGATGGAGGCAGCCAGGCCATCTAAAGATGATCTATGCAGAAATTCACGTGAAGAAAATCAGCGTGGATTTCAGAATACTGAACTCTACAACCTGGGGTGTCACTGCAGATGATACAGCAAAGCACACTCGATCCAGTTCAGGCGAGTTTCCGGAAAACTGTACTGGCAGGCGATTACTTTATTCATGTTGTAAAACGTGGACAGACATTTAGAATTCTCGACCTCGAAGGCAACCAGGCAGCTGACACACTTTTTTACAATGCCGACGATCCTGCTGAGCGTTACAGCGCCATTGACACGATAAGAGAGCAGGGCAATATTTACCTGACCGCCGGATCGAAATTACTCTCTACACAATGTAATGAAATGCTGGAAATTGTTGCCGACACCTGCGGCCGTCACGACACCCTGGGAGGTGCCTGTGCAACAGAAAGCAATACTGTACGCTATGCGCTGGAGAAAAAGTGCATGCATGCCTGTAGAGACAGCTGGATGCTTGCCGTCGCTGAACACGAAGAGTTCGGTATTGGAAAACGCGATATCACACATAACATCAATTTCTTCATGAATGTGCCGGTGACAGCAGAAGGACAGCTGACTTTTGAGGACGGTATTTCTGATGCAGGAAAATACGTGGAGATGCAGGCATTAATGGATGTCATTGTGCTGATATCAAATTGTCCTCAGTTGAATAATCCTTGTAATGCCTATAACCCGACACCTATCGAAGTCCTGGTCTGGGATTAGTTGTCTATCACCGGGACGACCCGGTCGAACATTGTATAATCGCGGGACGGCCTGCACTGAACAATGAATCGCCTATGTTTACTAAAGTTCTTATTGCCAATCGCGGTGCTATTGCTACCCGTATAATCCTTACCTTAAAACAGATGGGTTGTCAGTCTGTTACTGTTTACAACGAAGCAGATGTTGACTCTTTGCATGTGCAGCATGCCGATGAAAGTTATTCACTTGGTGGAGGTCGTGCAGCAGAAACCTACCTCGACCAGGACAAACTCTTCGACATCATAATAAAGAGTGGTGCTGAGGCCGTCCATCCAGGATACGGTTTTTTAAGTGAGAATCCTGATTTCGTCAAACGTTGCGAAGACAACGGTATCGTATTTATCGGTCCGACCACCGGGCAGATGCAATCGTTTGGATTAAAGCATACTGCGCGCCAGCTCGCGGAAGAAAATTCCATACCATTACTGCCGGGTACGGGGTTGCTCGATAGTATTAACGAAGCTATTGCACAGGCCAGTGATATCGGTTACCCGATAATGCTGAAAAGTACAGCTGGAGGTGGCGGCATTGGCATGCAGCTTTGCTGGAACCCGCAGGAGCTTGAGAAAGCCTTTGATTCAGTACGGCGTTTAAGTGAGAACAATTTCTCTAATAGTGGTGTGTTCATTGAAAAGTTTATTGAGTATGCACGGCATATAGAAGTACAGGTGTTTGGTGATGGTCATGGCAAGGCTATTGCTATCGGTGAACGTGACTGTTCTACACAGCGGCGTAATCAAAAAGTACTCGAAGAAACACCGGCACCGAATATTCCTTCTGATGTGAGAACGGCTTTACATCAAACAGCAGAAAAACTTGTTAAGGCGGTTAACTATCGCAATGCCGGTACAGTAGAGTTTGTTTATGATCAGAATACTGACCAGTTTTACTTCCTTGAAGTAAATACGCGCCTGCAGGTCGAGCATGGTGTAACCGAACAGGTCTACAATATTGACCTGGTCGAGTGGATGATAAAGCTCGCTGCAAATGAACTGCATGATCTTCAGCTGCTCGCAGCAGGCCTGCAGGAAAAAGGGCATGCGATCGAAGCCCGTATTTATGCTGAAAATCCAAATAAAGACTTTCAGCCCAGCGCAGGTTTGTTAAGTGATGTCAGTTTTCCTGTTGCTGACCACCTTCGTGTCGACCACTGGCTGGAAACTGGAATAGAAGTATCTCCATTCTTCGATCCAATGCTGGCAAAAGTTATTGTTACATCTGACAACAGGGATAGTGCCATAGAGAAACTGGATAGCGCTCTGGCTGAAACAACCCTGTATGGCATTGAAACCAATATTGATTATGTACGTGAAATATTAAACACCGAGATTTTTAAAAAAGGTGAAATATTTACTCGTTATCTGAATAGTTTTACTACACATCCATATTCTATTGACGTTATCAGTTCAGGAACCATGACGACAATACAGGATTATCCCGGTCGAACTGGTTACTGGGATATTGGTGTGCCGCCTTCCGGACCATTTGATCAGTATTCATTTAATCTTGGTAATCGCTTACTGGGGAATCGAGCAAATGCTGCAGGACTCGAAATAACACTGAACGGCCCAAGTTTACATTTTAATAATGACACCCAGATCGCATTAAGCGGTGCTGAGATGGATGTTCACCTGGATGACACAGCAATAGAATTCTGGCGGGTGATTGATGTAAAAGCGGGTCAAACCTTGAAGATTGGTAAAGCGATTGCAGCCGGGGCAAGGGCCTACCTGGCTATCAAAGAAGGAATTCAGTGTCCTCAATACCTGGGCTCAAGGTCAACGTTCACGCTGGGGCAGTTTGGCGGCCATGCAGGCCGCGCATTACGCGCAGGCGACGTGTTGCATTTTAACCCTGTAAAAGAGAAATCAGGCGAAAACACTTTACCGGCTAACTTGATTCCCTCGATCGATAACAGATGGCAGCTGCGGGTAATCTACGGGCCACACGGCGCCCCTGAATTTTTCACTGATAAAGATATAGATATGTTTTTCGCCGCCGACTGGGAAGTTCATTACAATTCCAGTCGTACCGGTGTCCGGCTGGTTGGTCCTAAGCCGGAGTGGGCAAGAAGTGATGGAGGTGAGGCAGGTATGCACCCTTCGAACATTCATGATAATGCCTATGCGATAGGAGCAGTAGATTTTACTGGTGATATGCCCGTGATTTTAGGACCTGATGGTCCTTCGCTAGGTGGGTTTGTCTGCCCAGCTACCGTCATTACAGCAGACTTATGGAAACTCGGTCAGCTGAAGGCCGGAGATAAAATTAAATTTATCCCGGTAGCCATTGATGATGCTGTTGCTGTAGAAAAGGCTCAACTTATCTCGATAAAGACACTGGAAAACAGCCAGAGAGAGGTCCCGCCGGCGGCCATCACAACACCAATTTACAAATCAACTGAAAAACAGCTGCATGGTGTAGAGATTGTCTATCGTCCTGCCGGGGATAAATATTTACTGGTAGAGTTCGGTGAGCTGAAACTGGATATAGAACTGCGTTTTCGTGTACATGCTTTAATGCTCCGGCTACAGCAAAACCAGCATGATGGTGTGCTGGAGTTAACTCCGGGCATACGATCCTTACAGGTGCATTATGACAGCCAGGTTGTTTCACTGGATGAGCTGGTTACGATTCTTGATAAGGCGATTGCTTCACTAAAAAATATTAAAGATCTCGAGGTGCCAGCGCGCGTTGTTCATGTCCCGTTGAGCTGGGATGACGAGGCCTGTCGCCTGGCTATCGATAAATACATGCAGTCGGTGCGAAAGGATGCCCCCTGGTGTCCAAGTAATATTGAATTTATTCGTCGGATAAACGGGCTTGATGATATTCAGCAGGTTAAAGATATTGTCTTCGATGCCAGTTACCTGGTAATGGGATTGGGCGATGTTTACCTTGGTGCACCGGTGGCGACACCAATGGATCCGCGTCACCGCCTGGTGACAACGAAGTACAACCCTGCCAGAACATGGACTGCTGAAAACTCTGTTGGCATCGGTGGGTCGTATTTATGTGTTTATGGTATGGAAGGGCCGGGTGGCTACCAGTTTGTTGGTCGCACACTGCAGATGTGGAATCGTTATAACAAAACAAAGGAATTTACTCAGCCCTGGTTATTGCGATTCTTTGATCAAATCAAGTTCTATGAAGTTAGTGCTGAAGAGCTTAAGCAGATACGTCAAGACTTTCCCAAGGGCCGATACAGTATCAAGATCGAAGAAACTCAATTTAACCTGGCTGAATACCTTGGCTTTCTCGAGGACAGGCATAGCGAAATTCAGCAGTTTACAGACAGGCGAAAAAACGCTTTCGATGATGAACTGCAGCGATGGATAGATTCTGGTCAAATTAATTTTGATTCAGCGCAGGATCTAGCCAGTGATATCGGCGAGGAGGAAGTGTTACCAGCAAATTGCATGGCCATTGAAAGCCCGGTAGCCGGCAGTGTATGGAAAATGCTGGTTAAACAGGGTGACGTGATTGATGAAGGTCAGCCGATGGTGATTCTTGAATCGATGAAAATGGAAATAGAGATTGTCGCACCGCATGCGGGAACAGTGTATGCCGTGAATCGCAGTGAAGGCGGACAGATTAATGCCGGTCAGCCAATATTGATTTTGCAAGAGAGCTAACAATGAATCTAACTATCAGTCATCTACGTGATGCGTATAAAAAACAAACGCTGACACCAGAGCAGTTGGTGGATACTATTTCACAGCGTTGTCAGCAGTTTAAAGATCATGAAATATGGATTCATAAATTAACCCGGGAAGAGCTGCAGCCCTACCTGGATAATCTGAAAAACAAAAGTGTTGACGACCTGCCGTTGTATGGAATTCCATTTGCTATCAAGGACAATATCAACCTGGCCGGAATCGAAACGACTGCAGCTTGTCCAGCTTTTGCCAATACACCTGAGAGCTCCGCCTTCGTGGTTCAGCAACTAATCAATGCAGGGGCAATTCCTATCGGTAAAACCAACCTTGATCAGTTTGCCACCGGGTTGGTTGGAACACGTTCACCCGAACCCTGGGGCCCATGCAAAAATTCGTTTAACAAAGAGTATATTTCCGGCGGGTCGAGTTCAGGATCATCGGTATCGGTGGCACTGGGGCTGGTGAGCTTTTCACTGGGTACCGATACCGCGGGATCTGGACGAATCCCTGCATCGTTTAACAACCTAATCGGGCTAAAACCATCGAAAGGGTTATTAAGTATGTCGGGCGTATTACCGGCATGCCGCAGCCTTGACTGCGTTAGTATCTTCGCGCTGACAGCCGATGATGCCAATGCAGTTTTTGAACAGGCAGCGGTATATGATGCCGATGATCAGTACGCGAGGATCAATCCTTTTGAGAATAATCATCGACACTATGGGCTGCCTGAAGGGGCATTTACTTTTGCTGTTCCACAGGATGACCAGCTGGAGTTTTTTGGCAATGACTCAGCACAGAAATTATACGAAGACAGTGTGCGTGGGATGCAGGCCCTCGGTGGTGTAAAGCAGACACTGGATTTTACACCGTTCCTTGAAGCTGCAATATTGCTCTACGAGGGCCCGTGGGTAACTGAGCGCTATGTTGCTATTGAAAAGCTTATTACCGAACAAGCAGACGCACTGTTACCAGTGATCAAAACGATTATAGGCAGCGGAGAAAAGAAAACGGCAGCTGATGCATTCAAGGCTGAATATAAAATGCAGGTGTATCGCCAACAGGCAAAGCTGGCACTGGCTGATATTGATTTTCTTATGACACCGACGGCAGGCACTATCTATACCATTGATGAAGTCAATGCCGACCCGATTAAGTTAAACAGTAATCTTGGTTACTACACAAATTTCATGAACCTGCTTGATTGCACTGCTGTCGCCGTACCGGCGGGTTTTCTTGATAACGGTCTGCCCTGGGGTGTAAGTCTTGTTGGCACTGCTATGCAGGATCGCAAGTTATTATCCTATGCCAATAGATGGCAGCAGAGCAGTAAATTAAATCCCGGTAATCTTGATTTTACTCTTCCTGACACCAGTGCAGGCAATATCGACTATTCAGATTATGTTGAGCTTATTGTATGCGGTGCCCACCTCGAAGGTCTGGCGCTGAACTGGCAGTTGACCGAGCGTGGTGCAAAACTGCAGGAAAAAACGCTATCAGCTGAATCCTACAGAATGTATGTTATCGAAGGGACTATCGAACGGCCGGGGCTAGTGCGTGATTATAATAACGGTAAACCGATAGAGATTGAAATCTGGCAAATACCCAGACAGGAGTTTGGTTCATTTGTCGCCGGTATTCCTGCTCCTTTGGGTATTGGTAAAGTTGAAACAGGTGATGGTAGATGGCTGCCGGGATTTATCTGTGAAGGCTATGCAGTAGAGGGTGCAACAGAGATTAGTGATCTGGGTGGCTGGCGTCAATACCTGAGCAACCAGTAGTCCAGTAAGTGCTTGCTCTTAAACTATTATTCTTCATAGCTAAAAAATCTATATAAATTAACCATTACTGAAGCTTATCGATTTTCTTCATAGAAACGACATGCAGATGCACCTTACCGTCGAGATCATTGAAACCCTCAAAGATTGTTTTTGCTTCTTTGCTGATCAGATCGACATCTTTGGCACCGAGCACCAGGCGGAAGCGATTGAGACCCCTTGAAT
>JARFQI010000054.1 GCA_029287855.1 Arenicellales bacterium | reverse complement strand
TCAATATAATCAATCAGCAAACATATACAAACAAAGCCAACAATTAAGGCAAATGGTATCGATTTAATGGAAACTGCGAGACCAATTACAAATCCCAGGAATATGGCTACTGCAATAAAACCGCTAATTAAGTTATCCATGGTTCCCTCGACGTATTAAAGTATAAATTAAGCTAATCATTTAAAAACTCCAACAACCAGCGGGATGTTCGAAATAGTCTGGCGTCATCGCCTTTACCTGCAACTATCTGTACACCGACGGGAAGACCATCCAGATTTTGCAGCAAGGGCAGATTAATAACTGGAACTCCACAAGATGTCCAGATTGTATTCATAATCGGGCTGCCTGTATTATCAATACCTGCAGGTGCAGCACCAGGGGTAGATGGTGTCAGAATAGCGTCATATTCGTCAAAAAAATCATTCAAATATTCACTGTATTCTTCAATCTTGCTAAGCGAGGCATTGTATTCCATAGCTAATACTTTCTGCCCTCTCTCGATCATTTCGCATAACTCTGCACTGAGCTGAGACTTACTATCACGGTACTCTTTGGCAAAGCTCGCTGCTAAATCCGTCTCCATGATATTACGATGATCTTTATAGATGTCGCCAAATTGAGCCGGCAGATCAACCACATCAATAATTACAGAGTTTTCTTTATTCACACTGTCTATCAGTTCGCGAAAACCATCTTTTGTAGATTGCTCAACCTGCCCCCACATCGGGGTACGGACAAATGCAAAATGTGGATTAACCGGCACATCTTCTGCCATCACCTGTGCAATACAGGGTGGTGCCACAGGTTTCATATCATTATCCTGACTGTCATAGCGCATTAACACATCAGAAATCAGGGCAAGATCTTCCAGGCTGCGGGCAAATACGCCAACTGTATCAAGAGGCTTTGACTGCGTCATAATGCCTGAGCGGGAAATGCGGGCAAAACTCGGTTTAAATCCATAAACTCCACAATACGAGGCCGGCCGAATCACCGAACCATTAGTTTGGGTTCCAACACTAAGTGCGACCATTCCTGCAGCAACGGCGGCTGCCGAGCCACTGGATGATCCGCCAGGTGTATGGTCAGTATTATGAGGGTTCCTGGTTTTGCCCGGTGTATACACCGCCAGTTCAGTGGTGACCGTTTTTCCTAATATGATTGCGCCCGCTTCCCTTAGCAATGAAACCAGGGTCGCATCAGTTGTTGGTGTGCGGCCCTGATATATAACACTGCCACGTTCAGTCGGGTAATCGCTGGTATCGATAATATCTTTTATACCAACAGGCAATCCATGAAGAGCTCCGAGAGGAAGTCCCCGTCGGCGGAAACTATCTGCCTGCCGGGCCTGCTCAAGGGCCGTTTCCCTGTCAAGATGTGCCCAGGCGCCGATGGACTCTTCGACTTCATCGATTCGTTCGAAACAGGCCTCTACCAGTTCTACTGAAGTTAATATTCCCTCCTCTAAAGCCTCACGTGCCTCCACGGCGGATAATAAATTTGCGTTTTTCATCTGCTACTCTGTCTAACTCAACAACACTGTCATTTACCAAATAAATATTCGGGCAGCCACAGGGCTATTCCAGGGAAGTTATACAGCAGTACCATGGAGAAAATGATAATCGCCAGGTAAGGCATGATCCCACGGAATATATCAATCAGCTTGATATGCGGCGGTGCCACCCCTTTAAGGTAATAAGCCGCCATTGCCATCGGTGGTGTTAAAAATGACGTTTGCAGATTCAATGCCACCAGGATACCAAAGAATAATGGATCGACACTGAAAGTCTCCAGCATAGGCAAAAAGATCGGAACAAAAATAATGATGATTTCTGTCCATTCTAGCGGCCAGCCAAGGATGAAAATAATTGTCTGTGCCAGCACCAGGAACCCAACCTGTCCCATCTCCATTGATAACACCCAATCCCTGACCAGGTCATGGCCACCAAGATAGGAAAACACTGAAGCAAAGGTCCATGAACCGACAAATAACCAGCAAACCATTGCTGACGTTTTAGCAGTGAGGTAAACGGCCTCCTTTAGTCGAGCCCAGCTCAGTGAGCGATAGCACGCGGCCAGGAACAGGCCGCCAAACGCACCGACACCCGCGGCTTCTGCCGGTGTTGCGAGCCCCATCAGAATGGCACCGAGGACACTCATGATTAGCACGGCGAGAGGAATAAAAGAAGTTAAAAGTTCCCACAGAATTCCAGCTAAGGGTGGGACATCTTCCTCTTTTGGTTTTGGTGCAAGCTTCGGGTTTAACGAGGCCCTGCCGACAACATACATCATGTACATTCCGGCCAGCATCATGCCCGGGAAAAGCGCTGCAGCATAAAGACGCAGGGGCGATATTTCGGCGATAGCGGAATAAACAATCAACATGATCGAAGGCGGTATTAATATACCGAGACAGCCACCGGCACAAATCACACCGGCAGCAAAACTTTCATCGTATTTGACTGCCAGCATGGCCGGGAATGCCAGCATGCCCATCAAGGTTACCACCGCACCAATAATCCCTGATGCCGTGGCAAATATTGCGCAGGTAAAAAGTGCGGCTACCGCCATTGACCCGGGCAGATTACGCGCAGCTAACTGGATACTGAAAAATAACCGATTGACTATATTCGCGCGTTCTACGACATACCCCATAAATAGAAACAGCGGGACCGCCACCAGCACATCATTCGACATCACCGAAAAAGTGTTCTGTACGAATAAATCGAAAATTCGATTATCGAAGATAGACATCATGCGCTCGGCATCGTAATAGGCGTAGTAACCAAATCCCAGCCCCATCGCGACAAGCGTGAATGCAATCGGGAAGCCCAGCATGACCATGACAATAAACAGGCCGAGCATAATTACTGCAATGATAGGATCGCTCATTTTTCCTCTCCAAGCTTACGCAAGTCTTCCTGCTCATTCATAAGCATGGTTTCGGTTTCCTGGACATCGTGTAATCGTGCGGGCCATTCCCCTGTTTTAATACAAATCAGGCAACGTGTTACCTCTGCAATTCCCTGCAGAAAAATTAGTGTGCCGGAAATTGGAATGAGTGATTTGAAAAAATAGATTTGAATACGGGCAGGACTGCTCCAGCTCACTTCCTTGTAAAACCAGGAATCTGCGGCAAAATGGTAGCCATAGTACATTAACGCCATGGCTCCTGGCCCGAGGAAGAGTATATAAAGAACAAGGTCAATTTTAGCCTGTGTTTTATTGCTCAATAGCCTGTACAGGACATCGCCTCTAACGTGTGCGCCCTGTGATAGTGTATAGGCACCTGCCATCATAAACAGCGCACCATACATCTGGACACTCATATCAAATGCCCAGGTGGTTGGTGAGTTGAGTACATAACGTACAAAAACTTCGTAAACGGTGGAGAAGGTTAAGATCACAATGCACCAGGCAAAAGCCTTGCCCGACCAGGCGCTTAAACTATCGATGAAATAGAGGATGCGGGTCATATACATACACCATGTAAGACTATATTGTTCAGATAGGCAAAAAAGTGAGGGCGGCAATAAAATCACCGCCCTCTGTCTTAGCTGTTACCAATCTTGGTTCAACTTAAGTTATTGTAACCAGGCTAATAAGCCAGCCAATTACAATTTACCAAAGTAATGCCGATAGGCGCCAGCGTAATCAGGGTTGTTATTCAGCGCATAAGCACCATGGCGTTTGGCCCATGCCATTTGAGATTCAATGACTCTTTTGAAGAAAGGATCGGAATCAGTAAAGCGCTTAATAACAATATCCCAGGCTTTTAGCTGATCTTGCATCACACTGTCGGGTGTACGGTAGACATTTACACCATGATCTTCTTTCAGCTTAACCAGGTCCTGCGAATAACGTTCCATGGCTTTCCAGGCCATGTCGGCAGAGGCAGCTTCAGAGGCATATTCCAGGATTGCCTGGTGCTCCGGAGACAGGCTTTCAAAGCGTCGCTTGTTGAAAATAATTTCAAAGCTTTCCTGGGACTGATGGAAGCTCGCCAGGTGGTAATGCTTGGAAACATCCTGCATACCGAAATCTTTATCGGAAGTAGGATTGTTGAATTCGGCGGCATCAATCAGGCCGCTTTTCATTGCCGGCTGAATTTCACCACCGGGCAGCTGCACGACTGACATACCCATTTCCTGCAACACGTCCGCTGCCAGTCCCACGGTACGATACTTCAGGCCTTTCATCTGGCTGCTATCTTTAATCTGTTCCTTGAACCAGCCCAGGGGTTGTGCTGGCATAGGGCCAGAAAAGAAACCGACCAGGTCCAGTTTTAAAGCTTCCATCAATTCATAATACAGCGCCTTACCGCCACCATATTGAATCCAGCCCATCATTTCGTTGGCTGACCAGCCAAAGCAGGGTCCGGTACCAAATAATGATGCGACCGGGCTTTTTGAATACCAGTATGCGGAAACATAATGTGCGCCATCAAGAACGCCTTTATGTACTGCGGTCTGCATTTCTGCTGTTTTTACTACAGCGCCGACGCCAAGCAAGTCTATCTTCAGCGAACCGCCCGACATTTTGTTTACACGTGTTACATAGTCTTCGGCGAATTCTAGAAAGATACCTCCGCCCCAGGCTGCCTGCACTTTCAGGACAACCGGTTTAGCCGCAATGGCAAGAGAAGGTGCAGCTAATACGGCGGCACCACCAGCTACAGTAGCAGCACCTTTTGTTAGAAATTTACGTCTGGTAGTTTTGCTTTCAGTCATTATTGATGTCCTCTCATTTGGAGATTGCAGGAGCAACAAAACCAGATGATGCTCCGATAGTTATTATTGAATACATATAATGCTTAGTTATTATGAGCAGGCTTAATGAACTGAGAGCCTAACTCCAATGGTCAGTCTACATTATTGATTGTTCTTTTAACAATCTAAAGATCTTTGAATCGCGGCTTTTTCTGAACAATAACCACATCATTATTTAATAATTTAATTGATATGTAATAGAGGCATTCTGAGTTGACATTTGCTCAGTTTATCCTCTATATCTAATTGTTTTTGTTTATTAATTCGTTAATTTATGACTAGCTTCATAAGTGCCATAAACGAATTGCTACACCACTTGTCATCGATGCAAGCAGGCTTTCGACATAAAACCGCAGGGTGATACTTTGTCAAACTAATTCAACTGCAATAGTTGCGGTTTTTTTTATTACGTGGTTCACTCCTGATCACGCCACTCTGTCGCCAGGTTCTTCATCATTAAAGATGGCATTCAAGTTATCGATAACTCGAAAACCCATGGCATCTCGAGTCTCTTCTGTTGCACTTCCAATATGAGGCAACAGAAAAGTATTCTCCAGTTTCCGATACTCCGGGTGAATCCCATCGGGTTCACCATTAAATACATCAAGGCCTGCAGCGGCAATAACACCCGTCTTTAGTGCTTCAACCAGGGCGTCGTCATCAACAACGGCACCTCTTGAAGTATTTACTAGAATGGCATTGCTGTTCATCAGTGCAATTCGCTGCCTGTTCAGTAAACCAGTTGTTTCTTTCGTCGCAGGACAGTGAACGGATAACACATCAATTTCTGGCAACATGTCTTCCACCGTGGCGTGATAGACTGCACCATCGGCGTGGCTGGAATCGAGCGGTTTGCGATTATGATAATGTACCGTCATATCGAAGCCGCGCGCACGCTTTGCCAGAACCTGCCCGACTCTTCCCATGCCCAGGATGCCAATACGTTTACCCGTTATCTGTTTGCCCACCATGAATGCAGGACTCCAGTCTTGCCATTGCTGGTTACGCACCATGCGTTCACCTTCGCTGGCACGACGCGCAGCGCCGAGCATTAATAACATCGCAATTTCAGCAGTTGCATCAGAAAGCACATCGGGAGTATTTGTGACAATGACTCCTTTTTGCTTTGCTGCCACCAGATCGACATGATCAGTACCCACTGAGAAGTTGGTGATGGCTTTTACCCGGGGTGGCAACTGCGCAATAGTTTCAGCAGAAAATTTCTCTGTATGACAGGGTAATATTGCATCAACATCATTCGCTATCTGCAGTATTTCATCTGTCGTGTACAGGCGGTCTTCTGGATTTAGAATGGCCTCAAAATTTTCAGCCAGTTTTCTCTCAACTGCGTCAGGCAGTTTACGAGTTACCAGTACTACTGGTTTCTTGTGCATATCTATTCACCACGTTTTGATTAAGAATGCCCAGCCTGAAAATATTGCCGAAAGCACGGATGCATCGATCCGAAATCGAGCATAGTTACAAACTCAGGCTGTGATATTGTCGACTATGAATAATAGCAGTATAGACAATCAGCATGCCATTCTATTCAACCAATGCGCACCTGGTTCCTGACAGGCATGTGATTCACCTAACAGGTACCCTATAATGAATTTCAAATCGATAAATTGATACATCACTCTATACATCATTCGATACTTGATGGGAGATAACCTTGGCTGAATTGACATTGCAACAGGCAAACAGGCTTATTGAAGAAGCGATCAACATGGCACGAAAAAAAGAGATGCCACCGATTGCAGTGGCCGTACTTGATTCCGGCGCTCACCTGAAGGCCTTTCAGCGTGAAGACGGAGTGTCATTCCTGCGTGTCCAGATATCGCAGGCCAAGGCCTGGGGGGCACTGGGTATGGCGACAAACTCGGATACTATTGCGGAGCGCTATAACCAGGATGACCAGCAGCGCGGCTTCATTAATGCACTAAATGCAATGACGGGTGGCCAGTTAATTCCCCTGCCCGGCGGTGTTCTGGTTCGCAATTTGGAAGATGAGATTGTTGCTGCAGTCGGCGCTGCAGGCGGTGTGTCTAATGATGATGAAGAGTGTGTCATTGCCGGTATTGAAGCAATCGGTTTTCGGTTATGAGCGAGACATTTTATTTATTTGATTTTGATGTGCCCTCTGGATCTGTACAATGAGCGTTTTGACCTGCAGAACTGGCAAACACCAGTACATTGGTAACATTTGTGGATAACAACAAGCCGTTACATAAGCTTTTTCAGTTCCTCTACGGCCCTTTTTTCTATGTGCTCGACTTTTTTATGCGGCACTACAAGGCCAACCGTGAGCGACTGGCAGTGCTGATGAGCAAGAAAGGGATAGCCTCTTTTATGCAAATTGCCGCCATTGTTTTACTCATTATCTGGATATTAACATTTCTTTTCGCCTCGGAAGAAAGCCGGAACATTTTGACCGAGGAGTTGAAGAAAAGCTTCAGCGAACTAAAGACATTCAATAATAAATAAAACTATACAAACGGCTAAGAGTGCCTGAGAAAACAGCTAAATCCATTGCAACAATCATGGCAGGAGTATCCGCTGTATACAAATCCAGCCTGTCGAGTATGATCAGACACTGGAAGAGGAAACATCAACGGGCCCGGTCAATTAAAACCTGGCAGAGGACATGATTATGAGCAAAACACTGCATCACTACATCAACGGGCAGAAAGTTGAAGGCACCAGCGGCCGTTTTGGTGACGTCTTTAATCCAGCGACAGGCGAGGTTGCTGCCCGGGTGCCGCTGGCCTCAAGCAGCGAAACCGCCAGTGCCATCGAAGCCGCTGCTGCAGCTTTTCCTGACTGGCGTAACACCCCGCCCCTGCGTCGAGCTCGAGTCCTGTTCCGTTTCAAGCAACTGCTGGACGCTAACCTCGACGAGCTCGCGCAACTGGTTTCATCAGAACATGGCAAGGTATTCAGCGATGCCCGTGGCTCGGTGATTCGCGGTATCGAAGTAGTTGAATTTGCCACCGGGGCGCCGAATTTACTGAAGGGGGATTTCTCGGAAAATGTCGGTCGCGATGTCGACAGTTATTCGACGCGCCAGCCATTAGGCGTGTGTGCTGGCATTACCCCTTTTAACTTTCCTGCAATGGTGCCCATGTGGATGTTTCCCGTGGCCCTGGCCTGCGGCAATACCTTTGTCCTGAAGACTTCTGAAAAAGTACCCTCCACTGCATTGCGGTTAGCAGAGCTGTTGACTGAGGCGGGTCTTCCCGATGGTGTCTTCAACGTCGTTAATGGTGACAAGGAAGCGGTGGATACCCTGCTCACTCATCCACAGGTGGCCGCCGTCAGCTTTGTCGGCTCAACCGCGGTAGCTGAATACATTTATCAAACAGCTACTTTGAACGGTAAACGCTGCCAGGCCCTTGGCGGTGCCAAGAACCACATGGTGGTTATGCCTGATGCCGATATGGAGCAGGTAGCGGATGCCCTGATGGGAGCAGCTTACGGCTCTGCCGGTGAACGCTGCATGGCGATTTCGGTAGCAGTCGCTGTCGGCGACGACACCGCCGATGCGATCATTGAGCGCCTTGCCTCCAGGGTGATGGACCTTAAAGTTGGACCGGGCAGCGATCCCGATGCTGAAATGGGTCCATTAATCAGCGGCGAACACCTCAGTAAAGTGAAAGATTACGTGGACCTGGGGATAGAAGAAGGGGCCGAACTTGTGGTTGATGGACGCAGCCTCAGCATCGAAGGCCATGAAAACGGTTTCTATCTCGGCGGCTGCCTGTTCGACAAGGTCGACAGCAACATGCGCATCTACAGGGAAGAAATTTTCGGGCCGGTTCTCTGCGTCGTCCGCGTTGCAGATTTCGACACTGCTCTGCAACTGGTCAATGACCACGAGTACGGTAATGGCACAGCCATCTTCACCCGTGACGGTGACACCGCGCGCACCTACTCGTCACAGGTGCAGGTAGGTATGGTGGGTATCAATGTGCCGATACCAGTACCTATGGCCTTCCATAGTTTCGGTGGCTGGAAGCGTTCCCTGTTTGGTGATATGCATATGCATGGGATGGAAGGGGTTCATTTCTATACACGACTGAAAACCACCACATCACGCTGGCCGACAGGGATTCGTACAGGTGCGGATTTCCATATGCCGACGATGAAATAATTGAACAACAAGTCAGAATATCAACACAGAAGAAGGTAAAAACTATGAGCAAAATTGGTTTTATTGGTTTGGGCATCATGGGGCGCCCGATGGCGGGACACCTGCTGGCCGGCGGACACGATTTATTGCTGGTGAAACACAGTTCCCCACTGCCGCAGGAACTGCTGGATGGCGGTGCCGTAGCATGTGCCAGTGCACAGGAAGTTGCACGGCAGGCAGACATTATCATAGCCATCGTACCGGACACGCCACAGGTGGAAGAAGTACTGTTTGGCGATAATGGTGTTGCGGCCGGACTGAAACCAGGCAAGCTGTTTATCGACATGAGCTCTATCTCTCCTATCGAAACCAAAGATTTTGCTGCTCGTATTAATGCGCTCGGTTGTGACTATTTAGATGCCCCAGTGTCTGGCGGTGAAGTTGGTGCCAAAGCCGCCTCTCTGACGATCATGGTCGGTGGACCACAAGCAGCTTTTGATCGTGCGAAACCACTATTCGATCTGATGGGTCAAAATATAACCCTGGTAGGTGAAAACAACGGTGCCGGGCAAACCTGCAAGGTAGCGAACCAGATTATTGTGGCACTGAACATCGAAGCGGTCAGCGAGGCATTATTGTTTGCATCAAAAGCGGGTGTAGACCCGGCAAGAGTGCGCGAAGCCCTGATCGGAGGATTTGCCAATTCGAAGATCCTGGAAGTGCACGGAGAACGCATGATCAAGCGTACCTTTGATCCCGGTTTCCGCATCGGTCTGCACCAGAAAGATCTCAACATTGCTCTCAGCGGAGCACGTGCTCTTGGTGTCAGCTTGCCCAATACCGCCAACGCACAGGAATTGTTTAATGCCTGCCAGGGCCACGGCCTCGGTGACAAAGATCATTCGGCCATGGTTCGAGCGCTGGAGATCATGGCAAACCACGAAATCGGGTAAACCCTCAATCATTGGCTGATTGTCCGCTTTCGTAAGATAACAAGTAAAAAATTCTGGAGAACAAATATGCCAACCGTAACCGTTAATGTTGATCAGCAGGATCACACCGCGTCGCTGGGTACCGCTCGTAACCACACCCTGACAATGGATCGTCCTGAAGCTAAAGGCGGCCAGAACCTGGGGCCTATGGGCGGTGAAGCCCTGTTGATGGGTTTGGGCGGCTGCTTTCTTAGCAACCTGTTTGCTGCCGCGATCGCTCGTGATATTGAAATAAGCAATGCCAGGACGGAAATCAATGGCGAAGTCGCCGATGCACCAGCACGCTATACTGATATACATATGAAGGTTACAGCAGACTGTTCCGAGCCTGATCAATTTACCAAACTGGTGACGATTGCTGAACGCGGTTGTATCGCCGCCAACACCTTGGGTAAAGCGGTTAATCTTACTGTGGAGTGTGATTAAAGGAATTAAACAGATAAGCCAACGGGTGACGAGCTCTATTGTGCTGCTGTCCATGCCCAGATTATTCTTACTAATCGTTTTTTTAATAATGAAAAAAGATTGGCATTCATGATACAGCTACAACGCATCTGTCACTAGAAATGCGGCTTCGGGTGATTGATGCCGTTTGTTCCAATCAGAGTCACGCTCTCTCAATTCAACATACTATTTACCTTTGCAGCTGATCTGCCTTCTGAACAAAAAAAGTAATTTTGATTGATGTCTAGTCAGGCATTTCACTGGCTGCATGACACTGTAAAAAAGGGCCGCATCGTGGTCTGCGATTTTCCGGTTTCCGCGTCTCAATTCAAGCAGCTAAATATAGCTTTTACATTCTGGCCACAGGTCATTGTCGATCAGACAGAACCGATTTCTGCAAAGAGACCGCATCATCGATATCGTTACAGGCATGTTTCTAGGTCACTGGAATCGTCCCGAATAATACGTGTCAAACTGTTTAGAGTCCGTTACAAGATAACCACACTTTCCTCTGTTGAAACGCCTTCAG
>JARFQI010000193.1 GCA_029287855.1 Arenicellales bacterium | reverse complement strand
ATAAGGATACTGCAAGAATTTTTGCGTAGCGCCGGGTAATCCAGAAACGGAATTCTGACGAATCTTCCGTATTCAGGCGAAGTAATATACGGTCCTCCACTGGCGTGTAACGAATTTGTATTTGATTTATTCGTGACATGGCATCCTCCTCACGCAAGCTAAAATGAATTATGCCGTTAGTGTGGTTTTGTCGCCACCCTAATCAGGGCAAATATCTGAGAAGACATTGATCAAAGACTCACGATTCTGGATTCAATATACACAGCTACCCTTTACCCTCGCCATTTACCACCTTGAAGCAACCTGCCTTGACCGAACACCCGCAATCACATAGAGTTGCCCGCCTCAGGATTTCCTGCTGAACACCATTCAGCGGAATGAAATGGGAAGCCGGTGCTGCCGAAAATCACTCTCGATATTTTCTGCTAATTCCGGCGCTGCCCCCGCAACGGTAAGTGAGGGAAGCCTTCTAATCAGCCACTGCGCAGTTAAGAATATTATGTATTCAAAAGCGTGGGAAGGCGGAAGACTTCAATGCTGACAAGCCCGGAGACCGACCTGAGACTACTTCCCATACAGTCGCTCTATCTACTGATTGGCCGATTGTTGGATCAATCTACTTCTGCAAGTGTACGGCGGGTACACTAAGGATAATAAAATGCATAATAACAACCGTATTACAGCCGTTTCTGCGTCTATTTCTGTCCTGCTTGCCCTGTTGCCAATAGCTGCTCTGGCTGAGCAAACACAGGCGACCCAAAATAACCTCGAAAGCAGCCCGCTTATCGTTACTGCAACCCGGACAGCAAGCAATGTTGACCAGGTTCTGGCAACCAGCATTGTGATTGACCGAAAGGAAATTCTGGAGTCACAGGCACTTACAATCGCTGATGTATTGCGCAACCAGACAAGTATTAACGTCGCCAGCAATGGCGGCCCGGGCCAGACTTCCTCAATCTTTATTCGCGGAGCTGAAAGTGACCACACCCTGATAATGATTGATGGTGTAAAAATGAATCCGGGCACCATCGGGGTCACCGCCATTCAAAATATCCCGCTAAATATGGTTGATCGAATAGAGGTCATCATGGGACCTCGTTCGACTCTTTATGGCTCTGACGCCCTTGGCGGTGTAATTCAGATTTTTACTCGCAAGGGAGAAGCAACTGAAGCAGGCTGGCGATTTGGCAGTTATAACACGCAGGAACTCTCCGCCAGCTATCACCTGAAAAAAGGCGATGTGCGCATGGGCATCGATCTTTCAGGTGCCCGAACTGATGGTATTCCTGCCCGCATTGATACCACTGAAGACAGTCCCTATTCAAATGACAGCATCAACCTGAAGCTGGGGAATACCTTTGGCAATACAGAACTTGATTTTCAGTTCTTAGGTAGTAGCGGTCGCACCGATTATTATGATTTCGTTCTGACACCGGTTGCACAGGATTACACAAACACCACTTCATCTTTAAATGCGAGGATCAATGCCACGGATAACTGGGTCAGCAAGCTGCTGCTCAGTTACTTCGAAGATGATATCCAGCAAAGACAATCGGCCGATTATCTGAAGACCACCCGTTATGAAGTGGACTGGCAGAACGACATTGTCATCGGCTCAGCAAACCTGGTAACGGCGGGTATACAGACTTATCGGGAGAATGCGCAGTCTCTGTCATTCGGCAGCGGCTTTGATGAAGACACTGACACAGTTGGGCTCTACGTTCAGGATCAATTTGAGTCCGGGGCAAATCAGCTCACCGCTGGGCTGCGCTATACTGACCTCAGCTCATTTGATGGCAAAACAACCGGCGAGCTGAGCTATGGCTACCAGGCCAGCAAGGAGGCAAAGCTCATTGCTTCCTATGCTACCGGCTTCCGCGCGCCGGGAAGTACTGACCGATTCGGCTTCGGCGGCAACCCATACCTGGTTCCTGAAACATCACAAAGCATCGAACTTAGCGCGCGTTTCAATCCTTCATCGGTTCACCGTAGCCGCATAAGTATATTTCAAAACGACATCGATAATCTGATCAATTATGTAGACCCGGATGGATTTAATGGTGCGCTTCCGGGACGCAACGAAAATATCGACAAAACACGCACACGCGGCGTCGAGCTGGCCTATTCATTTCGCAAAGGCGCCTATGTTGTCGATGCCGCGGCTACCCTGCAGAACCCTGAAGATCTGACAACAAATAAACAGCTGGCCCGCCGCGCAAAGGAGAAATACAACCTGACGGGCAGATATATTGGTGGTGATTATTCTGTTAGTGCCGAGTTAACCTATACCGGTGAGAGACCTGATTCTGCTTATAGCGACATCATCCTTGATGCCTTTACCCTGCTGAATCTGTCTGCAACGAAATCATTTAATGATCGGATTAACCTGGGCCTGCGTCTGGAGAATATTACAGATGAAGATTATCAGCTTGCAGATGGCTTCAACACCCCTGGCCGCTCAGCCTTTTTCGATATACGCTATATGAACAGGCGCTAAATATCATGTTGACAAACCACTCCACAAAAATCATCAATCACAGTCATGTGCTGGGGTGGTTTGTGCTTGTTTCAGTGCTTGTACATGGTCTTTTTCTGCTGGCACCCGTTAACAAAACCGAGAATACACTTTATGTGAACCTGTCCAGTCCGTTACAGGTGACGGTTGTCTCATCCCGATCTGCCGACAGCTCTGCTAAAAATGTTGAAGTAGATACAAAACCTGAAAAATTACAACACGCAACAGATGACAGTACCATTGTCGCTAAAGCAGAAAAAAAATCAGACATGGCCACCAGGAATAATGCCAGTACAAAACCTGACAACAGGCCTGCAGCTAAAGATAATAACGTCAGAACTAGCTCGACGAAGATCAGCAGTACAGAAACATTAATAGAGAGCCCAATCAGTCCTGAAGCCTCTGTTAATGTGCAGAATGTACCGCTCAATCACCTGCGACAACAGCTGAAAGAGATGATCAGGACGCGATTTACCTATCCCCGCATAGCAAGACGTATGGGCTGGGAAGGCCTGGTCGGCCTGTCATTGCATATAGAAAATGACGGCTCACTAAACCAGGTTCGCGTGGCCCGCTCATCCGGACACAAGGTACTTGATGACAATGCCAGACAAACGATACAAAACATTGGTCGCATCCAGGTTGCTTCCAATCTGACGATACAGGCTGCCGATACTGAAATCGAAGTGCTGTACCGGTTAACGGATTAGTTTTTCGGTTTTCGGTTTTCGGTTTTCGGTTTTCGGTTTTTCATAAATCATAAAACGTAAAGCATAAAACCTAAAACTATTCGTTCTTGAACCTGATTCTGCTATGGTTCAGGACTTCACAGCACCAGCAGAGATTGAACATATCGGCATGGGTTACAGACTTTCAAAAATATACACACGCACCGGTGATGATGGCACCACCGGCATCAGTGATGGGTCGCGCATCGACAAAGACTCAGCTCGAATAACCGC
>JARFQI010000074.1 GCA_029287855.1 Arenicellales bacterium | reverse complement strand
AAAAGTGAAAAGCGGCCATGATGCCCTGGCCGTTATCTCTGGCAAAAAACCGGGTGAAAAAGTGACTCTGAAGATTAAGAGAGATGGCAGGCAATATTCCGTAATTGCGACAACCATTGCGCGACCTGCCCAGGCAATTAGCGAAGTAAAGAAGTAAAAGAGATAGTTTCAAGACAAAAGCATAAATCAAAAGCTGAAAAATTTTTGAAGAGGCAACGTCACATCAGGATGTCCTTCGCACCTCGAACAGTCCGGCGGTAATATGATTTGATACCTGGATCTTGGATCTTAAAACTTGAAACTTGAAACTTGAAACTTGAAACTTGAAACTTGAAACTTGAAACTTGAAACTTGAAACTGAAAACTATGAACTAACCAAGAATCGCCCTGATCTGATCAAGCGCCGCATTACCCTGTGACATTTTCTCTTCAGGGCTGACCTTTCTGCCAAGTGTCTGCCAGTCCAGGTCATCATCGGGCAATTCTTCGAGAAAACGACTGGGATCACAGTCTATAGTTTCTCCATAACGTTGTCTTACCCTGGCCATGCTTAATGTCAGGCCAAATTGAGCACGAGTCATCGCAACATAGAACAGGCGCCTCTCTTCCTCAATATTGTCTTCATCGATACTGCTGCGATGCGGCAATAGCCCCTCTTCCAGACCCACGACAAAAACATGAGGAAATTCAAGCCCCTTGGCAGCATGAATCGTCATCAGTGAGACCTCGTCACCTTCCTGTTCGTCATTACTGCGATCAAGTATGCCTCGCAAAACCAGGTTTGCGACACAGTCAGCAAGTGTTTTGTCTTCACCGTCTTCGTCATCATTCAATACCAGCCAGTCAAGCAGCTCTTTAACGTTCTTCAGGCGACGTTCCGCCTGTATCTCATCTTCACTATTGCTGCGCACCCAGTCAGGGTAGGAAACCTGATCCAGCAGCTGTTCAATAGACAATCTCATATTGGTCGAATGAATATTCTCGGCGGTTGTTGCTATCCAGTGACTGAATTGCCTCAATGATGCCAGCTGCGTCCCAGCTATGCGGCTATCCAGCGCAAGGTGTGAAGTGGCTGAAAACAGGCTGATATCTTTTTCTGTAGCGTATTTCCCCAACTTTTCCAGGGTGCCCGGGCCAATACCGCGACGCGGTGTATTGACTATTCGCAGGAAAGCACTGTCATCATCATGATTCGCAACCAGCCTCAGATACGCCATCACATCCTTCACTTCTGTGCGGTCAAAAAATGAAAGACCACCGCTGATAAAATACGGGATTCGATGTTCGCGTAATATTTTCTCAAATACCCTCGCCTGGTAATTACCTCGATAGAGAATGGCATAGCCACCATAGCTCATGCCTTTCTGAAACCGATGCTGCATCATTGAAGCCACCACCTTTTCTGCTTCATGCTGCTCGTCTTTAGCCTCCAGAATCTGAATAGGATCACCGTAGCCCAGGTCACTCCATAGTGCCTTTTTGAAGGCATGAGGATTATTATCAATGACCCGGTTAGCTGCCTTTAGAATTCGCCCCATAGAACGGTAGTTCTGCTCCAGCTTTATCACATGCAGGTCGTGAAAATCATTCGATAACTGGGACAGGTTCTCCGCCTCGGCGCCACGCCATGCATAGATTGACTGGTCATCATCACCGACAACTGTCAGATTACCCCGTGCCCCTACCAGCATTTTTACCAGTTCATACTGCGCTGTATTGGTGTCCTGATACTCATCAACCAGCAGATAATTGATCTGTTCTCGCCACCGATGCAATATCTCCGGGTCATTTTTCATCAACACACCGGGCTTACTAATAAGATCATCCAAATCGAGGGCATTACAGGCGTGCAGTTGGCGCTCATAGGCAGGATAAATACGCGCTGCAGCCTGGCTAACCGGGTCATCCTCTGCCATCGTGCTAGTTACCTGGTGGGGTAAAATAAAGGCGTTTTTCCAGCTCGATATTTTGCCAAGAACATGCTCCGGAAACTTGTTGTCGGAGGTCTGTTCGGAACGCATCAGTTCTTTCAGTATCACCAGCGCATCGCTCTGATCGATAATGGAAAACCCGGCCTTGTAATCCAGCGCTGCATATTCCTTGCGTAGTATGTTCAGCCCCAGCGTGTGAAATGTAGATATGGTCAATCCGCGTGAACTGGTACCTGAAAGCAGTCCTTTGACGCGAGAGCGCATTTCTCTTGCTGCCTTATTGGTGAAAGTAACGGCCGTAATTTTACGCGGCAGCATTCCACGTTCACGTATCAGCCATGCAATTTTACTGGTAATGACACCGGTTTTTCCACTGCCTGCGCCAGCCAGTACCAGCAAAGGGCTGGAGACATGGCGAACGGCTTCGCGCTGCTGTGGATTGAGTTTGTTTAACACTTTTGTTCGGGACTCCGGATAAAACCAAAATTACACATAACCACTTGCACTAATGAAGTGCAGCGGCCACGAATGCAACAGTTCAATATGACAGATTGCCATGCTTAACTCATAATGGCTAAGCGCCTTAATCTGTCTTTTCTAACTAGAGTGAATTAAATCTGCTGAGGATTGTACGGCCTCTGCGTTTTAGTAACAGCCCCCACTTTGGGGATATGGTATTCTTATTTTTTTATTTCTCTCAAAAAAGGAAAGCAACACATGTCAGAAAAAATTACCGACTCTGGTCTCAAATACGAAGATATCACTGAAGGTGATGGTGATACTGCAGCCCCAGGCCAATTAGTCACTGTCCATTATACCGGCTGGCTCACCGATGGAAACAAATTTGATTCCAGCAAGGATCGTAACGACCCCTTTCGCTTCAAACTCGGTGCCGGGAACGTCATTCGCGGTTGGGATGAAGGCGTTGCCGGCATGAAAATTGGCGGCAGACGTAAACTGACGATACCTGCCAACCTCGGTTATGGTGCCCAGGGCGCCGGTGGCGTTATTCCACCTAATGCCACCCTGGTGTTTGAAGTTGAGTTACTAGGACTAGATTAAAATTCGATTCGGTTTTCGGTTTTCGGTTCAAGATGATTGTTCCTGAACATTGAAAACCGAACACTGAAATCTTTCCCTCTTTTTCCTTTTTAATTTTTCTCAGCTTTTTAACATGCTGCCACTTTCGGCAGATTATGCAGGGCCCGCTCAATCTCTTCTTGCGGGTATTCATAATCCACCAGCTCACCGGCAAAATATTTATCGTACGATGCCATGTCAAAATGACCATGGCCTGAAAGGTTGAAGAACAACGTTTTCTCTTCAGCACTTTCCTTACAACGCAGAGCCTCATCAATCACCGCCCGGATTGCATGATTTGATTCAGGCGCCGGTAGAATGCCTTCAGAGCGGGAAAACGTAACACCTGCCTCAAAAGTGGCAATCTGCGGCACTGCAACAGCTTCGATCAGTCCTTCCTTGTACATCTGAGATACCAGGCAAGAGTCACCATGGTAGCGAAGACCACCTGCATGAATGCTCGGTGGAACAAAATCATGACCCAGTGTGTATTGCAGCATTAAAGGCGTCATCCCAATGGAGTCACCAAAATCATAGGCATAATGACCACGAGTCAGAGTCGGGCAGGAAGATGGTTCTACAGCGACCAGCCTAACATCTTTACCCTTGCCGGCGGCCTTGTCTGCAAAGAAGGGAAAAGCGACACCACCGAAATTCGACCCACCACCGCAAGGCGCAAAGATCATATCTGGGGAATCGCCAATCTTGGCAAACTGCTTCTGTGCTTCCTGGCCAATGACAGTCTGATGCAGCAAAACATGATTCAGCACAGAACCCAGTGCATAGTTTGTATCATCACGTGAAGCAGCTTCTTCAATTGCTTCAGAAATCGCGATCCCCAGCGAACCCGGAGACTCAGGGTCTTCAGCGAGAATCTGACGCCCTGCATTGGTCAGGTTTGTCGGGCTGGCAAACACATCGGCACCCCAGGTCTGCATCATTGATCGGCGGAACGGCTTCTGGTCATAGCTGACCTTGACCATAAAGACACGTACATCAATGCCAAACATCTGCCCGGCAAGTGCAAGAGAGCAGCCCCATTGTCCGGCACCGGTCTCGGTTGTCAGCTTGGTAATTCCTGCCTGCTTGTTGTAGTAGGCCTGCGCCACTGCAGTATTCGGCTTGTGCGAACCGGCCGGGCTAACACCTTCATATTTGTAGTAAATCTTTGCCGGTGTGCCTAGTGCTTTTTCCAGGCGGTGTGCTCTGAACAACGGCGAAGGACGCCACATCTGATAAATTTCACGGACTTCTTCAGGAATCTCTATCCAGCGTTCAGCAGAGACTTCCTGCTCAATCAGGGCCATTGGAAATAATGGCGCAAGCGCCTCCGGACCAATGGGCTGTCCATCCGGACCCAGTGGCGATGAAGGCGGATTCGGAAAATCACTGACGACATTATACCAGTGCGTAGGTATCTCTGATTCATCTAATAGTATTTTTGTTTGTGTCATGCTTAACGCCCCTGATGAAATGTTTAGAAATTATTGTTTGTTTGCTGATTGTTGATTACTAAATACTTCTTCCCTGACTTATGCGGCTAACCCAGAAACAGTTTATAGGCCGGGTTATCCGTTTCTTCAACATAGGTGTAGCCCAAATCCTTGAGAAAGGCCTGAAAGGCCGGTTTTTCACCCGGTGGTACCTGCATACCGACAAGCACCCGTCCAAAATCGGACCCGTGATTTCGGTAATGGAACAGGCTGATGTTCCAGGTTTTTCCCATTTTACTCAAGAAGCCGAACAATGCACCTGGTCGTTCAGGAAAGCGAAAACGGAACAGCCGTTCATTATCCGCCTCTCCGGCATGACCACCTACCAGGTGGCGCATATGCATCTTGGCCATTTCATTGTCACTCATATCAATGGCCTGGTACCCCTTGTTGTGCAATTTTTCGAGCAGGCCAACCAGTTCTTCGGGGTCCTGCACCTGCAGACCGACAAACACATGTGCTTTTTCTGCACTGCTGTAGCGATAGTTAAACTCAGTGATGCCACGCCTACCGAGAATAGAGCAGAAGGCACGAAAACTGCCCGGGCGCTCGGGAATAGTCACAGCAATAATGCCTTCACGGCGTTCGCCTATTTCTGCGCGCTCTGCAACATGACGCAGGCGATCGAAATTCATGTTGGCTCCGGATGCTATTGCCACCAGGTCGAGCCCCTTTAGATTATGTTCTGCAACGTATTTCTTTATCCCTGCGACAGAAAGAGCACCGGCAGGCTCAGTTATTGTGCGTGTGTCTTCAAAGATGTCCTTGATCGCAGCACAGATCTGATCATTGCTGACTGTTATGACTTCATCTACAAACTCACGTGCCAGTTTGAATGTTTCCTTGCCAACCTGCTTTACTGCGACACCATCAGCAAAAATCCCGACCTCTTTCAGACGCACGCGACGGCCTGCTTCAAGGGATTTCTTCATCGCATCGGCATCATCGGGCTCAACGCCGATAATCCGTATGTTGGGACATAGCATCTTTACGTAGACAGCAATGCCGGCAATTAGTCCACCGCCACCTACCGGAACAAAGATCATATCGGGTAAGGATTTATGCTGTTTTAGAATCTCGAAACCGATAGTTCCCTGGCCGGCAATGATGTCAGGGTCATCATAAGGATGGATAAATACCGAGCCCTTCTCCTTGCAATAGTCTGAGGCTGCCTGGTAGGCATCATCATAGCTGTCGCCGACTAATTTAGTAATAGCACCGTAACTTCGCACAGCATTTACCTTGATCACAGGTGTCGTTTCCGGCATGAAAATAACTGCCTTGATCCCCAGTTTACGGGCTGCCAGCGCTACACCCTGTGCATGATTGCCTGCCGAAGCGGCAACAACGCCCTTTTTCATATCTGCTGCTGACAGATTAGACATCTTGTTATAAGCGCCGCGTAGTTTAAAAGAGAAGACTGACTGCAGGTCCTCACGCTTCAGGAGAATGCGGTTTTGCAAGCGTTCGCTGAGAGTTGCGGCTTCTTCTAGCGGCGTTTCCTTCGCTACATCATATATTTGTGCAGTCAGTATCTTACGCAGGTATCTTTCCGGCACACTCATCCTTTTCTTTTCACCACAATTCATGATTTTTCTTTTCCGCCTGCGCTCAAGGAGTTATCCTAATACAATTAGGAATTAGAAATGCAAATAGTATCAGAAATCAGGAGAACTTGAATGACTCAGGATGAATTGAAAAAGGCCTCGGCCGAAGCTGCGCTGGAATATGTTGAATCAGGAATGATTGTCGGCGTTGGTACGGGGTCTACAGCAAATTACTTTATTGATGGCCTGGCACGCATCAAGGGCAAACTGGAAGGAACTGTTGCCAGCTCCGAAGCTTCAGCTGATAGATTACGAGGTCATGGCATACCAGTGCTTGACCTCAACAGTGCCGGCGACTTGCAGTTATATGTTGACGGCGCAGATGAAACCACACGCCACCTGCACCTGATCAAAGGCGGCGGCGGTGCGCTCACCCGGGAAAAGATCGTGGCGGCAGCCAGTGACAAATTTGTCTGCATCGCAGATGACTCCAAACTGGTCGATGTGCTGGGTGCCTTTCCGCTGCCGATTGAAGTCATACCGATGGCGCGAAGCTATGTTGCCCGCCAGATTGTCAAGCTTGGCGGACAACCTGTTCTCCGCGAAGGGTTTACCACTGACAATGGCAATGTCATCCTTGATGTCCAGAACATGAAGATTCTGGATCCGGTGGAACTGGAAACTGCGCTTGATCATATTACCGGCGTGGTAACCAATGGCCTGTTTGCCAGGCGCGGCGCGGATGTCTTTCTGATGGCGACGAGTAATGGCGTCGAAGTTCTGCAGGCTTAGATAAAACAGTCGCACCAGTCAGCATTTTTTTACCATCAGGCTGACTGGCTAACAACATGTCTATTTGAAAAAGTAGACACTCCCGCCGACACCTCAGCCGACTTGCCGACAAAAAACAAGGTCCCAGACCCCGTGCCCCAGTCGCAGACCCCTCTCTTCATATTTTGTTATCGGCCGGCTCTGTGGACGATCGACAAAAGTCTTTTCAGTACTCGTGTTAATCAACAGTGGTTCGGCCGATAACACTTCCAGCATCTGAAGTGCATAATCCTCCCAGTCAGTGGCCAGGTGAAATATGCCACCAGGCTTTAATCGGGATGCAGCCATGTTGACGAATTCTGCATGTATCATCCGGCGTTTCTTATGTTTTTTCTTATGCCATGGATCCGGAATAAAGATCAGTATGCCTGCCAGGCTGTCGGCAGCAATGTTATTCTGCAGCAGCTCCATGCCATCTTCACTGGCAACGCGCACATTCTTCAGCCCCTGCTGATCCAGCTCTCGCATTACTCGACCAACACC
>JARFQI010000196.1 GCA_029287855.1 Arenicellales bacterium | reverse complement strand
TCGCTGGAACAGGAAAGCCTGGAGAAAAAGTAAGAAGTGGTACCGGAGGTCGGACTCGAACCGACACGAGCAAAGCTCACGAAATTTTGAATCTCGCGTGTCTACCAATTCCACCACTCCGGCAGCGGAACCGAAGTATATCGGATTCTGTGCCTCGGGCAAGCCTTGTCTAGCGGTTTCAATTAAACTAGTGCAACACGGCAGCCATTAGATGAATTACTACTCTCAGTACTTACAAAGAAGAAATACATTGAACACCTGAAATCCCTCGTAATGTTCTATGGCGCCCCTATCGCAGGCATGTATGCTGGGGTAGAATTCGCGCTCCATAGAATTCCCGCTTATTCATCAAATGCAAAAATCCGACTTTCGTTTTCAGCTGCCGGAGGAACTGATTGCCCAGGCGCCATTACCTGTTCGTAGTGCGAGTCGCCTGCTGGTCTGCCAACGCCATTCTTTTGCTACAGAAGACCGGCAATTTAGCCAGATAGCAGATTATATACAACCCGGTGACCTGGTTGTTTTCAACAATACGCGGGTTATAC
Organism: Arenicellales bacterium; assembly: GCA_029287855.1. Classification (GTDB taxonomy): domain Bacteria; phylum Pseudomonadota; class Gammaproteobacteria; order BMS3Bbin11; family BMS3Bbin11; genus BMS3Bbin11. The sequence goes on along the minus strand of JARFQI010000196.1, from coordinate 35,913 downwards.
CGGCCAGGTTATATGGCAAAAAAGATAGCGGAGGCAAAGTAGAAATCCTGCTGGAAAGAATGATCGATGACAACCGTTTTATTGCCATGCTACGTTGTAGTAAAACACCCAGGACCGGTCAAAAAATACTCATCGGTGATCACCGGGTTCTCAACTATGAGGGCAGGGAAGGCGATTTCTTCTTGTTTAGCAGCGACAAGGGAAAGCTGCATGAACTGTTTACAGAGTATGGTCATATGCCTCTGCCTCCCTATATCCAGCGCAAGGCAGATTCGATGGATGATGAGCGATACCAGACGATATTTGCACAGAACCCGGGTGCCGTGGCAGCGCCCACTGCCAGCCTGCATTTTGATCAAACAATACTGAATAAACTGAAAGAAAAAGGAGTGAACACCACCGAGATCACATTGCATGTAGGGGCCGGTACATATCAACCGGTTCGTGTAGAAGATCTGGACCAGCACGTAATGCATGCTGAATCTTTTGTGTTATCTGCGCAGACAGTCAATCAAATACAACAGACGAAAGAAACTGGTGGGCGTGTGTTTGCTGCAGGAACAACCAGCCTGCGGGCACTGGAAGCGGCATCTGCCGATGGAGAACTGAAACCGATGTCTGGAGATACGCGACTGTTCATTACTCCTGGCTATCAATTCAATACAGTCGATGGATTGATCACCAACTTTCACCTCTCTGAATCGACATTATTGATGCTGGTCTCGGCATTCGCGGGCATCCAGGAAATCAGGCATATTTACCAGCATGCCATCGATAATAAATACCGTTTTTTTAGTTATGGCGACGCAATGATTATTCTTCCAGAGGCGGCCTTAATTGAAATTTGAAATACATAATACTGATGGAAAAGCCCGTACCGGTAAACTGCTTTTCCCGCGGGGCACCATAGACACCCCGGCTTTCATGCCGGTTGGTACCTATGGCACGGTAAAAAGCATGACCGCGGAAGAGTTGATGGCTGACGGGGCACAGATCATCCTTGGCAACACCTTCCACCTGATGTTAAGGCCGGGTCTCGATATTATCCATGCTCACCAGGGACTGCACCGGTTTATTCACTGGGAAAAACCCATTCTGACAGATTCGGGGGGGTTCCAGGTCTGGTCACTGGGGAAAATGAGAAAGATCACCGAAGAAGGCGTGCGCTTTCGTTCACCGATAGATGGTGCTGAGGTTTTCCTGGGGCCTGAAACATCGATAGATGTCCAGCATACCCTGGGCTCTGATATCATCATGATCTTTGATGAATGCACCCCCTATCCGGCAACCGAAGAAGAAGCGGCAACATCGATGCGATTGTCATTGCGCTGGGCTGACAGATGTAAAACGAGACATGCCGACCATCCCTCAGCTCTTTTTGGCATTGTCCAGGGTGGCATGTATGCTGATCTGCGTGAGGAATCTATAACAGGTCTGAAAAATATCGGTTTTGATGGTTATGCTATTGGGGGCCTTTCAGTTGGAGAGCCGACAGCTGAAATGCTCAAGGTTCTTGATGACCTGAATCCCTCTATGCCCGTCGATAAACCGCGATACTTGATGGGCGTTGGTAAACCTGAAGATATTGTCGAGGCGGTATTGCGCGGCGTTGATATGTTCGATTGCGTAATGCCAACCCGTAACGCGCGCAATGGCTGGCTGTTTACCGAGCATGGCGATGTGAAAATCCGTAATGCCAAACATGCCGATGATACGAGTCCAATTGATAAAGACTGCTCTTGTTATACTTGTCGATATTATTCAAGGAGTTATCTTCGTCACTTACAGCGTTGCAACGAAATCCTTGGTTCCCGCCTGGCGACGATCCATAACCTGCATTATTACCAGCAATTAATGCGTGGTCTGCGGGCTGCCATTGCAGACAATACGCTCAACCATTTTGTGGAAAATTTCTATAGAAAACGGGGCACCCGCCCGGTTGATGTGGCATAATCCCGCTGTTTTAAAATGGGGCAGGCTATGTCCCACATAATTAATTAATCATTTCCTGGATAATTCTCTATTTTTCCGGGAACTATAACTGGAGCTTACAATGAGTTTATTTATTTCTGATGCCATGGCGCAGACTGGCGGCGCATCTCAGCAGGGTGGTTTAATGTCTTTACTGCCACTTATTGCAATTTTCGTGGTGTTTTATTTTCTGCTTATTCGTCCACAGCAGAAACGGGCGAAAGAACATAAAAAAATGACAGAAGCGATCGCCAAAGGTGATGAAGTGATTACTACTGGCGGTACTTTAGGCAAAGTAACAGGCGTTGGTGAAACCTTTGTTACGGTAGAAGTTGCCAATGGTGTGGAAGTCAAGGTGCAGCGTTCAGCGATACAGGCTCTGATGCCAAAAGGAACCATCAAGGCAGCCTGAACTGTAAACTGAACTGGAAAACATATGAACAAGTACCCTCTGTGGAAATATCTGATCATCCTGGCGGTAATAATCCCGGGATTCATCTATGCACTGCCAAATCTGTATGGTGAAGACCCCGCTCTCCAGGTATCTGCAACACGTGCAGCAATAATCGATGACGGCACCCAACAGCAGATCACAAGTGCACTGAATGAAAGCGGGATCTCCTTCAGCAAACTGCAAAAACAGGAAAACGGCATACAGCTGCGCTTTAAAGACACTGATGATCAGCTGAAAGCCAAAGCAGTAGTAGAGAACGAACTGGGTGACAAATATACCGTCGCGCTGAACCTTGTTCCTGCCACGCCGGCCTGGATGGACGCTATTGACGGCCGGCCAATGTACCTCGGACTCGATCTCAGGGGTGGTGTGCACTTTTTAATGGAAGTCGATATAGAGGGTGCTATCAGTAATACAGAAAAACGGCTGGTATCAGACCTGCGCTCCGGTATGCGAGAGAAAAAAATCCGTTACCTGAGTGTATCCAGTTCAAAAAACGACGGTATTCTGGTGGTTTTCCCTGATATAGAGCGTCGTGCCCAGGGGCTTATTACCGTTGAAGATGATTTCACCAGCCTGTCGGCAAAGGAGATTGAAAGTGACGGTAAACCGGCACTGGCTTTAAAGCTAACTGAGGCCGCCAAAAGAGAAATCAGTGATTCATCAGTCAAACAGAATATGACGGCACTGAGAAACCGCATCAATGAGCTGGGCGTTGCAGAACCCATAGTCCAGCAGCAGGGAAATAATAGAATTGTTGTGCAGCTGCCAGGTATTCAGGATACTGCACGGGCTAAAGAAATCATCGGCCGCACAGCGACTCTGGAAATCATGCTGGTGGATGAAAAGAACAGCGGCAATATCCAGGCCGCCCTCGAGGGCCGTGTGCCAGTCGGCTCAAGACTCTATCGAGACCGACGTAATTCACCGATACTGCTGAAAAAAGGCATTGTATATTCAGGCAACAACATCGTTGATGCTTCGGCTGGTATTGATTCGCGCAATGGCAGTTCTGTCGTTCATATTACTCTCGATGCACGTGGTGCTTCCATCAATCAGCGCGTCACCGGCGACAACATTGGCAATCGCATGGCCGTTGTCTATGTTGAGCAGAAGAGTGTCATCAAGAAAGACGAGCAGGGCAATGTTGTCATTGGCGAAAATGGACTGCCTGCTAGAACCAAGAGTCGAATTGAGGAAGTGATTACTGCGCCGGTGATTCGTGACCAGCTGGGAAAACGTTTTCAGATTGAAGGCCTCGACAGTATTAAAGAAGCACGTGATCTTTCATTATTATTACGTGCTGGCGCACTGGCTGCGCCGATCGAGATTGTTGAAGAGCGCACAATCGGCCCTAGCCTCGGTAAAGAGAATATCCGGACCGGCTTCCTGTCTGTGATGTATGGTTTGGTTGCTATCCTTGTATTCATGGTTTTTTACTACCGTGTGTTCGGCATTGTTGCTGATATTGCACTGGTACTTAACCTGGTATTGATGGTTGCTATCTTATCTTTATTCCAGGCGACGCTAACATTGCCTGGCGTGGCGGGTATCCTGTTAACCGTCGGTATGGCAGTCGATGCCAATGTATTGATCTTTGAACGTATTCGAGAAGAGCTTCGAAATGGTGTCACACCGCAGGCTGCGATACATTCTGGCTATGACAAGGCATTATCCACTATTGTTGATGCTAATATTACGACACTGATTGCTGCTATTGTTCTATTTAATTTTGGCACAGGACCAATTAAAGGTTTTGCTATTACCCTGTCGATTGGGATTCTCACTTCGATGTTCACTGCCATTATGGTGAGTCGTGGGATTGTTAATAAAATTTATGGCGGTCGCCAGATCAAGAAACTGGCGATATAAGGGGTAGCAAATGGCTTCGTTGAAAAACTTTCATATTAATTTTCTTGGCAAGCGCAAGCTCGCCATGGTGTTTTCTCTTGCCCTGTTAGTCATTAGCCTCGGTTCGCTAATGACCCGGGGGCTGTCATTCGGTATCGATTTTACCGGTGGTACGCTGGTAGAAGTCACTTACCAGGACACTGTCGCGATCGATGATGTTCGAGACACCTTAAGCAGTTCTGGTTTCGAAGATGCCGTTGTGCAGTATTTCGGTACTGCTAAGGATGTGATGATACGTGTGCCGCTCAAAACCGACATGAAGGGTGCACAGGTCAGTGAAAAAATTATGCTTTCACTGCATGAAAAGCAGGGTGAATTCGTCACTGATACCGACCCGGTCAGCAAAGAGCAGACCTGTTCGGCTGATGGTCAGAGGCAGGTTTGCCATGTACAGATGCAGCGCGTTGAATTTGTTGGCCCCCAGGTTGGCGACGAGTTGGCCAACCAGGGTGGACTTGCCATGCTTTATGCCCTGTTCGGCATACTTGCTTATGTTGCTTTCCGTTTTGAATGGCGCTTTGCCGTCGGCTCCGTGGCAGCACTGGTGCATGACGTTATTATTACTATAGGTGTTTTTTCTGTCTTCCAGCTTGAATTTACCCTTACTGTGCTGGCTGCACTACTGGCAGTCATAGGCTATTCCCTGAATGACACCATCGTTGTTTTTGACCGCATCAGAGAAAACTTCAGAAAAATGCGTAAAGAGACACCGCTGAATATTATGAATACGTCAATCAACCAGACCTTGCCTCGTACCATACTGACATCATTGACGACACTGCTGGTTCTGGTTTCTCTGTTTATCTTTGGCGGTGACATCATTCACAACTTCTCTATTGCGTTGATACTCGGTGTCGTCATCGGTACCTATTCATCGATATTCATTGCCAGCCCGGTTGTCCTGTCGCTGGGTGTTTCTCGAGACAACCTATTAAAGGTGAAACAGGAAGGCGGAGAAGAAACTGCTACACCCTGAACGCAGCATACTGTCCTTAATTTAATTTAATCCAGGAATTTGGAGTAAAAATGTTCAGCCAAGACATGAAAATTGCCGGTTATGATGATGAACTGGCGACAGCAATCGAAGAAGAAAAAGTCCGTCAGGAAGATCATATTGAACTGATCGCCTCGGAGAATTATGCCAGCCCGCGAGTGATGGAAGCGCAGGGTTCGGTGCTGACAAATAAGTACGCAGAAGGTTACCCGGGGCGCCGCTATTACGGTGGCTGTGAGTATGTCGACAAGGCCGAACAGCTGGCAATAGACCGGGTTAAAGAATTGTTTGGTGCAGATTATGCAAACGTACAGCCGCATTCCGGCTCACAGGCAAATGCAGCAGTTTACCTGGCGCTGCTGCAACCAGGCGACACCATTCTCGGCATGAGCCTGGCACATGGCGGCCATCTTACACATGGTGCCAAGGTCAATTTTTCTGGTAAGCTGTTCAATGCTGTGCAATATGGCCTCAGTGATGAAACAGATGAAATTGATTATGACGAAGTTGAGAGACTGGCCAATGAACACCAGCCGAAAATGATCGTAGCCGGTTTCAGCGCGTATTCAAGAATTGTAGACTGGCAACGTTTTCGTGACATCGCCGACAGTGTCGGCGCCTACCTTATGGTTGATATGGCGCACGTTGCTGGCCTCATCGCAACCGGTGAATATCCCAGCCCGGTTGCCATTGCTGATGTCACTACATCTACTACGCATAAAACCCTGCGCGGCCCCCGTGGCGGCATCATCCTGGCTAAAAGCAACGAAGAAATTGAGAAAAAGTTGAATTCACTGGTATTTCCAGGTACCCAGGGCGGACCGCTTATGCATGTCATTGCTGCCAAGGCTGTTGCTTTTAAAGAAGCACTGGAGCTCAATTTTAAAGGCTATCAGCACCAGGTAGTCAGAAATGCAAAGGCAATGGCCGAAACTATTATCGAAAGAGGCTATCGAATCGTTTCCGGCGGCACTGATAACCACCTGATGCTGGTTGATTTAATTGAACAGGGTCTCACCGGCAAAGAAGCAGAAGCAGCCCTTGGTGAAGCCAATATAACGGTAAACAAGAATGCGGTACCGAACGACCCGAAATCTCCATTTGTAACGAGTGGTATCCGTATCGGCACACCTGCAATCACAACGCGCGGTTTTACGGAACAGGATACTCGGGACCTGTCAGGCTGGATTTGTGATATTCTCGACGATATCCACAATGAAACGGTCATTTCACAGACGAAAATCAAGGTGTTAGAGCTTTGCCGTCAACGACCTGTCTATGAAATTAATGCCGCATCATGATTGGCTTCGGCTAACCCGGGTAAATTGAGCAGGTAAGTTATGCACTGTCCATACTGTAGTACAGAAGACACCAAGGTGATTGATTCGCGACTGGCGAATGATGGTGGTGAAGTGCGCAGAAGACGCGAGTGTTTAAACTGCCATGAACGCTTTACTACCTATGAAAGAATTGAACTGCCATTCCCATCGGTAAAAAAGAATGATGGCTCCCTGGTCGATTTCTCAGAATCAAAATTGCGCACTGGCATTATGCGCGCACTGGAAAAACGTCCGGTCGAAATCGATGATATAGACGCTGCCGTTACGCGTATCCTTAACAAGGTACTCGCCAGCAATGATCATGAAGTAGCATCGAAAGAGATAGGTGAGTGGGTCATTGAAGAGCTGGCTCTTATTGATGATGTTGCCTATGTCCGTTTTGCCTCGGTTTACCGGCGCTTTCAGGATCTCGATGCTTTTCAGCGCGAACTGGATTTACTGAAACGTAAGCGTAAGAATAATAAACCTAGCATCAGCATCGTAAACAACAGCAAACGCAACTGATTATCAGGGTACTTATTCAATGAGTAGCTCTGACTACAGTGCCAACGACCACAAATATATGGCGCGCGCCCTGCAGCTGGCCAAACGTGGCATCGCAACTACCCAGCCTAACCCTCGTGTCGGCTGCGTCATTGTAAAAGAAGATCAAATTATTGCTGAAGGCTGGCATGAAAAAGCCGGGCTGCCACATGCTGAAATAATGGCGCTGCAGCAGGCAGGCGGACAGGCTCGCGGCGCGACTGTGTTCGTAACTCTCGAACCCTGCTCACATTATGGCAGGACACCGCCGTGTGCCGATGCCCTGATAGCCAGTGGCATTAGCGAAGTGGTTATTGCCATGCAGGACCCGAATCCGTTGGTCGCCGGCCAGGGAATGCAAAAACTCACTGAGACGGGCATTAAAGTGCGAAGTGGACTATTGCAACTGCAGGCGGAGGAGCTCAACCGTGGTTTTGTCAGCCGCATGACACGAGGCCGACCCTGGGTGACAGTAAAACTGGCTGCTTCACTGGATGGCCGTACTGCTATGAGCAGCGGTGAAAGTCAGTGGATTACAGGTTCGCAGGCACGATCTGATGTACAGAGATTACGCGCTGCCAGCAGTGCAGTAATGACAGGATCCGGCACTGTGCTGGCCGATGATCCATCATTAACAGTCAGGCTCGACAGCGTTGACTGGCAACCTTTACGCGTGGTGCTGGATAGCCACCTTAGCATCCCTGACAGTGCAAAAATATTTAAAGATGGACAACCACTACTGATCGCAACAGTCACTGCAGAAGATGACGATCGTTTTCAGCAGATAAAGAGCCATGGCATAGATATACGTCCATTCCCCGGTAAGGCAGGGCGAGTCGACAGCATGTCTCTGCTTAAATGCCTGGCTGAAGACTATTCATGCAATGAAGTCCTGGTTGAGGCCGGCTCTGTTGTCTGTGGCAGTATGCTGGCTGACAGGCTGGTCGATGAAATTATCCTGTACCTGGCACCTGTAGTGATGGGATCAGCCGCTAAAGGTCTTTTTGATATACCCGGACTGGATAGCATGTCACAGAAAATCCATCTGTCTGTGAAAGATGTGCGCGCCGTAGGGCAGGACTGGCGCTTCACTGTTCGACCCGAATATTGCATGTAACAGCCCGCGAAACACCGCAGCGAAACGGAGCAACTATGTTTACAGGAATCATTGAAGCCACTGGTAAAGTCATCAGCCTGCAACGTAAAGGCAGCGATGCACGAATCAGTATCAATACAGGCAAGCTTGATCTCAGCGATTCGTCACTGGGAGATTCGATTGCCGTCAACGGCGTCTGTCTAACGGCAGTGTCGCTGAATCAAAACAGCTTTGAAGCTGATATCTCAGCAGAAAGCCTTTCCCGCACCTCTCTGGGTCAGTTGACAAATAACAGTCTGGTTAATCTTGAACTGGCAATGCGCCCCGATACACGCTTTGGTGGCCATATAGTCAGTGGTCATGTTGATGGCCTTGGTAGCATAGTGGACATTCGACCCGCCGGTGAATCTATAACTCTGCAGGTACAATTACCTGATGATCTGGCCTGTTATGTAGCAGAAAAAGGATCTGTCACTATTGATGGCGTCAGCCTCACCGTCAATACGGTCAAGAACAATAACTTCGAGGTTAATATCGTTCCGCATACCCAGCAGGAAACGATCATTAAAAACTATAGCAAGGGTAGCAAGGTTAATATCGAGGTTGATATCATTGCCCGTTACCTTGAAAGAATGCTTCAATGCGGAAAACTCAGGTCAGGGGACTCAAATAACGACGACTCCCTGCTGGAGAAAATACATGATATGTATGATGGCAGCACAACAGCATAAACATCCTCTGGATATAGAAATATGCCCCTTGATAAGATAGAAGACATCCTTGACGATTTACGCCAGGGAAAAATGGTCATCCTTATGGATGATGAAGATCGCGAGAATGAAGGCGATCTGCTAATGGCAGCAGAATGTGTCACCCCTGATGATATCAATTTCATGGCACGCTATGGCCGTGGCCTGATTTGCCTGACCTTGACTGAAGACCACTGCAGAAAGCTCGATCTGCCGCTAATGGTAAATAACAATCGCACTCCCTATGCGACCAACTTCACTGTCTCTATCGAAGCCGCTGAAGGCGTCACCACGGGGATTTCAGCAGCTGATCGCGCTAAAACCGTATTAGCCGCAGTCAGTGAAAACGTGAAAGCTGAAGATATCATTACCCCCGGCCATGTTTTCCCCCTGATGGCGCAAAAAGGCGGTGTACTGTCCCGTGCGGGGCATACCGAAGCTGGTGTAGATCTCGCTGCACTGGCCGGTTTCCAGGCCTCCAGTGTAATCTGCGAAATCCTTAAAGAGGACGGCACCATGGCGCGTATGCCGGACCTGGTTGAATTCGCCAAAGAACACAAGCTGCGTATCGGCACTATTGAAGACCTGATTCGCTATCGCAGACAATATGACTCTCTGCTGCGACGCGAAGGCACGAGCCATTTTGACAGCCGTTACGGAAGATTCAAAGCGATTGTCTACCGAGATACATTAAGCAATCGTGAACACCTGGCCCTGGTTCGCGGCAACATTGATGAAAACACGATACCGCTGATCCGCGTACAGGTTCATTATGGTCTATATGATTTGCTGAGTGACCTGCGAGAAGATTCAAGCTGGACCATCAATAAATCGATGGAACGGATGGCAGATGAAGAAAATACCATACTGGTAATACTGAATAATGCTGATCACCAGGATGGTTTACTGGATAGCCTTAAGGGATCACTGCTGGAAAATGTAGAAAAAAGCGAGTCTGGTAATGAGAATAAAAGTTCTTCGACAGACCCCGAAACACTGAGAACATTTGGTATCGGTTCACAGATATTATCTGACCTGGGTGTAAAAAAGATGCGCGTAATCAGCGGTTCACCGCTTATAATGCACTCGTTGGCAGGATTTGACCTGGAAGTGGTAGAATTCATAACTCAATAATTTATTCGGAAAAAAACATGAGTCATATCAAATCGATAGACGGAGACTTTAATGCAGGAGATGCAAAATTCTGCATCCTTGCAGGACGCTTTAATTCATTCATCGTAGAACGCCTGGTTGAAGGTGCTGTAGATGCCCTGGTACGCCATGGAACCAGCCGTGAAAATATCGAAATCGTCAGAGTCCCCGGCGCCTATGAAATGCCCATCAGTGCGCAACGAATTGCTCAAACCGGTCGTTATGATTCGATAATTGCTCTTGGTGCAGTGATTCGCGGCTCCACTCCGCATTTTGATTTCGTTGCCAGCGAATGCAGCAAAGGCCTGGCACAGGTCAGCCTGGCCGCCGATCTGCCAATTATATTTGGCGTCCTGACCACTGATACCATTGAACAGGCAGTTGAGCGTGCCGGTACCAAGGCAGGAAACAAGGGTGCAGAAGCAGCGGTTACTGCCATCGAGATGCACAGCCTGTTTAACAAGCTCAAAGATTGATGTCGGGAAGTAGCCGTCATCTTTCCCGGCGCGCTGTCGTCCAGGCCCTGTACCAGTGGGAGATGACACAGCAATCAAGGCTGGAGATTGAAAAATATTTCCTGTCTGATGATAGCCTGAAAAAATCCGATACTGAATATTTTCATGAACTGATTCGTGAAATTCCCAGGCTCGCTAAAGATATAGATACACACCTGGCACCCTATATCGACCGTGACATAGCGCTCGTTGATCCGATCGAGAGGGCCGTTTTACGGCTGGCCACCTACGAAATGCTGCATCATCCCGAAATTCCTTATCGCGTGGTTCTAAACGAGGCGATTGAGTTATCCAGGACCTTTGGCTCAGAAAATAGCTACCGCTTTGTCAATGGCATCCTGGACAAACTGGGTGCAGATATACGCTCAATCGAGGCGGCAGCAGGACAATAAATATACAAGTGCGCATCTATATGTTCATGAATCAATATAGGTGCCCTTGAGTTGGACGAATTTTCCCTTATCCAGCACTTTTTCTCGGCAGCCAATCTCGATTCAGATAACAAAGATGTCCTGCTTGGCATCGGTGATGACACAGCCATCATAAAAGCGGCACAGGACGAAGAATTACTCTTTACTATTGACACACTGATCAGTGGGGTACATTTCCCTGAAGATACCGACCCTGTAGCCATTGGTCATAAGTCACTTGCTGTCAATCTCAGCGATATTGCAGCGATGGGCGGCCGGGCGAGGTGGTTTACCCTGGCCCTCAGTCTGCCTGATGTCGATGCAAACTGGCTACAGGCGTTTTCTAACGGATTACTGTCTCTGGCAAAACAGTTTGATGTCAGCCTGGTAGGGGGCGACACAACACGCGGGCCATTATCTATAACAATTTCTGTGATTGGAACTGCTCCAGAGGGAACTGCTATCAGACGCTCAGGTGCACGAACCGGTGACAGTATATTTGTAACCGGGAAACCTGGTATGGCAGCACTGGGGCTTGCCGCAATAAAAGGTAGCCTTGCTCTACCAGGTACAGCGCAGGCAACATTTCAGCAAAAACTGGACTATCCACAGCCTCGCCTGCTGGAAGGCGACTTTCTGAGAAACTATGCTTCATCGATGATAGATATATCTGATGGTCTGGCCGCTGATTTAGGTCATATACTGGCCGCCAGTCACTGCGGCGCAGTGATTAATACAGACAGCCTGACTTGCTGGCAAACTGGATTATCGACTCTGCCAGACAGCAGGCTGCTTGATGCTGCGCTCTACGGCGGCGATGACTACGAATTATTATTCAGCGTGCCAGCTGGTATGTCTTTTTCGCTTGAACAGGACTGGCCAGGATCATTCTCGCCACTATCGAGGATTGGTGAAGTCACTGAAGATACAGGGATTATGATGAGAGATAACAGCGGAAAGCTTATGAAAATTACTGCGCGTGGCTATAATCATTTCCATGACTGATAAATCACATCCATCGGTGCCTGCCTGTAAAGGGATCATGCGTGACCCCGTGCACTGGCTGGCATTTGGCTTTGGCAGCGGATGCAGCCCGTGGGCACCAGGCACTTTCGGCACCCTGGCAGCCATTCCTGTCTACCTGCTGCTGATAGACACTCCTCTCTGGGTGTATATATTAATCACCGTGCTGATGTTTATCATTGGTATCTGGCTATGTGAAAAAACTACCAATAAACTGGGTGTGCATGATCACTCAGGTATTGTATGGGACGAAATAGTTGGTTACCTGGTGACAATGATTGCTGCTCCGCAGGGCTGGCTCTGGATTGTCATTGGCTTCGTGCTGTTCCGCATTTTTGATATCCTTAAACCATGGCCGATTAGTCTCGCTGACAGGCGGATAGGTGGCGGTTTCGGCATCATGATTGATGACATACTGGCGGGTGTATTTGCATTCGCTGTTGTGCAACTAATTGCGTATTTCAAACTGGTTACTTGAAGGTAATTCAAATGAAAGAAAAAATTGAAAAATCAGATGATGAATGGCGGAACAACCTGAGTGAAGAAGAATTTATTGTTTGCCGACAGAAAGGCACAGAGCGGCCCTTCACTGGCGAGTATCATGATTCAAAGGAGGAGGGGATGTATCAGTGCCGCTGCTGTGGCGAACCTCTATTCAGTTCGGACACGAAATACGACTCAGGCTCTGGCTGGCCCAGTTTTTTTCAGCCGTTGACAGAAGACGGAATAACTGAAGAGCAGGATGCTTCTCATGGCATGAGTCGTACTGAAATTCAATGCAGCCGCTGCGGTTCTCATCTTGGCCATGTATTTCCGGATGGCCCACAGCCGACAGGACTGAGATATTGCGTAAACTCCGTGTCGCTGAAGCTTGAAAAGAACAAATCATAATTGTCGGCACTACAACGTGTTTATAGAAAAAACCAGGTTAGCTGAAATTGAGCCGTTTACTACCGCGGACGGTTCGACGATACGCGAACTAATGCACCCTGCGGTTCACGGCAATCAAAATCAAAGTCTTGCTGAAGCAACGATTACCGCCGGTTGCATTACCAGGCTTCATAAGCATACTGATAGCGAAGAGCTATATCATGTCATTCAGGGACAAGGCGAAATGTCCCTGGGAGATAAAAGATTTTCAGTCGGTGTTGGCGATACCGTCTGTATCAAGCCCGGAACCACTCACCAGATACGAAATACTGGCGAGAACGACTTAAAGATACTTTGCTGCTGTTCTCCGCAGTACTCACATAATGATACGGAACTGATAGAAACCTGAGTTAAACTATACATAGTAAACAACAATCAAAATTATTTATTCAATTAAGTAGAAATACATATATTAGGAAAACAGCAGAGTAAGGCTAATCGAATGACTAGGATATATATAGCTGGACACAGAGGGATGGTCGGTTCTGCATTAGTCCGCGTAGCAAAGCAGCGGGGCTATTCTGAAATCTTAACTCGTACACATCAGGAGCTAGACTTATTAAATTCTCAGGAAGTGGATAAATTTTTTGCAGTAGAAAAACCTGACTGGGTATTCCTTGCAGCAGCGAAAGTAGGAGGTATCTATGCAAATGATACTTATCGTGCCGACTTTCTGCTGGAAAATCTTAAAATTCAAATCAACGTCATTGAGTCTGCGTATAAACACAATGCTTCGAAATTATTGTTCCTCGGCAGCAGCTGCATCTACCCAAAAAATGCCCCACAGCCGATTAAGGAAACTGACCTGCTGACTTCTGAGCTGGAGTCTACTAATGAACCCTATGCGATTGCCAAGATAGCCGGGATTAAGTTATGCGGAGCCTTTAATAGCCAGTATGGAACCAATTATATTAGTGTAATGCCATCGAACCTGTATGGTATTGGCGACAATTATCACCCGGAAAACGGCCACGTCCTTCCAATGCTATTAAGGAGGTTTCATGAGGCAAAACTCAATAACGACCAAACCGTCACAGTGTGGGGGACAGGGAAACCGAAAAGGGAGTTTTTGTTTGCAGATGACATGGCTGAAGCCTGTTTTTATTTGATGGAGAATTACCAGGCAGCAGATATAGGGGAATTAATTAACATCGGCACAGGTGAAGAAATAAGCATCAGGGATTTAGCTTATCTAATAAAGAAAGTTGTCGGCTATGAAGGCGAAATCGTTTTCGATACTACGAAAAAAGATGGCACAATGTTAAAGAAAATGGATGTCTCAAGGCTAGAAAAACTCGGCTGGAAGTACAAGCTGACACTAGAGGAAGGGATCCGCGAAACCTACAATGACTTTATCAATAATCCGGATGTCAGGCTCTGAGCCGTTGGTCAACAGAACCTGGTAGTAGCCTGATTGTCTGGCAATCGATTAAATGCGATTTAACTAAAAGGCGTCGAATCAACGCACTGTGAGGAATCAAGTCTAATCAGACTTACCATATTATTATCCGTGCGGTGCTAACCACCGTTTGAGTCCGCTTTGATCCATGGCCCCGGCAACCCGGTCAATTTCTTTGCCGTTCTTGAACATCATCATGGTAGGGATGCTGCGAATATTGTAGCGTGCGGCAATATCCTGTGCCTGTTCCGTGTCAACCTTGGCGAAACGAAACTTTGTTTCCATTTCAGAGGCAACCTGAGAAAAAACCGGCGCCATCATTTTGCAGGGACCACACCACGCAGCCCAGAAATCCACCACCACTGGCAGATCATTTTTACTAATGAATCGATCAAAGCTGGTGCTGGCCAGGTTTACTGGCACACCATCTAGTACAGGTTCATGGCATTTGCCGCAGGAAGGATTCTCACCCAGGCGCTCAGACGGCAGGCGATTTATTCCACCACAATGTGGGCAGACAACATGAATTGCAGACATAATTATCTCCGGTTAAGAATTGCTATCTTAATAAATGGTATCTTTGATTGATAATTCAAGCTTGTGCGACACTTCAATAACTGTCTGTCAGCGTGCTAGTGACAGTAAGGCGTTGACAGTGTAGAGTCTGCAGGCTGTTAAATTTATTGCTTTCACTATGACAAGATTACAACTGCACTGGCAGATCCTGATTGCCATGATACTGGCCGTGATAGCCGGGTTTGCCACTGGAATGGACGCTGGCATTGCTGGCGTCACTTTTTACTCAATCTATGAATTTATCGGCGGATTATTTCTTAATGCGCTAAAAATGCTGATTGTTCCGCTGATTACGGCCTCAATCATTACTGGCGTCGCAGCGATTGGCACCGGCGATGGCTTCGGTCGCCTCGGTACAAAAACAGTAATCTATTATTTTGCAACCAGTCTGCTGGCGATCCTGACAGGGCTGTTTTTTGTCAACCTTATCACCCCGGGTGTCGTTGATGGAGTTCCGGCTGGCAGCCTGATGGGGCTTGAAGCCGATGTTTCCAATATAGTCAACAATGCACAGGGCCGCGGCGCCAGTGATTTTTTCACAGTATTTGAACGCATGCTGCCACCAAACATTTTCAAAGCAGCTGCAGACGGGCAGATGCTCGGCATCATTGTCTTCAGCCTGATATTTGCTTATTACATGGTACGCATACCGGAAAAACATGCGTCAGTGATGACTAATTTCTGGCAGGCGATGATGCAGATCATGCTAAAAATCACTGAACTGGTGATGAAATTTGCTCCTATCGGTGTATTTGCCCTGGTTGCAAAAGTTGTTGCCTCAACCGGGTTTTCTGCCATTGTGCCACTGGCAAGCTTTGCCGCAACGGTGTTTCTGGCGCTTCTAGTTCACACAATTATCACTCTACCGCTGTTATTAACGTTCGTCGGCAGGGTTCATCCTCTGCGGCACTTCCAGGCCATGTTTCCGGCCATGATGATGGCTTTCTCTACCAGTTCGTCGGCAGCAACACTGCCTGTCACGCTAGACTGCGTTGAAAAAAGGGCAGGCGTATCAAACAGGGTGTCATCCTTCGTTCTACCGCTTGGTGCAACAATCAACATGGACGGTACTGCGTTGTATGAATGCGTGGCCGTGATTTTTATTGCCCAGGCCTACGGAATAGACCTTAGCCTTGGTTTGCAGTTCCTTATTGTTACGACAGCCTTGCTGACATCTGTGGGTGTCGCAGGTGTGCCTGCCGCCAGCCTGGTTGCTATTGTGGTGATACTTGCCGCTGCCGGGCTGCCGGCAGAAGGGATTGGCCTGATTCTCGCGGTAGACCGGATACTCGATATGTGCCGTACCACTGTGAATATATTTTCTGACTCTTGCGGGGCTGTTATCATCGCTCGCTCTGAGGGAGAGCAGGGTGTGCTGGAAAAAGTCCCTGCCGGTTAATGAACCAATGGCATATATATTTGTCATAAACGCTAATATTTACAGTCTCTATATTTACAGAACCTGACATATACACAATCACTACTGAATTCTGTTGCGAAGATTTTTTTAATAAACATAACTTCAGCAAACTTCAATCACGTACTTTTCCAATACAACTTAACTACTGATCACTATGAATAAAACAATACTTAAAGCCTCACTATTCGCCTTCGCATTGATGTTCTTTTTTAACGCATTGGCTGAAGATATTCCTGCTGCTGTCAAGTCACGTCTTGATGCCACCGTACCGGGATACGACACCAGCTCGGTAAAGGCGACACCGTTACCCGGACTCTATGAATTCATTGCTGACGGACGCGTGCTCTATATCTCTACTGACGGGCGCTACATCGTCAGTGGCAATATTATCGATATGCAGAATAAACAGAACCTGACAGAACAAACGCAGCGCCAGGTAACAAAGAAAATCATAGACGCCTATGATGAAAAGAAAATGATCATTTTTTCTCCAAAAGGAAAAACAAATCATACAATCACGGTGTTTACCGATGTAGATTGTCCCTATTGTTCAATGCTGCACAAGGAAGTACCAAAGCTTAACGAAGCAGGTATTGCCGTTCGCTACATGATGTATCCTCGCGCGGGGGCAGGCTCTCCGACTTTTACTAAATCTGTTTCAGCATGGTGCAATGATGACCAGAAAAAGGCCATAACAGTCGCCAAAGAAGGTGGGGCAGTTGAGCCCAAGACCTGTAAAAACCCGGTACAGGAACAATTCGACCTGGGACAGTCAATCGGTGTTACCGGTACACCAACACTGGTACTCGAAAGCGGCAAGGTACTGCCAGGCTATGTTCCTGCAGCACAGCTGATTGATTTACTCGACGGCCAGGTGTAAACCCGGATGAAGGATTAACGACAAAGGACGAAAGTAAAGCTGCTTTCGATATTGTTCTAGGTCCTTAGTACTTAATCTTTAATCTTTAGTATTTAGTCCGATTCTAAAGCTTCTTTCCAGCGATATATGATATCCAGTGCCTCGCGGGCTGTCATCCTGTCCGGGTCGAGGGCACTGAGTTCATCTTCCAGCATGGCCGATTTATTGTCGTCTTCCTGTGTTTCTGTGTCTGCTACAGAATCGAAAATAGATAACTGATGGCCGTGGTGCTGCTTTACCAGTTCGGTTTCCAGCTGGCGTAGTTTGCTTTTCGCCATTGCGATGACCGGTTGCGGAACACCGGCGAGGGAGGCCACCTGCAGACCATAACTCTGGTTGGCCGGACCATTCTGAACCTGGTAGAGAAAAGTGATGCTGTCCCTGCTTTCGACCGCGGTCAGATGCACATTATTCACCGTATCCAGCTCATCACTGAGACTGGTAAGTTCAAAATAGTGAGTCGCAAAAAGCGTGAACGCGCGAATCTTGCCGGCAAGTTCTTCGGCACAGGCCCAGGCCAGTGATAAACCATCAAAGGTCGAGGTACCACGTCCTATTTCATCCAGGATAACAAGGCTTTCCGAAGTGGCATTGCGTAATATTGTTGCCGTTTCCGTCATTTCTACCATGAAGGTTGAACGACCACTGGCCAGATCATCAGAAGCACCGATGCGAGTGAATATCCTGTCAATAGGACCAATTTCAACTTTATCCGCGGGTACCCACGATCCCGTATAGGCGAGCAGGGCAATCAATGCTGTCTGCCGCATATAGGTAGACTTACCACCCATGTTCGGCCCGGTGATGATCAGCATGCGGGTCTGTTCATCCAGTTCACAGTCGTTGGCGACAAAAGGCTTTGCACTGTTCTGTTCTACTACCAGGTGACGTCCACCCTGAATGCTGATACCGGGAGAACTCATGTAGGCAGGTGCAACCAGGCTGAATCGTTTAGCGTTGACGGTATTGGCCGTCAAGACATCAATAGTTGCAATCGCTTCTGCCGATCTTTGCAATGCCTGCAGGTCTTCGATAATTCTTTCAAGCAGGTCGGCATAGAGCTGCTTTTCCAGCGCCAGGGCACGTTCTTTGGCACTCAGTGCGCGTTCTTCAAACTTCTTTAACTCCGGGGTGATGAAGCGTTCTGCATTTTTTAACGTCTGGCGGCGGGTATAGTCATCCGGTACCTGTTCAGAATGTAGACGACTGATTTCAATATAATATCCATGCACACGGTTATATTTCACTTTCAGACCGCTGATGCCGCTGCGCTCGCGCTCACGGGCTTCAAGCTCAAGCAGATATTGCCCGGCATTTTCTTTTAGTGTCTGTAATTCATCGAGGTCAGCATTGAAACCACGCTTGATCACTCCGCCATCGCGCAGCAGTACAGGTGGTTCATCGACAATCGCCTGTTCAAGATATTCGGTCAACTGCGGATAGACTCCGACGTCTGATAGCAGCTTATCTGTCAGCGGGCTATCAAGCTTTGTCAGCGCATCCTGCAAGGCAGGAAGCTGCATCAATGCCTGGCGCAAATAACTGATATCTCGCGGTCGCGCAGACCTTAATGCAATACGTGGCAGGATACGCTCGACATCGCCGATACGTTTTAAAATCTCGCCAAGCTGCTCAAGATCAACCGAGTCCAGCATTGCCTCGATAGACTGGTGCCGAGCCTGTAAAATTGACACATCACGCTCCGGACTGGATAACCAGCGTCTCAGCAAGCGCGAGCCCATCGACGTTGAGCAGGTATCCAGAACCGAAAGTAACGTATGTTGACGGCCGCCACTGAGGTTGATGTCCAGCTCAAGGTTGCGTCTTGATGCAGCATCAATAATGACATGGCAGCCATGCTGTTCTGTTTTCAGATTATGGATATGCAGCAGGGCATCACCCTGTGTGTCGCGGGCATACTGGATCACCGCCCCGGCAGCCTGCAGGGCAGGAATATTCTGTTCAATATCAAAAGCGGCAAGGCTTTGCACATTGAATTGCTGTTGTAATGATTCTGTCGCTGTTTTGGTGTCCATGTACCAGTCGGGAATCCGCTGCAGACTGACTGTCTCGGGCAGTAATTGCTTGAATTGTTCAGCAGCACTTTCAGCTGTCAGCACTTCTGCCGGCTGCAGTCGTTGAATTTCGGCACCGAGATTCATTGCATCAGGCAGATGTCTGGCATGAAAACGTCCGGAAGCAAGCTCCAGCCAGGCTATTCCATAGCCGTCATTCGCAGTAGCAATGGCCAGTAATAAATTATCTTTCTTTTCATCCAGTAAACTTTCATCAGTCAGAGTGCCGGGAGTTATCACACGCACCACTTTACGCTCAACCGGGCCTTTGCTCGTTGCCGGATCACCAACCTGCTCACAGATGGCAATCGATTCGCCAGCTCGAGTCAGACGTGCAAGATACTGTTCAGCAGCATGGTATGGCACACCACACATCGGGATAGGCTGACCGGCAGACTGGCCACGTGCCGTCAGGGTGATATCTAGTAGTTTCGCCGCCTTGCGCGCATCATCGAAAAACAGTTCATAAAAATCGCCCATGCGGTAAAACAGCAAGATGTCCGGGTGATCACTCTTCAGACGCAGGTATTGCTGCATCATGGGGGTATGTTGCTGATTTACTGTCATGCAGTCTCTGGAAAAAGTGTAATTTATTTATACTTTTGCACAATCGGTGAGAATTTTCTCAGCATTTTCCTGTAGATAGCAGAATTTCCCGCCATGATATCGCCCGATATCATGTAATCTCGTCCACCATCCACCTCGGAAACCATTCCTCCTGCTTCCTGTATCAGCAGCACACCGGCGGCGATGTCCCAGGCATTGAGTCCAAACTCCCAGAAACCGTCATAGCGTCCGGCAGCGACCCATGCGAGGTCAAGAGCGGCAGAACCTGCACGCCTGACGCCACTGGTTTCGGGAAGTACAGCACGAAAGCAGTCAGTCCATAAATCAAGATTATTCATGTCCTTGTACGGAAAACCGGTCGCCAGCAGTGAATATGCCATGTTCTCAGTCTTGCTGACCCGAATACGGCGGTCATTCAGCAGGGCACCTTCACCTTTTACCGCGGTAAATAACTCGTCTTTTATAGGATCATAGACAACGGCAACTTTGAGCACACCATTCTCGCGCAGGGCAATCGATACGGCATATTGCGGGATGCCATGAAGGAAGTTTGTTGTGCCGTCCAGAGGATCGATAATCCATTCAAAATCATTGCCGGCTGTTCGCCCGCTTTCCTCGGCATATATTGCATGGTCAGGGTAGGATTCCCTGATGGCATACATGATCTCCTGCTCGGCCTGGTGATCTACTTCAGAGACAAAATCAGCATGCCCTTTAGCTTGAATAGTCAAACGGTCCAGTTTTTCTGCATTAATAGTAATGACGCGGCCAGCCAGCCGGGCAGCCTTGACGGCTGTATTAAGAAATGGGTTCATAAAATATTTGGCTCGGGTAATATTAAATAACTGTTATTTATAAGGGCGTAGCAGACATCAATTTGGTACAGTCTGGACATTATGAGTGGAACAGAAAATTTTAACATTTATTCTAACTTTCCGTGGGCGAATATTCGCATAGTTTTGGTGGAAACCAGTCACCCGGGTAATATCGGTGCCGTGGCAAGGGCAATGAAGAACATGTGTCTGCAATCGCTCTACCTGGTGCGGCCTAAACAATATCCTGATAGTCACGCCATGGCACGATCTTCCGGTGCTATTGATGTGCTGAATAACGCCGTTGTTTGTGATTCACTGTCTGAAGCACTCTCTGACTGCCGCCTGGTGATTGCTGCCAGTGCCAGAAGCCGCAGCATCTCCTGGCCGACAACCACGGCGCCGGAGGCAGCGCAAAAGCTAATCAACAGCGGCATGCAGGCGCCGGTTGCCCTGGTATTTGGACGTGAAGACAGAGGGCTCAACAATGAAGAGCTTGATCTCTGCAACTTTATGGTCCAGTTGCCCGCCAATCCAGAGTTCTCTTCCCTCAATATAGCGGCTGCTGTGCAGGTGTTTAGTTATGAAGTCCGCAAAACTTTTCTTGCCGGGCAGGCATCGCAGCGGCCTTCTTCGAGTTTAGCCTCGCACTCCACTGAACTGGATATGGAGGACAGACCTGCCAGCAGCATCAACCTGAAGCGCCTGTTCGATCACCTTGAAACAACACTGGTACAGGTGGACTTTATGCCTGCACACCGAACCCGTACCCTGATGCGTAAGCTGATGCGGTTTTTCCATAAAAGCCAGGTCACTGAGGAAGAAGTCAGTATCTTTCGCGGAATCCTGACTGAACTGCAGCGACTATCGACCATCAATAACGACTTGAAAAAACAACTGCAACAGTCTGATAATCAGCAATCGGATACAAACGAATCTGATCGCAATGAGAAGCAAATGGAAGCCTAGTGAGACTGATAAGATGAAAACGATAAAAATCCTGATTGTAGTAGCCGTAATTCTCGCCATCGCTGGTATATTTCTGCCACAGGAATATAGCGTCAACCGGACTCTCGTCATTTCTGCACCAATTGCAGCGGTTCAGGGCCATGTGGAAGATATGGACAACTGGGATCGCTGGACTGTCTGGGATGAAGCTGTACCACCCTCAGGGGACCAGCTGGCTCAAATGGAGTCTGGTGTCGGATCAGGCAAATACCTGTCTGGAATTTCGGGGTCTGGCTGGTTTGTCATCACCTACACATCGGCAATTGAGGGCTTTGAATACACGTTTTATTCAGATGCGGGAGATAAGGCTCTGTCTCTTGTCACCTTTGTTGACCAGGGTGGCAGTGTTAAAGTGGACTGGACGGTTAAAGGTAAGGTCACCAAGCCACCCGTACTGGCTCCATACCTGGCAATTATCAAGAAAATTGCACTGGGCTATTCGCTGAGCCAGAATCTGAAAAACTTGAAAACACTGGTTGAGCAGGAAGATCGTAAGTGAAGCAATACCAAGTTGACGCACAGTCATAGCATATCTTTCCATCAAATCATGAAATTTATCCAGATCAGTGATACGCATTTATTTGGTGATGCGGGGAAACGTCTGCTTGGTGTCGATACTGCAGCTACTTTGCAAGCTGTTGTCGAACTTATTGCTGAAGAGGAGGGGGTTGCTGGCATCATTGCCACTGGTGATATAAGCCAGGATGGCAGCCTGAAGAGCTATCAACGCTTTGATGAAATGCTACGGGTTCCGGGTGTTCCGGTTTACTGGATCCCCGGCAATCACGACAATTCCGCCAATTTCCATCAGCTAGCCCCCGATTTCCCGTTAAACAGCCGATCAGTCATAGAAGCCGGCAGGTGGAGAATACTGTTACTGGATTCCGTGATCCCGGGGAATGACGGTGGCCACCTTGCAGAGACTGAACTGGAATATATTGAGAAGAATGTCGACGACAATGGATTGCACTATATGCTGGTGCTGCATCACCAGCCAATACCGTGCGGCTGCTCCTGGCTGGATACAATGATCCTGAATAATTCTGCAGAATTTCTCTCGCTGATTTCCAGTAAGCCCGCTATTCGAGCCGTTATAAATGGCCACATACACCAGTCAAATCAGCAAGATATAGGTGGTGTTTCATTTATCAGCACACCTTCAACCTGCTTCCAGTTCACGCCGCAGACCAGCCAGTTCTCACTGGACAGCCGCATGCCGGGTTACCGGCGCTTATCGCTAAATGATGACGGCAGCATTGAAACTGAAGTTGTGCGCGTAGCAGATTTCGACTTGAATCTGCAACAGACCGAGAGTGGCTATTAAGCATAATGCTCATCATTCAGTCTTTTTCTTCATTTACATTGTTGCAGCAGTAAAAAAGTAATATAATCCGCCGCCTTCAGCGATTAGCTGATTTACATTCCTACTAACTCCTTGCTTCACCTGCATCGTAAAGGGAAGCAATATCCGAAAGGAGAGCAAATGAGACACTACGAAATCGTGTTTCTGGTCCATCCTGACCAGAGCGAACAGGTACCAGCCATGGTTGACCGTTACAAAACGGTAATCAATGATGCTTCGGGTACCATACACCGAATTGAAGACTGGGGCCGCCGTCAGCTGGCGTACCCGATTAAAAAGATCCACAAGGCGCATTATGTACTGATGAATATTGAGTGCAGCCTTGAGACCTTACGTGAAATCGAAAATATTTTCCGCTTCAACGATGCAATTATCCGCTCACTGGTGCTGAAAAAAGACCAGGCAGTGACTGAAACATCCCACCTGATGAACGAGAAAATCAGGGATGACGCTGCACCACGCAGAGAAACGCGTTCTGAAGAGACTGTTACCGAGACTAAAGATTCCGAGGAATCTACTGCTGAAACAACTACTGCAGCAGCAGAAACAGCTGCGGAAGAAGTTATTGAAGAGGTTATCGAAGAAGTAGCAGCCGTAGCTGAAGAACTTGAATCGGCTATCGAAGAAGTTGAAGAAAAGAAGGAGGCTGAATAATCATGTCACGTTTTTACCGTCGTAGAAAATACTGCCGTTTCACCGCCGAAGGAATTACCGAGATCGACTACAAAGATCTGGAAACACTGAAGGCCTATATTACTGAAACAGGCAAGATTATTCCCAGCCGAAATACAGGCACCAAGCCTAAATATCAGCGTCAGCTGGCCAATGCAGTCAAAGTAGCACGCTACCTTGCCTTGTTGCCATTCACTGATAACCATAACCGTTAATCAACTGTAAAGGATTTAATCAGATGGAAATCATACTGCTTGAAAGAATCCGTAACCTTGGTGATCTGGGAGATCAGGTCACAGTAAAACCCGGTTATGGTCGTAACTATCTTATTCCACAGGGCAAAGCCGTCAGAGCGACTAAAGAAAACCAGGAAGCTTTTGAAGGGCGCCGCTCTGAACTTGAAGCCGCCGCTGCTGATGCATTGAATAAAGCACAGGCACGAGCAGCAGAATTTGAAGGTGTCGTTCTTGAGATCGCGCGCCGCGCCAGTGAAGAAGGGAAACTTTTTGGCTCTGTTGCGGCTACCGATATTATTGAAGCTGCTGCTGCTGTTGGAAAGGAGCTGGATAAAGTTGAAGTAAATCTGCCTGAAGGCGCCATCAAGGTCATAGGCGAGCATGATATTGATATATCACTGCACCCTGAAGTCAGCATTACTCTGAAAATTTCTGTGATTGCTGAATAGCCAATTAACAGCGGATAGCAGACAGAAAAAATAGAGGGTTCGTGGTATTCTGCCACGGGCCCTTTTTTTTACTTTGAATTTCCAGTTTCTTGTCTAATTTTCTTGCCTGAAGCATTAATACAATGCATATTAGACCTTGTATGAAAACGCATAATTAAAATATAAATTACATTAAATAAGCAACATTAATTATTGATAAATAAAGATAAACATTGTCATATATTGCTCAAAATAAAATTGTCGACCTGAAAACTCCACCTCACTCGATAGAAGCTG
Organism: Arenicellales bacterium; assembly: GCA_029287855.1. Lineage (GTDB taxonomy): Bacteria > Pseudomonadota > Gammaproteobacteria > BMS3Bbin11 > BMS3Bbin11 > BMS3Bbin11. Next base: position 11,074 of record JARFQI010000196.1, on the reverse strand, counting down.
AACAATCCGTACTGGGCGGCCTGATGCTCGACAGCAGCCGCTGGGATGATATTGCAGATATCCTGGTTCCGAATGATTTTTATCGAAAAGATCACCGGCTGATCTTCGAGGCGATTGAAAAGCTCGTCGAGGATGCGATGCCGGCAGATGTCGTCACTGCACAGGAATACCTGGATAACTCCGGCAACCTGGAAAAGGCAGGGGGGTTATCCTATCTTGATGAACTGACACGCAATACACCGAGTGCGGCCAATATTTCTGCCTACGCAAAAATTGTGCAGGAACACTCCATCATGAGGCGCCTGCTAAATACGGTCAATCACATCAATCATACGATTTATACCCCTGAAGGTCGTACGCCGCAGGAGATCCTTGATCTGGCAGAGCAGGAGATATTTTCGATCTCTGACGAGGGAGCAAAACACGGATCGGGCTTTGTTGCGGTTAATGCCTTGCTCAAACAGACGGTGGACCGCATTGAAGAACTGTTCAAATCCGATTCCGATCTCACCGGGCTATCTACCGGGTTTTCAGATCTGGATAAAATCACCACCGGCCTGCAGGATTCCGATCTCATCATTGTTGCCGGTCGCCCTTCAATGGGAAAAACCTCGCTGGCGATGAATATTGCGGAAAATGTCGCTGTCGGCAGTGACAAGGCAGTTGCCATCTTCAGTATGGAAATGTCAGGAGAGCAGCTGGTGCGACGCATGCTCACCTCACTGGGACGGATTAATGCACAGCGCGTACGAACGGGTGCCTTGCAGGAAGATGACTGGTCGCGGCTGACCTCTGCGATTAACCTGCTGAGTGAGAAAAGAATCTTCATTGACGATACACCTGGCCTGAGTCCCTCTGAACTGCGCGCGCGCTGCCGTCGACTGGCAAGTCAGCATGAAGATGGCCTCGGACTGATTATCATCGACTATCTGCAGCTGATGTCACTTGGAGGCAACACAGAAAACCGCGCCACAGAGCTTTCGACGATTACCAGGAACCTGAAAACACTGGCGAAGGAAATTAACGTGCCGGTGATAGCACTGTCACAGCTTAATCGAAGCCTGGAGCAACGTACTGATAAACGCCCGGTGATGTCTGATCTGCGTGAATCGGGGTCAATTGAGCAGGACGCCGACCTGATTATGTTTATTTATCGTGACGAGGTTTATAACAAGGAAGATAGCGAGAGCAAGGGTGTGGCAGAAATTATCATCAGCAAACAGAGAAACGGGCCTACCGGCACTGTCAGGCTGACTTTCCTTGGTGAGTTCACACGTTTCGAAAGTTTTGCTGACCCGTTTAATGACGGTGACGCCGGTGAATACTACTAAGATCCTCTTATCTATTCATGTCTCGCCCTGTACTCGCCAACATTGATTTAAAGGCATTGCAACATAATCTTGCAAGGGTACGCCAGCTGGCACCTGCATCTAATGTCATGTCCATCGTCAAGGCCGATGCCTATGGCCACAACCTGCTGACCTGCTGCCAGGCACTTGGTGATACGGATGCCTTTGGCCTGCTGGACCTGGTAGATGCGATCAGCCTGAGGAAGGGTGGTTATTCTCAGCGTGTCTGCCTGCTCGAGGGTTTTTTCACTGCAGATGAAATACCTGTTATTGCAAGCTATCAACTTGAACCTGTAATTCACTCAAGCTGGCAACTGGATATCCTGCAGCAGATTAAGGATGAACTACAGTTGACCGTCTGGCTGAAAATTGACACAGGCATGAACCGGCTCGGCTTTGCACCTGCGGATTTCAGGCAGATTCAGGCAAGGTTGTCAGAGATGAAATGCATTCAACAGGTCTCTGTAATGTCTCACCTGGCATCGGCAGATGAACGCGAAAGCCCTGCTACAGCTGAACAGTTGCAGCGGTTCGAGAGCGCTACAGAAAATACCGGATGCACACGCAGCCTGGCAAATTCTGCTGCAATTATTGCTCATCCGGACTGTCATTTTGAATGGGTAAGGCCGGGAATTATGCTCTACGGTTCCTCGCCATTTGCAGATATAACCGCTAACGAACTGGACCTTAGACCAGTGATGTCGCTGCAGTCGGAAATCATTTCAGTTAAACATGTTAAGCAAGGTGAATCCATTGGGTATGGCGGCACCTGGAAATGCCACGAGGACATGCGAATAGCCGTCGTCGCCTGCGGATATGGCGATGGTTATCCTCGTCACGCACCATCAGGTACGCCGGTGATGGTAGCAGGGAAACTGACGACACTAATTGGCAGGGTTTCGATGGATATGATTACTGTCGATCTGCGCGGAATTGAGAATGCCGATTCAGGCAGCCCGGTAGAACTGTGGGGCAGGGGCATAGCAGTAGATACTGTAGCAGAGATGTCCGGGACCATCGCCTATGAACTATTGTGCGGTGTCACAGCAAGGGTAAAAAGACAGGAAGTCACCAATGGCTAAGGCAAAAGTTCTCTATGTCTGCTCAGATTGTGGATCTCAATCTTCGCAATGGGCCGGACAATGCAATCAGTGTGGTGCCTGGAACAGCTTTCAGGAAGAAACCAGCGCTGCCAGTGTCAGCAAGGAAGGCAGCAAAGGCCTGCGCTTTGCCAGCTTCGCCGGCAAACAAAAAGTCGTTACCCTGTCTGAAATCAGCGCCGAAGATACCCGCCGTTTTAGTTCATCAATAGCAGAACTTGATCGCGTACTCGGTGGTGGCATTGTTAATGGTTCAGTCGTACTGATCGGTGGCGATCCTGGTATCGGCAAATCCACACTGCTACTGCAGTCCCTGGCCAGGGTCAGCCAGGCCATGCCTGCGCTCTATGTATCCGGTGAGGAATCAGCACAGCAGATTGCTTCGCGCGCTGAGCGCCTGGGACTTGATGCCAGTAAACTAAAGCTGATGGCCGAAAACCAGGTTGAAGCGATCATTGACGCCGCTGCACAGGTAAAACCAGCTGTCATGGTGATTGATTCCATCCAGACCCTGTTTACTGACGTACTGCAATCCGCCCCCGGCAGCGTGTCGCAGGTTCGGGAAACAGCGGCTTTGCTGGTTCGCTATGCCAAGCAAACAGGTGTCTCAGTGATTCTGGTCGGGCATGTCACCAAGGAAGGCGCACTGGCCGGCCCTCGCGTGCTTGAGCACATGGTAGATACGGTTCTCTACTTTGAAGGCGACAGTGGCAGTCGATTCCGTCTTGTGCGGGCAATTAAGAACCGCTTTGGACCAGTCAATGAGATTGGCGTTTTCGCCATGCAGGATGATGGTCTGCACGAAGTTAGTAACCCATCTGCGATGTTTCTCGGCCGCAAAGAGACGCTGTCTCCCGGCAGTGTCGTGCTCGCCAGCCAGGAAGGAACCCGCTCATTACTGGTAGAAGTACAGGCCCTGGTAGATGATACCCAGGCATCTAATCCACGTCGCCTTTGTGTCGGACTAGATGGAACACGACTGGCGATGATACTTGCAGTGCTGCATCGGCATGCCGGTCTGCAGATTGGTAATCAGGATGTTTTTGTCAATGTTGTTGGCGGCGTCAGAGTTCTGGAACCTGCATCAGACCTGGCCGTCGCCCTGGCAATCATTTCCAGCTTCAGGGACCATACGCTGGCCAAGGATATGGCCGTATTTGGCGAACTGGGACTGACCGGCGAGGTCCGCCCGGTGCAGCGTGGTGACCAGCGTATTCGTGAGGCCATCAAACTGGGGTTCACGACCTTGCTGGTTCCCGAAAGTAATATGCCGCGGAAAAAACACAAAGGTATCAGGCTGGTTGCTTTAAAGCACGTAAGAGATATCCAGGATATTTTTTAGTGCTTTTTTAGTATAGTGTCGTTATCAAACAGCATTGTAATAAATCAAAATAATTGAGGAGTTCCATGATACGTAAATGCCTTTTCCCTGCAGCCGGCTACGGTACACGTTTTTTACCAGCAACCAAGGCCATGCCGAAAGAAATGATGCCCATTCTTGATAAACCGTTAATCCAGTATGGCGTTGAAGAAGCGTTAAAAGCAGGCATGAATCAGATCGGAATTGTAACCGGGCGCGGTAAGCGGGCGATTGCTGACCATTTTGATATCAGCTATGAACTTGAACACCAGATCAGCGGAACGGCCAAAGAAGGTAAGCTTTCCGGCATACGGCACCTGATTGATCACTGTACCTTCTCCTATACCCGGCAGACAGAAATGAAAGGGCTGGGTCACGCCATACTGACAGGAGAAACCCTGATTGGCGCTGAAACCTTTGGGGTCATTCTTGCTGATGACCTCTGTGTCGGTGAGCCGGATACTGTTATGTCACAAATGGTCAGGCTCTACGAAAAACACCAGGCATGCATTATTGCCATAGAAGAAGTGCCTATGGACGAAGTCCATAAATACGGCGTGATAGATGGCGTAGAGATTGAAGATGGCGTCTACAAATTAAATGGCATGGTTGAAAAACCAGCTGCTGACGAAGCTCCAAGCAACCTGGCCATCATTGGCCGTTATATTCTAATGCCTGAAATCTTTGATGTGCTTCGTACAACGGCACCCGGTAAAAATGGCGAATTGCAGATCACCGACGCCCTGGCGACAATGGCAAAACAGGGCAAGGTACTGGGATTGAAATTTCGAGGCAAGCGCTTCGACTGCGGCAGTGTTAACGGCTTCGTTGAAGCGACCAACTATTTTTTCTCTCAAATGGAGGAAGAAGATTAACTGGCCCGCTTCATTCGCAGACGACATGAAATTGGTGAAAACAGGTTAAATTAACGAAGGCCTGGTGACTGAACTTATTCTGCTGAGGATGCCAGTTGTTAAGAAATGGCTCCTCAAGCTGACTAAAGTTTGACTCAGATCATCGAAGACTTCTGTTTGAAGTAGTTAATCAATCCACGCGTTGACTGCCCGTGAGTTGTCACCGGTTCATTATCATCCAGTTCATCATATATGATCTTGGCAAGGCTTTTACCAAGTTCAACTCCCCATTGATCAAATGAGTTAAGGTCCCAGATTATCCCCTGTGCAAAGATCTTGTGCTCATACATAGCAATTAGAGCGCCGAGGTTAAAGGGCGTCAATTTCTGATAGAAAATTGTATTGGTTGGCTGGTTTCCCGGAAAAACTTTATGCGGAAGAATCTTCTCTATTGCTTCGTTATCGAGACCTGACTCTTCAAGAGAGGCCCTGGCCTCATCAACAGTTTTCCCCCTGATCAGTGCTTCCGTCTGCGCAAGAAAATTGGCGATTAAAAGCCGATGGTGCTCACCGATATCATTTAACGATTCAACAGCAGCAAGAAAATCAGCAGGGATCAGCCGGGTACCCTGATGGAGTAATTGAAAGTAGGCATGCTGGCCATTGGTTCCTGTCGTTCCCCAGACGATGAGACCGGTGTTGTAATCAACTTCTTCACCGTTTCTTGTCACCCGCTTGCCATTACTCTCCATATCCGCCTGTTGCAGATAAGAGGGCAGGTACTCAAGGTACTGGTCATAGGGAATAATTGCCTGCGAGTCTGCACCAAAAAAGTTGTCATACCAGATACCCAGCAAGCCCAGAATGACCGGGATATTCTTTTCCAGCGGTGTTGTTCTGAAATGCTTGTCCATCGCATGCGCACCAGCGAGAAGTTCGCTGAACTTGTCATAACCAACTGCCAGGGCAATCGACAGACCAATCGCAGACCACAGAGAATAACGGCCACCTACCCAGTCCCAGAATTCAAATATATTTTCTTCTGCGACGCCAAAAGCCGTGGCCTCAGGAACATTACTGGAAACTGCGATAAAGTGCTTTGAAAGGGCACTGCTATCTGCGCCGGACTGTAAAAACCATTTTCGCGCAGTGTGGGCATTGGTCAGCGTTTCCCATGTTGTAAAGGTCTTTGATGAAATGATAAATAAAGTGGTCTCAGGATCGAGTTTTTTTAACGTTTTGGCAATATCAGCATCATCAACATTCGAAACGAAATAAATATCAATATCTTTCTGATAATACTGCAGGGCATTAACCACCATGTGTGGACCAAGGTCTGAGCCTCCGATACCGATATTGACCACTGAGGTAAATGGCTTTCCTGTATAACCCGTCGTGCGACCGCTATGCACAGCATCAGAAAAATCCTTCATCTTTTCAAGCTCTGCCCGTATCTCTGGCATTACGTCATCGCCGCTAACAATATTGTAAGGCTTGTTTATGTTGCTTCTTAGCGCAGTATGCAGAACTTCACGGCCTTCCGTATTATTGATTTTCTCACCGGTAAACATCCTCTCTATGGCTTCAGGAAGGCCGCATTCATTTGCCAGCTCTACCAGTAACTGTATGGTTTCTTCAGTTATTCGGTTCTTCGAATAATCGAGCAGCAGTTCTTGCCAGGCAATAGAAAAGTCATCAAAGCGATCCGGCTGGGAGGTGAAGAGCTCACGCATGTGGACGTTAGATATTTCCTTATAATGCTGCTTGAGCTTTTGCCATGCAGGCAGTGATTTCAGTCTGGGCGTGGATATCGTCATTGGTTTATGTTTGCAATTAGTTTGTTATGAATTCGTTGAGCAGAATGATTCTGTTTCAATATGCGTAAAAACAGACTTGCTCTGGTGCAGATGTCTGCCTTTTGTAGTTTTTAATGAATCAGCATTTTATAGTCACCATATTATACTACGTCACAGGACATTGTTAACGATTTCAGGCAGTCATCTTGCCACAGCGACTATCCAATTCCGACTCACCCGGTTCTGACTATAGCCGTTAAAAATACCAGGCCAGGCGGGCAAACAGAGTATCTGCCGGTGCGACAACCTTTCCCTGCTCAGATTCAGTTTCAAGACCACCATATTCGGTACCATCTTTTCCCATAGGAAGGTTAAACCCGGCCAGCAGATCAAAATTCTGGCTCAGGCTATAGGTGCCGATGAACTGAAGCAGTGCACTGCCGTCACTCAGATTAACAAAAAGTATCGGGTTCAGGTTGAGCAGCGGTGTCGCTTCCAGCACGGCCCCCGTCGCGACGTAAAAACGCCCGATGGTATACAGCTCACCTCTTAACAGGCGGGAAAACAGATCATCCTGATCAACCACATCCTGAAAAGAATGCTGGTCGCCTTTGAGTCCAAAGCCATTATAGAAAAACTCGACAAATCCGCTCAGGTTCTTCTGATATAACATTGCAGAGTAGTTATAACTGGTTTGTGCAGACCAGACATTGCCACTATCTGTCTGTGTCACGGACAGGCTGGCACTGACAACGTTGTCATTCCACTCACCTGTATATGCAGTTCCCAGTACAGCATCTCCATAGTTTATGGCAGCCAGAAAATCAACTTCATGACCCGCGCTTAACCAGTGATATTTACCGGCAAGCGCTGATTGTGCGCTGGTCACATCACCGCTAACAGGGTCACGGCGTGGAATATACAGTGCCTGCAAGTCGCTGCCGTTACTGAATAGCCCCTGCAAATACAGCATGTCTTCACCAGGTTTATATTCAGTATCAATCGCATCCGGAGGAAAGGGGTTAAACAGGTCCAATGGGTTATATACCACGCCATTACCCCAGCTGATGGCCTGTCTGCCAACACGTGTAACCAGCTTTTCAGTTGCATAGGCAACTAGCAGACGATCGATGCGCTGGTAAAGTACATAATCATCACTTACAGAAATGATACTGGACAGGTCAAGCAGCTGAGTCTGGTCACTGGCCAGTTCCCTGCAACCACGGCCGCTAATACCCCCGCGCAGATAGCAGTTATTTAGATCTGTTGAGTAGAGGCCGTTGAGAACATAGTGTAGCTGGCCATCCCAGTTACCAGTATTAGCTTCGGCCTTTAGACGGAGATTCCCAAGTGATTCACGATAAGGGTCAGCTTGCTCGTAAAAGACAGATTTATCGGGAAAATCTGAATAGGTGTAGAAGAATTTTACATGACCGCCAAATTCGGTCTCAGCAGCAGCCAGTGGTGTTAGCCCTGATAGTAGTATTAGCAGGAGGATACTATTGAAATACCTGATGATGTTTTTGCTTTGAGTGACCATCCAGGAGACCTTCTATTGGCCGTCAGTCATGTACTAAATCGCCTCATCACTGACGATCCTGCCATCATGCAGCCTGATCAGGCGTTTGGCAAAAGCCATCACGCCTTCATCATGTGTCGAGATGATAAAGGTTGTGCCAATTTGACTATTCAATTCGCGCATCAGTGTCATTAGCTTATCTGAGTTCTCAGAGTCGAGGTTCGCTGTTGGTTCATCGGCGAGGATTAATGCCGGTTTGCTGACAATCGCCCTTGCCACAGCAACGCGCTGCTGCTGGCCACCTGACAACTCAGCAGGGCGACGGTCTTCCATTCCGGTCAGGCCAACCTGTTGCAGTATTTCCATTGCATTTACTCTGCGTTGATCTGCCTCAATTCCCTGCAACTGCATTACAAATTCGACGTTTTCACGGGCACTAAGCACAGGAATGAGGTTATAGGCCTGAAACACAAAACCGATATGCTGCAGACGCAGATCAGCAAGTTCAGACATGGGCATTTTGTCGAGGCGCTTTCCGGCGACAGTGATCTCACCAGTAGTGGCAACATCAAGGCCGCCGATCATATTCAGAAGCGTCGTCTTGCCTGAACCGGAAGATCCCGAGAGGCAGACGAACTCACCGGCCGCGATGTCGAGATCAATATCTGTCAGGGCGTGTACAGCCAGTTCCCCCTGCGAGAAAACTTTACTCACGCCACGGCATTTCACTGCATTCGTTATTTCAATCGTCATTATTGCCAAACTCTAGTTATTGCTTCGATGGGTACTTTGCGAGAGGCCCGCCAGGCCGGGAACAGGCTCGCGGCAATGCCAAGCACCAGCACCAGTAAATTGGCCAGTACCACATCATACATTTTCACGGCGGGCAGCAAGGTGCTGCTCATACCTGCGAACTCCATGCCAGCAGCCACCGATGACACATCGATGCCATCCTTCAGTGGAAGAATCGTTAACCAGGACAGAATATTTCCAGCAGCCAGTCCCATCAGCAGCATGATGATCGATTCAATCAATACCATGTAGAGGATATTGGTGGATTTCATTCCCAGTGCCTGAACCAGGCCAATTTCGCGGGTGCGCTCGAAAACGGCCATCAGCAATGTATTGACCAGACCAAAGGACAGTGCGAGGAATATCACGGTGAACCAGACAAGAACGAAGCCATCCATCACCGCCAGCATTGATCCCATGTAGGGATCCTGCTCTATCCAGCTCTTCACATCGGCAGCCGGGGCGGCAGACCTGGTCTTTTCCAGCAAAGGATCAAGCTGACGATAATCATGGCTGAGTAATGATATTTCAGAGACTCCTGGACCCATTTTCAGCATCTTGCGCACTGTTTCAAGACCGGCAAAAACATAACCGGTTTCTGTCGCCTCAAGGTCTGTATCAAACATACCTCCAATGCGAAAACCGCGCTCTGCGATATTATTTTCGGGATCCTGGCTCATCAGCACAACACGCCGGTTTAGCCTGGTCTCCAGTCGCTCAAGCAGTTTCTTGCCAACAAGCAATTTATTGTCATCTACTGACGTAAGATAGTCACCCTCGGTAACGCTGTCGCCAATAAACGAAAGACCTTTTTCCTTTTCCGGGTCTATGCCGACCAGGGTAACAGCGATTACATCGCGCTCACTGCGTATGACAGCTGGCACACGAATACGCTGTGACCAGGCCACCACATCATCGGTACCGAGCAGAGATTGCAGGGCAGGGGATTCGTCCAGTGGAGGCATCAGGTATTCAATGGATGGATCATCAAGATAGCCGGGTGCATGTATCTGGATGTGTCCCGACAGTGTTTTTATCGAGCTATCTATCATCTGATCGACCATCCCGCGCATCAGGGCGGTCATCCAGATCATACCCCAGAGACCGAGCGCGATAGCACTTAACATAATCAGGCTGCGGCGGTGATTTCGCCACAGGTTACGCCAGGCGATCCGGAAGACTATCGACCAGGAGGTGTGTTGTGACCCGGGACTCATATCATGCCGCCTGCAGCGCCTCGATCGGGCGCAGCTTACGAATATGCCAGACTGGATATACTGATGCGGCGACCGTCGCCAGCAGTACAGCTAGCGGCCCGGGTAAAACCGTACGCAGTGATACTTCCGGTGTAATAACAGGCGGGATGTTAAAGCGCGCACTCATCTCTTCCATACCCGGGAAACTGATGCCATTGACAAGAAAGTAGTAAGTAAGCGATGCCCCGGCAAGCACACCAACAAGCATGCCAGTAAACGCCAGCACAAATGATTCAGTAAGAATTATCCTGCCCAGTTTACCGTGTCGCACACCAAGGGCTAGCAGAATGCCAAATTCATGAGTGCGTTCAAGTACGGACATCAGCATGGTGTTCAGCATGCTGAAAGCAACCAGGATAATCAGCAGGGCATACATGATCCAGGCACTGAAAAAATCAGCCTGTATTGCCTGCTTCAGCCCCGGCAGCAGCGCCTCCCAGTCATGCAGCACCAGCTTGCCATTTTGCTCGATAATATTTGCAATTATATTGTTGTAGGATTCAGCCATGCTGCGCTTCCCTGCAACGATGATACTGTGGGCATGATTCTCCATCGTGAAGACATCACGAAAAGTATCAATAGGCATCTCCATCATCTGCCGGTCCAGGTCACGATTCCCTGAATTGAAAATACCAACAACCGGCAATACAGTTGCGGCTATAGAACCGTCTCTTCCGCTGCCCATCAGGGTCAATTCATCACCCACTGAAATTTTCAGATTGGTTGCCAGAGTACTACCGATTACGGCTTCGTTCACTGAGTTTGCCGACAGGTAGCGACCCGTTTCGACCAGGCCGGGGATAGTTGACACCAGTTGCTCGTGAACAGCATCAACACCAGTTACCTGAACGCCAATCGTTCGCTTCTCTGATGAGGCCAGCGCGAAACCGTAGCCCCTTGCTGAAACTGCATCGAGACCTGTTTGCTGTCTTATTTCATCAGCCAGCCGGTCAGCATCAGGAATAGAACGGTACATCTGCGGTTCATCAAGATAGTCTTTGGCCTGCACCTGCATCTGGCCACTAAACAGGCCCAGTGTGTTATCTAT
>JARFQI010000190.1 GCA_029287855.1 Arenicellales bacterium | reverse complement strand
TGTTGATGATATAACAGCCGTTGGTGAAGCCCAGGTGATTATAAGATTGCTGGCGGGAGATGTTCCTCTATTGTCCCGTATTACTCGTAAGTCAGCGAGTCTGCTGGGACTTGAAGCGGGAAAAATGATTTATGCCCAGGCGAAAAGTGTTGCATTGTTGTCCTGAAGAATAGCTATAAATACCGAACTCTTATTTAAATTTTCCGGGTCATAAGAACCCAGTTGCCTCCGTGTGCACAGTCTGGATATGGGATGATGGCTAAGGATGCCTTAGCTTCAAATCCAAGATGTTTATAAAGTAGGTATGCAGTGTTATTTTCTGATGCAACTATCAGGCTCATTAACTTGCATGAATGGTGTTTGGCCAATGCTTCAGCTTCTGCCAGTAACATGCTTGCAACGCCTTTACCCCGGTGCTCTTTGTACGTAGCAATTGCATTTATATACCAGCTTCCCGGGGCCCGCGCTTCTAATTCTATTAAAGGTCGAACTAGCTCAGGGTATTCTAAAATATCATCAATTATATAGGGATCAGGTTGCCGGTAAGAAATAAGCATTCCCAGTAGAGCATGATTTTCTACACAAATCTTTGCGTTGTGGTAGCTAAAACTTCCTTCTTCTCTGGCGGCACGCCGCTTACCAACATCCAATGGCGACTCATTTTCTTCAGCCATGTCTTGCCAGAGATACGCAGGAATCCCTTCACCTGCGAGGTTTATCAGATAAGCAAGTTCAGTCGCATTCTCTTTCGATGCATTTATAATTACCATTTCTATCTTTTAACCTTCAAGTGCAATGCAGATAGCATGATTATCAAGTCTGCAGAAGCATCATATTCTAATCAGGATAATATTATAGATTAAGGTTTGTTATTCAATCTCAGCTGTTCAAAATCATACCGTCCCAGTACGACAAGTAAAATACCACCGAGTATCAGTATGGCTGACAATGTAAGCCGCAATGTGATTGCCTCGGATACGAAGATAACGCCTCCCAGTGCCGCGATGACAGGGACGAGCAGTTGCACTACCGCCGCTTGTGCTGTCGAAAGTCCACGCAATGCGCTATACCAAATGGCGTAGCCGATACCGGAAGCGATGGCACCCGATAGTATGGCCAAAAGTATGCCTGTTGATGAATAGCTCATCTGGTTAAAGGTGAGTACTGCCAGAATACTCACAAAGGGAATGGTCCTTAAAAAGTTATAGGCAGTATCGATAACAGGGCTGGTCGATCCTCTCCCTTTCAGTGTGTAGATACCCCAGGCTATACCGGCCACGGTCATCAGTATGAAACCAGGTAGTGACGGAGTCGTGACGCCGGGTAATACCAGGTACAAAAATCCCAGGAAAGAAATCACTACACCTAGCCATTCTGTAATATGCAGTCTGCTTCCCGATAAAATCGATAACAGGATCATTGTGATCTGTACAGACCCGAATAAGATGAGTGCCCCAGTTCCTGTATCGAGCGTGATGTAGGCAAAGGAAAATGTAATCGCATAGAGAAACAGCATTAAACTCGCAGACCAGCTACCTTTTGTCAGCATACCTGATTTGTTTTTAATTTTTATAATTAAAAAAAGAACAATGGCACCAGACAGTAAACGGACCACAGTAAAGCTTGATGCATCAATTGTCCTGTCTCCCAATGCTAGTCGGCAAAGTACTGAGTTAGCTGCAAATGCAGTTAGCGCCAGGGCAGTTAAAATGATGGTTCTTGCAAGATGATTGTGCGCGCTAACCATCAGTGCTGATGCAGCTTAGTTTGAAACTGTATTCTAGTACATGTGGTGTTCTGTTGATCAGCAGCCATGCGCCCGCCATGACAGGCTGGATTGTTCATCCAATGATCAACAGGCTCACATAGGGAACCACATTGAAGAACATAAATAAGAGTTTAAATGCTCCAAGGAAGGAGTAAATCACTACATTATAGGTTTCACGTGGCATCGGGAAAAATTTAGACTGGATGCGATAGACTAAATCCGGAGTGAAGACGAGGAACATTACCCACAGTATATAGATGCTGCCATTGATGATAGTGCACCACATGAAAAAGTCTGTCAGTGTTCCAGTGTCCATGTCTTGCTCCTATCTATTAGTGTTGTCGTTAAGGTTGCAGGCGAACAAGCTTGCCATTTTCTGCATCGGTGAGTAGATAGATATAGCCATCAGGCCCAACCTCTACATCACGTATTCGCCCCAGCTTGTCTTTTAACAGGCGCTCTTCAGCGACAACTTTTGTTCCATCGAGTTCGAGCCTCACCAGCAGGCGGAATTTGAGTGAACCGACAAACAGATTTCCGCGCCAGGCAGGGAATTTGTCACCGTTATAAAATGCCATCCCTGATGGTGCGATAGAAGGTATCCAGTAATAGGCAGGCTGCTGCATACCGGTCTTGTGAGTGCCTTCACCAATATCGTCACCGCTGCCATATTCCTTGCCGTAGGTGATAACCGGCCAGCCGTAATTTTCTCCGGCACTGATGATATTCAGTTCATCGCCGCCCTGTGGGCCGTGTTCATGTATCCATAATATGCCTGTCTGGGAATTTAGCGCAGCACCCTGGATATTTCGATGACCATAGCTGTAGATTTCAGCTAGTATTCCCGGCTGGTTGATAAAGGGGTTGTCAGCAGGTATAGAGCCATCATCATGCAGCCGTATAAGCGACCCTGCATGATCGTTCAAATCCTGTGCACGAAACCGCTCACCACGGTCACCGAGGGTGATATAGAGATAGTTATCCCGGTCGAACACCAGCCTCGAACCGAAATGCCTGCCGGAAGAACTCTTGGGCTGAAGACTGAACAGGGGCTGCCAGTCGACGATTTGGTTGTCGACCAGGCGGCCTCTGCCGACTTCTGTTCCGAATCTGTTTCCCGTTCCAGAAACGTAGGAAAAATATATCCAGCCATTCTTAGTGTATTCAGGGTGCAGAGCTACATCGAGCAGGCCACCCTGGCCCTTGGCAGCGATAGAGGGTAAACTGGAAATCGCTTCAGACTGGAGTTTTCCCTGTTTAATAATCCGCAGGCGCCCCGGCCGTTCAGTAACCAGAATATCACCATCTGGCAAGAAGGTCATACCCCAGGGATGCTGCAGGTCATCAGCAATAGTAGTAATGGTAAAACGTTTATCTAACGATGAACTTTGACTTCCTGCAATGCCATCATGCGGAGAAATGTAAAGTACAATAAAGCTAATAAAAACAGTGAGTAAGACCAATTTTTTCATATTCATGGTTAACATTATCACGCCGACATTTTTAACCGAAGAGGTGTTCGCGTGAATGGCTTAACAGACTGTCAGGAAACTGCATCATCTTCTACCTTGCTTTTATCATCGGACTTATCCTTGTGATGTTCAGGCAGCACTACGAGTTCTTCCAGGTCCAGGCCAGTCAGTCCATGAATGGTTTTCCACAGGTAATACAGTACACCAAACATCATGATCATTGACGGGATAGCTATCATCGGATAACTGACCAGTGTCAGCCTGCCTAGCTCTTCGTTAAATGCTTCTGTGCCAGTGGGGCTGGTAACAATCCATTTGGCCATGATGTAGTTCATCACTGAGGAGAAGAAGAACGTACTGGCTAACATGTAGGTCGCATTGAGCAGTCGTTTATCAAAGGTCTCGACAAGGCCTTTTTCTTCTAACGCTGCATGGATTCGGTCAACATGCATGATTTTAGGGTTATACAATAGTGACCTGATCAGTGGGAAGCGGGTTTTTGTAGAAATGAGAACGGCCAGGCCAATCACGCCCGGGACCGCGGCTTCCTTGATGGCCAGCCATTTCAGGTCCAGTTCCAGTAAACCTATGCCGCCGGTAAGCAGCACGCTGATTATTCCAAGCAGGGCGATGAAGTTAAATTTCCTGTACCTGAGTAGCTCAAACAGTCCCCAGGCTATAGGAAAGGCAAGAGCAACGATGAGGCCGCGCGCTGCGCCAAGATCCTGATCGCCACTGAATTTCATCAGGATGACGGAAGGAATTACGATACTTACCAGCAGGTCAATTAGCGGGCGAGGTTTATGCTGCGGGATGTTTGCTGCGGGTTTTTCCATAGTTTCCATGCGGTAATAAATTTCCTGATGTGTCAGCTATTTCCAGCTGCCTGTGGCGAATGAGAGGGTGGGATTATAACAGTTCAGTCCACCAGCAACACGGTCATGCTATATAGCAATATTTCAGGCACTATTGCATCAACACGTCATTCCGGTGAACGCAGGAATCAAGTCATAGCTCTTATCCCTTCGTCCTTAGTGTTTACCCATAATCTTTATCCTGCTATTCAGACAACCAGCCTCCCGTAGCCTGTACCGGTGTCTGCAGGCCCTTCTTATTGACCCATACTGCGAGACCTGTGTGTTGTGCATATTCCTTTTTAACGTTGGGTAGCTTGATCTTCCATTTGCCGTTGCTTGAGGTCATTGTTTTGTGTGCCAGCACAACAAATTCCTGATTAAGTCGCCGGCCAGAATTCTCACCGGCACTGACATTCGAACGTAATTGGAAACCAAGAATGGCGACGTTTAACTCCCAGTCAGTGGGCAGGTCAGCAACCGGCTGGAATGTAGCTGAAATATCGTCACCTTTTACCGTCACGTCAAGATTCCCGACACTTTCGCCGCTAGGAGGCACGTGTCGTTTGTAGTGCCAGCTGCGCCATTCTTTGCCATCGAGCATCATGCCCGGCGTATAGACAGTACGAAGGTTACCCTGTTGTTTGTATTTTCTTTGCCTGATGCTGTTATCACTAGTTGCATAGGGATCCTTCCAGCCAATGTAATCCCAGTAATCGACATGGAAAGCAACGGGCACGAACTGATTCCAGAGTCGGGGATCATCTTTCAGTGAGTTCATCCACTTTTCTGCGGGCGGGCAGCTGCTGCAGCCTTCTGAGGTGAATAGTTCCACCAGTAGCACCTTGTTGTTTCCGCTGGAGAAATGTTTTTCAATGGCATGGCTATCTGCAAGGGTGAGCATTGCAGATAAAAGTAAAGACAGGATTGAAAAAGATTGTATGTAACGACGTTTTATAGCTGGATTTACCATCTCATGCTTCTCTGTTGAATGAATTTTACCTCTGAAGAACAGGCAGCTTTAATATCAGATGGTCCAGGGGTGTTAAAAGTTCAATTAAGTATTTATCGATAAATTGATTTTACGTGTTAATTCCAGAAAGATGATAACTATCACTGATCAGTGAAGCTGAAAGTAATCAGGTATGTACTTTATACTAGCGAATTAATCTTTCACCTCGTAACCAAAGGTAGAAAGGGATTTTCGAAATATCATATTGATTCGCGATTTTTGCTTGCGGTTTAACTCATTTTTCCAGCGCCCAATCGAGGCAGGCGCATTTTTACTGGTCTGGTGGCCTTCAACTGTATTGTTCATGGCATTCACCAGATCCGTTATCGTATTCGGATTATGGGTAAGATCCAGATCAGCCAGCAATTGCCGCAGTACTTCAGGAGGTCTAGTTAACAAATCCTCGTAACGCAGGAGGTGTGGTTTTTTTACTCGGTTTTCATAACTCACGCGCAGTTGTTCGACGCGTTCAGCAACAATCTCCATATAGTCATCAGCATGTTCTGCCTGCCAGCCAAAATCATCGGTTTGCCGATGCTTACTGAATTGTAACATTGAGCAATACATATCACGGAAATCACGTACCAGGAATATCTCCTGTCCCCCGGGGTCGAGTTCCATCATCAGTCGAGCTGTATGACCACTGCCCGATTTCTCTGCATAGTAGCGGCTCGATGGTTTGCGTGTTGCCTCAGAATCATCGGCCAGATCATATGCACGATCGATTGACTGTAATACGAAATCTGCTAGTGAATTAAAGTCTAATTGACTATATTGCTTGATCAATTGCTCGTGTTGACTGAGTTCAGTATGCAGCCAGTGCATATTTACTGCTTGCAGGTTGCCGGGAGGATAATTACTTTCACCCGAAAGGTATTCTGCATAACGCTGTAATAGCTGATTAACATAGAATTTTGCCAGACGGCTTTCAAAAGGGTGTGGTGATTGAACAATTATTTCTGGGTGTTGACACAATAGCCTCATTAGCAAACTAGAGCCGGAGCGACCGAGGCTGTTGACAAGTATGGGGTGACGTTTGCATTGCCAGGTCGGCTGTAATATGGGTCGTTGAATTTCCAACTCTGCAAATGCTGTGAAGTTTCCGTCACGAGACTCCGATTGAAGGATTAAACTGGTCTGGGCAGGCAAGTTAAGCAGGTTAAGTGAAAATTGGAATCCACAGGGTTCAGTATCAATGGGCAATTGATAGGCCGCGAGTACGTCCGGCCTGGATTCGTTCATTACAGATACACAAATCGGACTGCCAAGGCTTTTATCCCAGAGTTGTATTTTCTTGCCCGGGAAGAGATCACCTACAATCCATCCACGCAGTTGCAGTAGAAAACCTCTAATTCGTGACTCAGTTCCAGGCGAATCTATATGAAAGGCAGTTATGCCTTGCGGGTTCGGAGAATAATTTTTAACAATTACCTTGTAATCTTGCATGGGTTTGCCTGTATTGATTTTCTAAAAATACACGTTATTTCAGAAAAAATATTTTTTATTTACTGAGCTTGAGGGAGCAGAAGAAGTTTACACGATAAAAAGGCAGAGCAATAAGCAGCTGAAGCCTCTTGCTCATATCCTAACTGAGTAAATCAAGGTCATGAAGAACAATCGAGAAGAGAAAAGTTACAATACACTAATCTAAATCATATCAATTTTGTACAAAAAACAGCTATGAAATATATAAAGTATAGTCATATGAGTTGCCATGCCTTTGTCCTAATGCTTGATAGTGACAATGAGGTCTTTTGTTACTTGTGAGAGAAACCAAATAAATACATTATCCATTTCGAAAAACTGTGAACATGTCACAGGTTTAATGCCTGAATATTAGCTTAGTCAAAAGAGTGAGTCGGTCCATAGTGGCTAAACATTCAATATAGATCTGTGCTGGTGGCTTATCCACACTGCATATTATTCAGTCTGATAAATCAGAAAGTCTGTTTACATAGAGAGGCGAGACGAGGAGAAAGTCTAGTGGTGCAGACTATGTAATCGAAAATAGCTATTTTATTATAATCAGCTGTTGAAATTGGGGTGTATCGACATTGCTATATGTATTCACAATTAGAGTATTAAACAGCAAGAGCTAAGTCCTTTCCTTTAATACCTTTGCCGGCACACCGGCGCAGATAGCATTGGCTGGTATGGATTTATTTACAACCGCTCCAGCCCCGGCAATACTTCCGCTTTCCATGGTGACACCGCCCAGCACAGTAACCCTGCCACCCAGCCAGACGTTATCCTTGAGCCTGATGCCGCCATCGGGATTGATCCCCTGTTCCCGGATTGGAACATCCAGTCGATCAAAATGATAATTGCCGCCAGCCGAGATGTAGCTTTGCGGGCCGATGATGACGTCATTCCCAATATAAACCGGGCAGTCATTAGTGGAATGAATAATAGTCTGGGCACTGAGCCCTGCATTTTTGCCAATTTTAATACAGCCGTTCTTGCAAGAGATCATGACATTGGTTGAAAGCATGACGTCATTCTCAAGCACGATGACCTCAT
Source organism: Arenicellales bacterium (assembly GCA_029287855.1). GTDB lineage: Bacteria > Pseudomonadota > Gammaproteobacteria > BMS3Bbin11 > BMS3Bbin11 > BMS3Bbin11. The sequence goes on along the minus strand of JARFQI010000190.1, from coordinate 1,967 downwards.
CCTCGTCATCATGACGCGCATCCAGTATGCAGAACTCACTGATAATGACGTTATCGCCCAGGTGGATTTTTTTGGGCTGACGCAAAACGATGTTATCTGCAAACATGACACCTTTGCCGCAGGAACCAAACAAACGCGGCCATAAGACTTTTCTAAGCAGGATCCCCAGCGCACCAGGGACCTTGCCCAACAAGGTGCAGAACTCAAAATAGATTAAATATAGCCAGGATTCATCGCCAACAATGATGCGCTGGTATTTCGAAAGCGCTGAGCCTTTCTCAGACAGCGCTTTATGAATCTTTTTGGGTCTTTCTGTCATGCCAACTGGTCTGAAAGTTCTTTCATTGATTCAACGGTCTCACCCTCGAAATACATCCGGTACCAATACTCGAGATTTAGCAGCACCCAGATCCTGTAGTTATGATCGACTTTGCCTGAGATGTGCTCATCGAGCAAATTATCGATATAACTTTTTTCAAACAGCCCGAGCTCAACAAAACGGCTCTGGTCGAACAGCCGCCGCAGAAAGTCTTTCAGATCTGTGCGAAACCATATTCCCAGCGGGAAACGGAAGCCCTGTTTTTTAAGCGTAATCAATTCCCGTGGCAGATAGCGGGAAGCCACTTCACGCAGGATATACTTCAGATGGTTGCCTTTAAGTGCATGGTTATTCAGTTTCAGATTCGCTGGTATAGAAGCCGCGAACTCCACTACCTTGTAATCGATCAATGGCGCACGACTTTCCAGTGAATGGGCCATGGTCATGCGATCGCCAATGGTCAGAAGGTGGTCCGGGATGCGTGTCATGAGGTCGGTATAGAGCATTTTGTCGACGACATCATGCGCATTATCGGCGTTAAAAAATTGCAGAATCTTTTCTCCCGAGGAGGGGTCGCCAAGACTTTGAATGGCCGATTCCGTAAACAGCTGGCGTTTGGATTCGTGAGTAAAGCGCAGTACCCCGAGACTCTGTGCATATCGCTCTCCACCGGAGAACAACGACATCTCATTTACCCATGCGGCTTTCTGGGCCAAGCTCTTATAGCCAAAAGATTCAGGGATGCGGTCGGAGATCTTCTTTACAATACCCTGTCGGAACCATTGTGGCAGCAAGCAGTAATAATCGACCAGACGCTGTCCTGCATAGCGGTCATAACCGGCAAAGTTTTCATCGCCACCGTCACCGCCGAGTACCACCTTGACATGTTTTGCTGCTTCCTCGGCAACCAGGTAAACGCCGAAGCCAAAAGGATCAGCGGGTTCGTCCATGTGGTAGATCATCGACGGAATAGTGTGAATCAAATCAGGTTCTATGACTTTTTCATGTGCCTCCATGCCATATTTTTCCGAAACCATCCTGGCATAGGGCAATTCATCAAATTCTTTTTCTTTCGTGCCAATTGAAAAATGCGGCAGGTTCTTTTCTCCGAGAACCGCCATCATCGAGGCCACGGTACCGGAATCGATGCCACCGCTTAAAAAGGCACCGACGCGAACATCACTTAACAAGTGGCCTTTGACGGTGTCGAGTAACAACTCGTCAAGTTGATCAGTGATGTCTTCCTTGCTGGCGGTAAGCTTTTCCTTGAAATCAACATCCCAGTAGCGGTTAACCGTGATGAGGTTGCCTTCCAGTACCAGGTAATGGGCGGCAGGCAGTTTCTCTATGCCTTTGAAGAGCGAGTGATGGTCCGGCATAAAGCGCAGGGACATGTAGTGCCAGAGCCCTTCAAGATCAATTTCAGGCTTGATAATTTCCGAAGCCAGTATGCTTTTTACCTCAGATGCAAAAGCAAGACCGCCATTCTTCTGGCAGAAGACCAGGGGCTTCTGTCCCAGGTGGTCGCGTGCCATCAGCTGGCGTCGTTGAACGCGGTCCCAGAGGGCAATAGCTGACTTGCCTCGCAGGTGCTTTTCGCAATCGTCCGCGTACTCTTCGTAGAGGTGCAGGATGGCTTCAACATCTG
>JARFQI010000182.1 GCA_029287855.1 Arenicellales bacterium | reverse complement strand
CCATACCTCTACGGCGCAGGACTGATCATGCTTGTCCTGGTACTGGTTGCCGGTGTGGTCGGAAAAGGAGCACAGCGCTGGATTGACCTCGGCTTGTTCCGCTTTCAGCCATCCGAAGTCATGAAACTCGGTGTGCCGATGATGGTGGCATGGGTAATGGTCAGGAAACCATTGCCAGCCACATTGTCCATGGTGATTACCGGGTTCATTATCGTCGCCATTCCGGCGTTCCTGGTCATCAAGCAGCCCGACCTGGGGACCGCTATTCTGATCGCCGGTTCCGGGATCGTGGTGATATTTTTTGCCGGTATGTCATGGCGTCTGATTGGTATTCTTGCCGCCATTGCAGCGGCAGTCGCGCCACTGGCCTGGTACCTGCTGCATGATTACCAGCGCCAACGTATCCTGACTCTGTTTGATCCCTGGTCGGATCCGCTGGGCGCTGGTTATCACACTATCCAGTCTGCGATAGCCGTTGGGTCTGGCGGCATGTACGGCAAGGGGTGGCTCAATGGCAGTCAGTCTCAATTGGACTTTATACCGGAAAGATCGACAGATTTTATATTTGCCGTGTTCTCCGAAGAGTTTGGCTTTATCGGCTCGCTGATGTTATTGATCGCTTACCTTTTTGTGATCGGTCGAAGCCTGTATATTGCAATTGAGGCTAAAGACTCTTATACACGGCTGCTTTGTGGTTCGCTGGCAGTTACATTTGCCATCTATGTATTTGTTAATATTGGCATGGTTACCGGTATATTGCCGATTGTTGGTGTACCACTGCCGCTGATAAGTTATGGCGGTACATCGATGGTTTCCCTGATGGCCGGTTTTGGTATTCTTATGTCTGCTTATTCTAACCGTTGGTTTATGCATTAATGAAAATTCAAAAAATATCTCGTTCCTTTATGCTGCTGGTTTTAATGGCCATTTGTCAAAGTGCCTTTGCGTTGCAAACCAGCGACTATAAACAACTCGACACCCTGTTCAGACAGGTTGCAGGAGAAACGAATTATACCGTAGCGCAACTCGAGGAACTTTTCAAAGACGTAGAGATAAAACAGAACATTATCGAGGCCATGGAAAGGCCAGCTGAATCGACAATGACCTGGACCCGCTATAGCAAAATTTTTCTGACTGAAAAGAACATAAAGAAGGGGGTGGAGTTCTGGCAGGCTCACGCTGAAATCCTCGCACGTGCTGAGCAGGAATTTGCTGTTGCACCGGAAATAATTGTTGCAACTCTTGGCGTGGAAACGCGCTATGGCAGCAACACTGGCAATTATCGTGTCATCGATGCACTGTCCACGTTGGCACTCGAATACCCACGCCGCAGCAAATACTTTACTGCGGAGCTGAAAAATTTTCTGCTGCTTACCGATCAGAATAAACTGGACCCGCTGGGCGTAACCGGTTCATATGCCGGAGCCATAGGTTTACCACAGTTTATGCCCAGCAGCTATCGTTCCTATGCAGTTGATTTCACGAATGATGGCTCTAGTGACCTGGTTAATAGTATTGATGATGCAATTGGCAGTATTGCCAGTTATTACAGTAAACATGGCTGGAAGCCCGGACAGCCGGTGTCCTGGTCGGCAACCAGTGTCAGTGACCAGGCGAGCAAGCTTGTAGTGAAGAAAAGAAAAACAGACAGATCGCTGAAGAAGCTGCAGAAGGCAGGCGTAGTGGTGCAGGAACAGGGGTTTTTAGATGCCAGGGTAGGGCTGATTAAACTAACAGGAGATCAGGGTCCTGAGTATCGCGTAGCCTTTGATAATTTCTTTGTTATTACCCGCTACAATACATCAAGGATGTATGCGACGGCAGTGCAGTTATTAGGTGAAGAGATAAAAGCGCGAGTACAGGCAGCCAGGTGAATTTACAGTCTGTTACATGTTGCATACTCATATTGATGCTTGCAGCCTGCAGTTCTTCATGCACTTCTACGAGTACCAGACCTTCCGCTAATAGCAGTAAAGGCGGTTATTACCTGGATGATGGCCCGCCAAAAGACAGCGTGGACCTGGCTAAAGTAAAGGATGCTGTTCCGCGTTCTGAACCCCTTAGTGCAACTGGCAATAAACCTTATGTTGTTTTTGGCAAAACGTATGTGCCATTAAAATCGAACAAGGGATTCAGGCAAAAAGGTACCGCCTCCTGGTACGGAAAAAAATTTCATGGCAAGAGAACTTCAAGCGGTGAACCTTACGATATGTACAAGATGACAGCTGCTCATACAGTTCTACCAATACCCAGTTATGCCAAAGTCACAAATCTTGTAAATGGTCGCAGTGTTATCGTTAGAGTTAATGATCGCGGTCCATTTAAACATAACCGTGTGATGGATCTTTCTTATGCAGCAGCACTTAAGCTGGATGTGGTCAGATCTGGCACCGGCCGGGTCGAAATTATCTCAATTGGCGAAAATACTCCCGCTCGTCAGAATAAGCCTGAGGCTTCAGGTGAAGCACAGGCTTTTATACAGCTAGGAGCATATAGCAACCAGGATACGGCATATCGCCTGCAGCGGCGCCTGCAGTCAGATGGCTACACAGATGTCGCGGTTAATCGCATTGAGCAGCGTGGACTCAACTTGTACCGGGTAAGACTGGGGCCGCTGAAGAAAGCCGGCGATGTCGATTTTATGCTCGCTGACCTGCAGAATGCGGGGTATAACGATGCGCACATTATTATTGAAACGACCAGATAATTATAGAAACTACTATAGGAAAGTAACAAAGAATGAAAAAGTCTCCATTTATCATGGGCCTGCTATTGCTCATGTTCTCAATCTCATCATTTGCCATAGATCAGCAGAAAATTGCCAGCGCTAACGTCGCACCGCCTGTTATTGAAGGAAAATCCTGGCTGCTTATTGATAATGACAGCGGTGCTGTTCTTAGCGCAGGTGCTCCTGATATGCAGATTGAGCCCGCCAGCCTGACAAAATTAATGGCGGCATACATCGTCTTCAGGGAGCTTGCAGAGGGCAGGCAGAACCTGGATGACATGGTTTTTGTCAGTGAGAAGGCCTGGCGTATGGAGGGGTCTCGGATGTTTATTAAGGTCAACTCTAGCGTCAAACTGGAAGACCTGGTGAAAGGCATGATTATCCAGTCAGGTAATGATGCAACGGTGGCACTGGCAGAGCATGTTGCCGGTACGGAAGAATCGTTTGTTGGCCTGATGAACAAAGTAGCAGCAGAACTCGGTATGAAGCAGACACATTATGTCAACAGTTCAGGAATGCCGGATGAGGGGCATTTAACATCGGCGACAGACCTGGCGATACTGACACGAGCATTAATCAACCAGTTTCCGCAATATTATAAATATTATTCCATCAAAGATTTTACCTGGAACAAGATAAAACAGGGAAACCGAAATATATTGTTATATCGTGACCCCTCTGTCGATGGTGTTAAAACAGGACATACAGAGTCAGCAGGGTATTGCCTTATAGGTTCTGCGAATCGTGATGGTATGAGACTGATTGCTATTGTCACTGGCACAGATAGTAAGATGGCACGTGCAGACATGGTTCAAAACCTGTTGAATTATGGCTTCCGAAATTATATTACTCGGGAAGTCTATCCAGCTGGAAAACTGATTCAGAATGTCGATGTCTATAAGGCAAGCAGCAACACTGTTGCCGTGGAGTCGCCTGAAAGAATATCACTGACAGTGCCGAGGCGTGGAGATGCACAGCTAACCCAGACGGTGACCGTTCCGGACTATATCGTCGCACCGGTAGAGCGAGGTCAGGTACTGGGGAATATAGAGTTCAGTGTGCAGGGAAGTTCTCTTGGCAAATATCCATTGACAGCGGTCGCCGAGATACCGGAAGGCGGTATTATTGACCAGTTGATTGGCACCGTTATGTTATGGATTGCTGATTTTTAGAATATCGTCGAGGGCACCAATCTATGTCTGTAAAAGAAGTATATTTAAATGGCGAATACCTGCCCGTTTCTGAGGCCACGGTCTCCATTTTTGATCGTGGCTTCACATTTGGTGACGGTGTCTATGAAGTCATACCGGTATATGGAGGCAGGCTTTTTCGCCTGCAGCAGCATCTCGATCGTCTTCAGCACTCTCTCGGCGAAATACGATTACTGTCACCGCTGGCCGACCTTGAAATCACCCGTGTGCTTGAACGGCTTCTTACCAATATAGAAGGTGATGCGTCGATCTATCTGCAGATTACACGTGGCAGTGCGCCGCGCAATCATGCATTTCCAGACCAGGTACAACCGACCATACTCGCCTATGCGCAGGATGTGGTTTATCCGGACCAGGCTACTCGCGAAGCAGGAGTCAATGCCGTGTGCTTTCCTGATCAGCGCTGGGAGCGCTGTGATATTAAATCTGTTTCCTTACTGGCCAATGTACTGGCACGTCAGTATGCCCATGAGAATAATGCAGCAGAAGCGGTTCTTTTTCGTGATGGAAAACTGACAGAGGGTGCCGCCAGCACATTATTTGTTGTGCATGAAGGGCAGTTGCTGACAACGGCAAATGGGCACAGCATCCTACCGGGTATCACCCGTGAACTGGTGCTTGAGCTTGCCTGCAATCACGGTTTAAGTTGCCAGCAGACTGACATTACTGAAAATCAGGTAAAAACTGCAGATGAGTTATGGTTAAGCAGCTCAACAAAAGAAATCCTGCCTATTGTCTCGCTGGATGGCGAGGCAGTTGGTGCGGGTGTGCCGGGCCCGCACTATCATCATATTATTCGCCTTTATGATGATTTCAAATTGAAATTCAGAAATGGTGAAGTGTCGTGAGCAAGGTACTGCGTAAAAGAGGTAAAACATGAGTGATAAAAATGATCCTGGGCAGGATATGGCCAGCAAGAATGACGAACAGAAGGGTAAATTATCATTTCCATGTTCTATCGGCATTAAAGCTATGGGGCGGATGACTGAAGATTTTGAGTCTACGGTAGTTGAGATAGTCGCTGGACATGTCGGCGAGGAATCAATTATTGAAGTGAAATGCAGGGAGAGCAGCGGTGGAAAATTTCATTCAGTCACCTGCGAGGTAAAACTGGAAACTCGGCAGGAGATGGAAGCGATTTACCAGGCTATGTATGATCATCCAGATATATTGATGACTTTATAGCGAAGTTGCGACACACGGTATCTTCATTTGTATCAGGTGTATGCATAATCGGTGAAGGTGTCGTTTGGAAATATACGGATGTCGGACGAGTGATCATGAAGAACGATAAAGCAATGAGATCACTGAATGTTCGACTCTTTAAGCAACCACAGGATTATTCTTCCTGCTGGCAGGCGATGAAGTCTTTCACCGATGTCAGGCAGAAAGATTCGATAGATGAAGTCTGGCTGCTTGAGCATGAACCTGTGTTTACACTGGGAATCAGGGAAAGAGCCGAAGATTGTATCGATACCGGTGATATTCCCGTCGTCAAAACAGATCGCGGAGGCCTGATCACATACCATGGCCCTGGCCAGCTGCTGATATACCTAATGCTTGATTTGCGCAGGCTGGGGGCTGGTCTAAAATTCCTGGTTAAGCAGCTGGAACAAGCCACTATTGATATGCTGGGTGAATACGGAATACAGGCAGAAAGAAAGGCAAATGCGCCTGGAGTCTATGTCGATGGCAGGAAGATTGCCTCCCTCGGTCTGCGAGTTCAAAGGGGCAGCACCTACCATGGCCTTAGCTTAAACGTAGATATGGACCTGTCTCCATTTGACAGAATTGTACCGTGCGGACTTGCAGGGATGAAAATGACCGATATGAAATCTCTTGGTGTCACAGCGAAGTGCGATGAAATAGGCGGACGTTTCGTGCAGTTGTTGGCAGAGATGCTGAGATATAATGAAATTTTTCATGACCTCGTTGAGAGTTCACGCGATGACAGTGAGTAGTAATCGAATTAGTAAGAAATCCACTAGCCTGTCGGCGCCGTTGCCAGATGGTGCCGAGAAAGGCCAGGCCAAAACAGCACGCATACCCGTTAAGATAGAGCAGACGAATGAATTCTTACGAAAACCTGACTGGATACGTGTCAAGGCTCCTTCTACTCCCGAGGTGATTCGGCTTAAAAAGGTCCTGCGTAAACAGAGTCTGCACACTGTCTGTGAGGAAGCAAATTGCCCTAACCTGGGTGAATGTTTCAGTAAAGGTACTGCCACATTTATGATTCTCGGCAATGTCTGTACCCGGCGATGTCCTTTCTGTGATGTCGCCCAT
>JARFQI010000095.1 GCA_029287855.1 Arenicellales bacterium | reverse complement strand
CTTTTTTACAGCACTAGTTTCATAAGATGCATCCCATTCCAGGTGGCTGTGGCTTACATCATCAATGATGCCTATAGTAAACGGTGTTTTTGGCGAGTCTGCAGCAAGTTCATCAAAAATCGCCTTGATAATGCCAGGAGTAAACTCTTTCGATGATAGGCCGTATCTGCCTCCTGCCACCTTTGGCAGGTCTTCTACCCGGGACTCCCTGTGAATTACAGATTCCGCCAATGCAGTCATTACATCTTTATATAATGGCTCGCCATCGGCACCGGGTTCCTTGGTGCGGTCCAGCACCGCGATAGCCTGGGAGGTCTTTGGTATTATTGACAACTGCTTTTTCGAGTCGAATGGCCTGTATAGTCGGACCTTTATAATAGCGACTTTTTCTCCTGCCTCCTGCAGACTCTCTACTGTCTCATCAGCGGCTTCAGCTCCGGATCCCATGAGTAAAATAATTCGCTCTGCATCTTCCGCACCTACATAGTCGTACAGCTTGTACTGGCGGCCGGTAAGTTCTGCAAATTTATCCATTGTCTGCTGAACAATGGCAGGCATTTCTTGATAGAAAGGATTTACACTTTCCCTGGCCTGGAAGTAGACGTCAGGGTTTTGTGATGTACCGCGTAGTACCGGCCGGTCAGGTGTCATTGCGCGCCGTCTGAATTCAACAACATCGTCTTCATTGATCATCTCACGGATAACTGAATCATCAATATCATTAACACGCGACAATTCATGTGAGGTCCGGAAACCATCAAAGAAATGAACTATAGGGATATGTGCTCTCAAACTAGCAGCCTGTGAAATCAGCGCCATATCCATGGCTTCCTGAACAGAACCGGACGCAAGCATGCCATAACCAGTTTGCCGTATTGCCATTACGTCTGAATGATCACCAAAAATTGACAGGGCCTGTGCGGCAAGCGATCTGGCAGCGACATGAATAACTGACGGTGTAAGCTCACCCGCTATCTTGTACATATTCGGGATCATTAACAGAAGGCCTTGCGAAGACGTAAATGTCGTCGTGAGTGCTCCGGCCTGCAGTGAGCCATGTACGGCCCCAGCTGCCCCGCCTTCACTCTGCATTTCAATCACCTCGGGAATATTTCCCCAGATATTCTTCTGTCCTGCTGATGACCAGTCATCAGATAATTCGCCCATCGGTGAAGAAGGCGTAATGGGATAAATTGCTATGACTTCATTGGTCTTATGCGCAATTCTTGCAACCGCTTCGTTCCCATCAATAATTAGTGTCTTATCCTGACCCATTTATGCCTCCGTATAGACTTTTTTCAGGTTATGGGACGTATATTACCTTATGAATTTCATCAAAAACTTTGCGCTGGATCAGATTATTTAAAAAAAACTGACAGATTCTTTAACATGATAGGAAATAGTTACATACAATTTAATTCTTAACTGCCGCAACAACAGCATTCTAATCGTTTTTATCCTGTAAAATGTTGCTACAACGCTGACTTAACTGTTTATTCGAATGCACTACGCTGAATGCTGCAAATACAGCATACAACAAACGCCTTTAGAACCCTGGTTAACAGACCAGGTTGCAGCTGCAGACAGGATATGTTCTGAACACGGTGATTATTCTCGTTGGCACGCAATACTGGAGAACCTATATCAATTCAAAACTGGCAAGATTGACTTCACCCTGCCCGCTGTACAATTTGGTAACAAGGAACAGATTAGGCCGGCACAACAGCAGCAGATTCAACAGTATCTGCTCGCTCTTCATCCATGGCGCAAAGGCCCTTTTAATGTCTTTGGCATAGCAGTAGATAGTGAGTGGCGATCAGACATAAAGTGGCAGAGGCTGCAAAACAGCATCTCACCACTGCTGGGCAGGCACGTACTTGATATCGGCTGTGGAAATGGCTATTACATGTTCCGCATGCTCGGTGAGGGTGCCAGGTGGGTACTGGGCATAGATCCGACAATATTGTTTAATGCACAATTCAGAGCCTTATCTCGAATGATAGAGCATGGGATCTGCGCTGACATTCTGCCGATCGGTATTGATCAGCTACCCGATAAACTGAACTTTTTTGATACGGTCTTTTCAATGGGCGTGCTATACCATCGGCGTTCTCCTATTGATCATCTTTACAAGCTCCTTTCCTGTCTTAGACCCGGAGGTGAACTTGTCCTCGAAACCCTGGTGATCGAAGGACCAGGAGATCAACTGCTACTGCCAGAAAATCGCTATGCGAAAATGCGTAATATCTGGTTCATCCCAACACCAGCAGCATTAGAGAGATGGTTGCGTCGCTGCGGCTTCATTGATGTAAAAATTGCCGATGTTTCAGCTACCAGCCTTGATGAGCAACGATCGACAGAATGGATGAGGTTCGAGTCACTGAAGGATTTTCTCGACCCCGATGATCTCAGCAAAACCGTCGAAGGCCTTCCCGCGCCTAGACGAGCCATTCTGGTTGCTCGGCGCCCTGATTAGAACCACCTAACATACCTGACTAAAATAGTTTGTTATTTTCTTTGAGTTGATGTATAAAATATTTATGGGCCTGGCAATACTCAATCTATTACAGCAGATTTTGCCGGTTCATTTGAATAAAACTATTACCGAAGGAGCTAATCAATGGAATATCAGCAGTCACACTTAATAACGGAAAGTAACAAGATCCCGCAAAATTTCGAAGACTGGAACAAAGACAAGGCTATACAGCTTGCTGAAGAAGAAGGCGTTACGCTGACGGATCCTCACTGGGAAATTCTTCACTTTTTACGTGACCACTGTCGTGAAAATGGCACTGGCTGCAGTGCCCGAAAAGTACTGATGGCGATGACAAGTCATGTAAAGAAACTCGGTGGGAAAAAATATCTCTATTCCCTGTTCCCTCATGGTCCTGTTGTACAGGCCTGTAAGATTGCAGGTGTTCCGTTACCGCCTTATGCGCTCGACCTGTCGTTTGGCAGCGCTCACTAAAAAAAACAGATTATTACATTATCCAGTGTCTCTGCACTTTTCATAAAAAAAGCCCTGAACCAAAACAGTTCAGGGCTTTACTGATGGTGGGTCG
>JARFQI010000058.1 GCA_029287855.1 Arenicellales bacterium | reverse complement strand
GGGTCAGTACTTTGCAGCGCCTGCTGAATCGCCCCTGCCGCTGCCGGAGTTCTATACTGCCCTAGATAACTGACTGCTGTCGCCTGCGCTATCATTGGCTGTTCTGTATTTGCAGCCAGAGAAGCTATCAATGACGGCGAGGCAGACAGCTGATTTCTTGCTGAATGCAGAGCTGTAGCAAATTGCTGGTAACCCTCTGCCTGGCGTCCATACCAGGACTCGATCTTCTCTGATGCCCACAACGGCGTTTGTTGATCGTGGCAATTATTACATGCATTTGGTGTTCCCAGTTTGACGCTGAGATCGGGACGCGGGATGCGGAAACCATGATCATGCCTCGCGTCAACCTCCATATAGGTCTTCGGTGGCATATGACACTCAACGCAGCTGGCTCCTGCAGTTCCCTTTTCATGGTGGTGATGACTGCTGCTGGTGTAAACATCAGCCCTATGGCAGCTGTAGCAGACCTGTTCTCCTGGTGCATGCAGATCGGCGAGATGGGGGTTATGACAATCAGAACAGGTAACACCTGCCTGGTACATTTTACTCTGCAGGAACGACCCATAGACATAGACTTCATCATCAATCTGGCCATCAGCATGGTACAGCCGCTCGGTCAGCAGCGATGGCTGAAATGAGTCATTAAATTTCTCGCCAGGCTGATCATTCTCAGCGATCTGGCTGCGGCGGCTATGACATACCGCGCAGGCTTCAATCTCCCGATTCGATTTTCGCGGTTCAGACCTTACCGGCTGACCTGTATCTGAATTGATGCTCCAGCTAACACCCTTGCGCTCATTGAAGTTTGTCGTCAGCCCCATGTTGTTTGCAGACTTTCCTTTACTGTTGGCCCAGTCGACATGGCTTTCACCTGGTCCGTGACAGGCTTCGCAGGAAACATTGATTTCTGACCAGCTCGTATCGTAGCTGTTGCTGGCGCTGTCATAATTTTTCATCAGGTTGGTCGAATGACACTCGGCGCACATGTAATTCCAGTTAAGATTAGGTCCTGTCCAGTGCAACACATCACCCGGGGGGATTTTTTCATCAGGGTTAAGGCGAAACCAGCGCTGTCCACCCTGTTCCCTGGGACGACTATCCCATGAGACGTCCAGAGCCTGTAATCGGCCAGCGGGAAATTCGATCAGGTATTGCTGCAGTGGATAGACGCCAAAGGTATATTTAATGTTGTAGTCATGTGGCTTGCCATCAGGACCAATGGTATTGACGAAGTAATCATCGCCCCGCTTGAAAAACTTGCTGGTCACGCCATCGTGAGTCAGGCTGCCGTTAGTAAAATCACCAAGAACTGATGTTTCACTGGCTGTCATCATCGCCATATCATGATGCGATCCCTTCCACTGTTGAGACTGCTCCTTGTGGCAGCTTGCACAGACCTTTTCACCAACATAGGAATCACTAACCTGGTCCTCTGCAAGTACAGACTGGCACTGCAAAAGAATCGCCAGAAGAATAAGAAAGACAGGCAGGAATGGTCCTGCTGCACGCGTATTGTTCATAAAATTTCGAATCTGTTAATTATCTGCTGAATACAGCTGTTGCACTCATGCTATGCTAAAGCCGTCTATGCGGCGATCTCCAACCAGGATAATCGGCACGCCACTGCGACCTAAACGATTATAGCCCTGCCTGCCCTGCGGGTCATTTTCCACATCAAATTCATCGTAAACGATACCCTGATCATGAAAGTATGCCCTGGCACGCATAGAAACACCGCACCAGGTGGCAGAATACATTACTACGGATTTACCTGCCGCCTCATCATAAGACTGCCTAGAAGATACGACACTCTGCTGAATCACAACTTGTCTGGCTGATGCATCATTGGCAGGTTTTTCACTGGCATAAACGACACGGCCAGATTCATCAGCATAGCGGTATATCTCTGCCTGTGCCACAGAGACAAACAGGCCAGATGTGGCAATAATCAACACACAAACGCTATGGATCAACGGCTCTTCCGCAATGATATAATTGTATATACTGACTAAGTCTAAATAGCCAGGCCTGGAAGCGCAATGACGAATAGTTTAAATAAAGGCAAAAAAAGAAAAGCAGTTGCCCTGGTATCCGGCGGCCTCGACTCCATGCTGGCCGTTAGGGTTATGCAGGAACAGGGTATCCACGTCGAAGGCATTAACTTTTACACCGGCTTCTGCATCGAAGGGCATACACAGGCTATTCGTAAGAAAGACCGTGACAAGCCGAAAAGAAACAACGCCCTGTGGGTTGCCGAGCAGCTGGGGATAAAGCTGCATATTATAGATGTCACTGAAGACTATAAAAGTGTCGTCATCAACCCAAAACATGGCTATGGAGCCAACCTCAACCCCTGCCTCGACTGCAAGGGATTCATGGTGCACGAAGCCATGGAATGGATGACAAAACATGACTTCGATTTTCTAATTACCGGCGAAGTCATCGGCCAGCGCCCGATGTCGCAACGCAAGGACACCATGCCAATAGTCACAAAGGAATCCGGAGCCGGTGACCTGCTATTGCGTCCGCTATGTGCAAAATTGTTACCAGAAACATTACCGGAACGTGAAGGCTGGGTTGACCGTGAACAACTGCTTGGTTTTTCAGGCAGGAACCGTACACCACAAATGGCGCTGGCTGAAAAGTATGGTTTCAAGAACTACGCTCAACCTGCCGGCGGCTGCTGCTTTCTTACCGACGCCAGCTATTCCTCAAAACTGGCTGATTTATGGAAAGCGCGAGGAGAGAAAACCTATGAGATTGACGATATAGTGATGCTCAAGGTTGGGCGTCATCTTCGCCCCAGGCCGCACTTTAAAATTATTATAGCGCGCGAGGAAGGTGAAACGAACTTCCTCAGGGGCTACCGAAAAAATTATTTAAGCATCAGCACCGTCAGCCACCCTGGTCCAGTCAGCCTGATAGATGGCGAGCCTGATGATGATGACCTGGAACTGGCAGCCAGGCTGGTTGCACGTTTCAGCCGTGGTAGAGAGGCAGAACTGGTGACCGTGGAGGTGATGCAGAAAAATGGTGAATCCAGGAACATCGACGTCAAGCCGCTGCTAGCAGATGAAATTCCCGGTGAGTGGTATGTCTGAAATCACCCTGGATGCCCGCAACCTGCTCTGCCCTTTACCGGTAATCAGGACGCAAAACACAGTAGAAGAGTTGCAGCAGGGAGATACCCTGCTGGTAAAGTGTACTGATCATGGTGTGATTAATGACATTCCCGCATGGTGTCGAATAAACGGACACCAAATACTGTCGATAGATGAGCAGGAATATGAGATAGTGATCAAATTACGTGTGGGAAAAAACAGCTAGGAGATATTGAATTAACCATCTCATGCTGTCAGGCCTGCAATCAATAGCGTTAATTTTAAAAAACTTAATAAGTGCTTGATACCTGATCCGGTAAAACCGGCTGATAGCCGCTGCGAACCCAGCCAATGATGCCACCACTCAGATTAATGACATTTTCGTAACCATGCTGGCCAAGAAACATACACACCTGCCCCGAACGAGCTCCACTACGGCAGATAAATACAACCTCCTTGTCTTTCGGTATTTCATCCAGCCGAACGGGGATGGTCGCCATGGGCATCGGGATGGCACCTTGAATAGTGCCGCGGTTAATTTCATGCATTTCGCGAACATCAATGATGACAAGATCATCATTTTCTTCCATTTTGGAAACGAGTTGTGGTGAATCAACTTCTTTTATGAACATTTCGGTATCCTGCATGAAAAAAGATAGTTCAGAATTATATAAGAACTTACTTATATAATCAATGTAAAGTAATTTAGTCAGGAATTTAAGATCGAATTAAACAGTGTTAAATCAAGATAATGCAAGCATTAACAATCCAGGATCTACATAAACAATACGCCGGTGGAACCATGGCACTAAAAGGTGTCAGTCTGGAGGTCGATGCCGGTGACTTCTTTGCCCTGCTCGGTCCTAATGGGGCTGGAAAATCAACCATCATTGGTATCATCTCATCACTGGTCAATAAAACCCGCGGCACGGTTTCGGTCTTCGGGCATGACATTGATAGATCACCGGAGGCTGTCAAGTCATGTATCGGACTGGTGCCCCAGGAGTTCAATTTTGGTGTGTTTGAAAAGGTCTTTAATATCGTTGCAAACCAGGGAGGCTATTACGGACTGAAACGCGAACTGGCTGAACAAAGGACGGAAAAATACCTGCGGCGGCTGGATCTTTGGGACAAGCGGGATACGGCTTCACGTACCCTGTCCGGGGGCATGAAAAGACGCCTGATGATTGCCCGCGCACTGGTTCACGAACCAGAGTTGTTAATCCTTGATGAGCCTACGGCCGGTGTTGATATCGAAATTCGCCGCTCAATGTGGGAATTCCTGCGTGAAATTAATGAGCAGGGGACTACAATCATTCTTACCACCCATTACCTGGAGGAAGCAGAAAATCTGTGTCGCAATATCGCCATCATTGACCACGGAAAGATTATGGAAAATACCAGCATGAAGCAGTTGCTTAGTCAGCTAAACATGGAAACCTTTATTCTCGATACCCGCGAGGAAATTATTTCTGCACCGGAAATAGAGGGTTATTCGCTGCAGAAAATTGATGCGCATACACTTGCCGTTGACGTCGCTAAAGAGAAAGCGCTCAATACTTTGTTCTCTCGTTTATCCGATCATGGTTTCACCATTCTTAGCCTGCGCAATAAGACCAACCGGCTCGAGGAACTGTTTATGGGAATGGTCAATGAAAACAAACTATCTAATGTTTAACTACAGACTTTTAGTCACAACACAGGTTCAGCGCAGTGGTAAATAAGCTAATACAGTTATATGAGGCACTGGTACTGGACCGCCCATGGCTGATACTGGCGCTGTTGGCTATCCTGGTAGCCGGTGCTGGATACTATAGCAAGGAATTCAGGCTCGATGCCTCAGCAGATACGCTGGTACTGGAAAATGATTCAGCGTTACGCTATTACCGTTCAATTTCCGCGCGCTATGGCTCAGAAGACTATCTTGTCATCACCTACACACCAAACAAAGGTCTGTTCAGCAAGACCGTGCTGGCAGACCTGGAAGAGTTGCGCGAACAGTTAAAGTCCATCGAGCGTGTAGACACTGTTACTACTATCCTTGATGTACCGCTCATCAATTCTCCATCTGTCACGCTCTCTGAATTAAGCAAGAACGTTCGTACGCTTGAGTCACCGGACACCATCCCTGGTATGGCCAGGAATGAACTGACGACCAGCCCATTTTACAGCAACCTGATTATCAGCCCGGATGGCCATACAACTGCGATTCAAATCACATTTAAGCGTGACGTAACCTGGCATAGACTGTTCAAACAACGCAACGAATTACAAGTTCAGCGGATGGAAAAAGATTTCACTGCAGACGATGAAGCTGAACTGAAACGTGTAAGCAGGGAGTTTGATCAATACAGTGAAAACCTGCTGGCACAGGAGCGTAAAGATATTCAGGTTATTCGCGATATCATGGATAAACATCGCGATACTGCAAAGTTGTTTCTAGGCGGTGTGCCAATGATTGTCGCTGACTCGATGGATTATGTCAGGAGCGACCTTATGGTCTTTGGGATAGCCGTTCTGACGCTGCTCGTTATCTTTCTGTATACCGCGTTCCGCAAACTGCACTGGGTATTCCTTCCACTGCTCACTTGCGCTGTCACGGTAATCTTCATGCTCGGCACACTGGGCTTACTGGGATGGCGGGTTACCGTTGTCTCATCAAACTTTGTATCACTGCTGCTGATCATAGCCATGTCGTTAACTGTTCATCTAATAGTGCGATACCGTGAACTGCATGCCGACAATCCCGACAGTGATCAGCGTTGGCTGGTCAGTCAAACGCTGCACAGTAAATTCCTGCCGAGTTTTTATACAGCCATCACTACCATGGTAGCTTTTGCATCACTTATTTTCAGTGATATCCGTCCGGTAATCGATTTCGGCTGGATGATGGTTATTGGCATCGCAGTGGCCTTCTTTTTTACCTTTACCCTGTTCCCATCCAGCCTGATGCTGCTGAAAGCAGATCATCAAACAAAACTTAACGATATCACCGGCACCTTTACCCGCTATATTGCAAACCTGATCGAACGCCGTAAATTATGTGTGCTGCTGACTGCCATTACACTCGCTGTAATAAGTATTATCGGCATTTCGAGACTGTCAGTTGAAAACAGCTTTATCAGTTATTTCAAATCATCGACCGAAATCTACCAGGGCATGAAATTGATTGACCTGGAACTCGGTGGAACGACGCCCCTGGACATCATTATTGATGCACCGAAAAGCTACTACGAGGAAAAAGCCGAGGAAGAACCCGATCCTTATATAGGTTCTTATGGGCAGTTTGAAGTGACCGAAGAAAATGAAATTGCCGGTTCCAGCTTCTGGTTCAACTCGTATATGCTGGAAGACGTTGACAAAGTCCACAGCTACCTTGACCAGCTACCGGAAACCGGTAAGGTATTGTCCATCAGCACCGCCATGCGCATGCTGCAATTATTAAAAGACGGCAAAAACCTGGATGACTTCTTTCTTGCAGTATTGTTCAAGCGCCTGCCTGCAGAGGTAAAACAATCCCTGTTTAGCCCCTACATGTCTGCTGACGGCAACCAGCTGCGATTCAGTGTGCGTGTTATCGATTCGGATCCGGAGCTGAAGCGCGCTGAACTGATAACAAGAATTCAGGAACACCTGGTGGACAAAATGGGTTTTCAGCCAGAGCAGGTCCATTTGAGCGGCATGCTGGTACTCTACAACAATATGCTGCAAAGCCTTTTCAGCTCGCAGATCAAGACCCTTGGTGTCGTTTTTCTCGCTATCCTGTTTATGTTTATCATTCTCTTCCGTTCATTTAAAATGGCTGCACTCGCGATTGTTCCAAATATCCTCGCAGCAACAACTATTCTTGGCATCATGGGCCTGCTAGGAATCCCGCTGGACATCATGACAATCACCATCGCCGCAATCACCATCGGTATCGCGGTAGATGATACGATCCATTACATTCATCGTTTCGAGGAAGAATACTGGGTTGATAGAAACTACTGGTTTGCCATCATGCGCTGCCACAACAGTATTGGTCGTGCGATGTTTTATACCTCGATTATTATTACACTCGGTTTTTCTATCCTCGCACTATCGAATTTCATTCCGACAATCTATTTTGGCCTGTTGACAGGTGCCGCGATGATTACCGCATTGATCGCAAACCTGACATTACTGCCATTATTGATTTCTATCGTTAAACCAATGAAAGAACCTGAAAGCAGTAAGCCTGTTACTGTTTGAATACCTATTCTGCAGAATAAAACTGATATGAGTACTACTGTCCGCTATACCGCTTACAAGACCATCGTCATCCGCGAGATCACACGCTTCATGAGAATCTGGCCGCAAACCATTCTGCCGCCGGCAATCACCATGACCCTGTATTTCATCATTTTCGGGAACCTGATTGGCTCACGTATCGGCACTATGGATGGCTTCAGCTACATGGAATTCATCGTCCCCGGTCTGATCATGATGTCCGTTATCACCAGTTCCTATGCCAATGTTGTCTCATCTTTCTTTAGCATGAAGTTTCAGCATTCGATTGAAGAAATTCTGATTGCTCCAGTGCCCAATTACATCATTCTTGCCGGCTTTGTCAGCGGCGGTGTAGTTAGGGGTCTGCTGGTAGGGCTGATCGTAAGCATCATCTCAATCATTTTCACCGGACTGTCCGTTAACAACTACCTGATCACCATCAGTGTTATCGTCATGACGGCAATCCTGTTTTCACTTGCCGGTATGATAAATGCGGTATTCGCGCGAAACTTTGATGACATTTCTATTATTCCTACCTTTGTGCTGACCCCGCTGACTTACCTCGGTGGTGTCTTTTATTCCATCAAGCTGTTGCCTGAATTCTGGCAAAGTGTCTCGTTGAGCAATCCAATTCTGCACATGGTTAATGCCTTCCGCTATGGTGTTCTGGGTCAGTCTGATCTCAATATCACCTATGCCTTTATCATCATATTTGGCTTTATCATTACTCTGGCCGGCTGTACGCTGTACTTGCTGAAAAAAGGCGTTGGTATACGCAGCTAAAGTCACCAGGCCCGAGTACTGGCCAGGATATATAAGGAAAAACATGAATAATTGCTGTTCTACAATAAGCTCAACTACTGATAAAACGATTTCAGATCAACAAAAAATAGTCCTCATCAGCCCTTATGACCTTGGTCGCCAGCCCTTTGCCCTGGCCGAGCCTGCTGCCGTATTTAGAAATGCAAAATACGAGGTTGAATGCCTCGATCTGTCACAACAGAAGCTGACGGCAGAAGTACTGGCTTCGGCAAATGTAGTATTTATTTACCTGAGCATGCTCACCGCCACACGAATAGCTGTCGAGGCGATGCCACGTATTAAACAGATGGCTCCGCGGGCACGAATAGCAGTGTTTGGCTGGTATGCGCCGGTTAATGAAGAGTTTCTGCGGGGGCTGGGTGTTGATGCTGTATTTGGCGGAGAATCAGAAACTGACATGCTTACTTATGCAGAATCACTTTCTGCTGCAGATGAACATCCTGCGCGCCATCAGGCAGTGGTCAACTTGAAACGAATAGATTTCATGGTGCCTGACAGACACTCACTGCCTGCCCTGGAGAAATATTCACAGCTGATATTTCCTGACGGCAACAGGCGTGTCATGGGGTTTACTGAAACCACTCGTGGCTGTAAACACCTGTGCCGGCACTGCCCTGTAGTGCCGGTATATAATGGCCGTTTTTATGCCATACCTGCCGATATCGTACTCGAAGATATCCGCCAGCAGGTTGCACAGGGCGCACAGCATATTTCATTTGGCGATCCGGATTTCCTTAATGGGCCACTGCATGCGCAACGTATCGTTGAAGCCATGCATGAAGAATTCCCTGCGCTGACCTATGATGCGGTAATCAAGATTGAGCATTTGATTAAATACCCGGATTTCCTTCCATTCCTGCGTGACAGCGGCTGTATTCTTGTTACCACTGCAGTGGAATCCGTTGACGATACGATTCTTGAATACCTTGACAAAGGACATACTGCTGCAGAATTTGAGCAAGTCGTCAGCCTGATGAAACAGCATGAAATTGCCCTGGCACCGACATTTATCCCGTTTACTCCGTGGACGACTATCAGCAATTATATTGATCTGCTAAACAAGATCGCAGAACTGAAACTGATCATGAGCGTAAATCCTGTGCAGCTCTCATTGCGCCTGCTGATTCCCAGTGGCTCGCGTATCCTTGAGCTGCCAAAACAGGAAACCTGTATCATCGACTTCAACCCTGCTTCGCTGGGGTATACATGGGTGCACCGGGAAACAGAAGTTGATGTGCTGCAGGAAAATATCCGCAGCTGGACTGAGCAGGCCGAAAGCGAAGGACTGAGTCGCCTGGAGATTTTCAATGGTATACGGCGTATTGCATTAAGCGCTGCGGGAAGTGATGAAAAAGATGTCACTGAGGAACAATGCGGAGAACCGGTACCCGTACATTCGGAGTCCTGGTACTGCTGCGCTGAACCAACTGAACAGCAACTGGCAAGCTTCTGATATGCAACTTAGCGGTGTCAGGTTTCTGCTGATCGATGGCCCGAACCTTATCCGTCGAATCCATGCCGCAATCCCTGCCGCTGGCAGCGAACAGATCATCGAGCAGACAATCAGTTCTTCGCTGCTGTCTCTGTCTCGCGCGCTCAAGCAGCATACACCGACTCGCGCATTATGTGCGTTCGAATGCGGCGGCTCGACATGGCGCCATGAGTATTTTCCGGATTACAAAAAAGACCGTCCGGAAATGCCACAGGAGCTGCACGAAATATTTTCCCGCCTGCAGCAGGAAATTCACGATAGTGGCGTCTTTACACTGAGTGTTGCTGGCATGGAAGCCGATGACATCATCGCCAGCGCGGCAGTCAAAGCTGCTGCCGCTGGTGCCGATGTCATCATCCTCTCGACTGACACGGGTCAGGCGCAGTTATTGGGTCCGGGTATCCGACAATATAACCATTTCAAACAGGAACCTATTACTGAAGATTCGATCGAGCAGAGATTTTCGGTTACACCCAGGCAGCTGAACGATTACCTGGCGATGGTCGGCGATAAATCACATTCACTGCCTGGCGTACCTGGGATTGGTGCTAAAACAGCGGCAAGCTTGCTTGAGACCTACGCGAGCCTGGAAGAGATTCTCAATGCTGCAGAGGAGATAGGCGGACGCATCGGCAACTCGCTAGCAGAGCATCGAGATTCTGCCATGATGGTTAAAAAGCTGCTGGCGCTGCGTACTGACATCAGCCTCGGTCAGACACTTCGTTCATTCCGCTACAGGAAAGACGAGCCAGCTTTCTAAGGTTTTATAACTGATAGTCAGATCGTCAGGCCGCATCAACCTCCGCCGCACCATCCTTCATGGTACCGGCTAGCAGTGTATAAGTATTCAGCCATGCGTTTTTGACTTCATCTGTGAAGCGATCACCCAAGCCCTGGCCCAGGGTCCAGATCAAAGCTTCACCAACAATATCATAGTGGGCATCTACGACCCCGTAATCTACATGCCGCTGACCCAGCGCCTTAACTGCAGGGACAATCTGCTCGAGGCTATCAAGGCCATTTACAGCCGTGTTAATCATCATCATTAGCTTTTCCCCCTGCTCTTCCAGGTTCTCTGGGAACAAGCACTTAAGTGCGGGATCTATCTCAAATAGCTTGCCATAAAAAAGCTCTGCAGCCAGATTGGAAATCGGTACTACATTTGCCCAGGAAGCTTTAACCAGTTCTATTTCTTTACTTGTCACATCGACATTCCTCATTCATATGTTAACTGGTCTGACCTTTTCAGACAGATAACCATGTTCCCTAAACAAACTGTGATTACCTGTCGCTAACAAAACAAAAGACTACTGGATAAAAAGCAGAGTATACGACCCTATATCCACCACACGACAGCTGTGCTGTACAAAAATAGTGCACCCGGGTCAGTTAATGCGGAAAGATCCCCAAAAATAACAATCATTTAATACTGCTTTTTAGTCTTTTTTCTAGCTTTGATGTCTGTTTTAAGATAATTTGCTTAATAGAAAAGGTTTTTTATCGTTGAATCAGCAAATGCAGCTTTTCGCACTCATAGGCAGTTAGGCTGAATAGCTAATGCTTTAGAGAATGAACGCAGAATGAATTGAGATGTCATATCTATGTAATATCACGATGTAATGCTGATAGATCCCTGACTGGTTATTGCGACTTAAAAGCTCAGTGATTTTTCACAACAGATGCCTGGCTAAATGACAAAAGTTTCTCAAGGAATTTACGATATTAGCTACGTAACTGGCGGCACTCACAACAGGAGCGGCTCATCAAAATGAGCATTGATTACACTACCGAAAATAAGAAAAAATACCTGCTGGTTAAAAGTAACGGCGGCAGTGATGATCTTGCTGTAATCAGCGAATATGCCCGTGATATAACCGACATCTGCAAGCAGCAGGGCTACTCTGCTATGCTTGTCGAAGAAAGAGAGCGCGAATACATGTTGAACGAAGTGCTTGACCTCTACAAACTGGCAAATTTTTTCCGGACTTTAAATGTCGCTGAGATTCGTATGGCTGTTATCTGCCAGCCGCAATATCTCGAAAAAATTCGATATTTCGAAAAAACGACCCATGACCGCGGGATGAAAATAAAATTTTTTCTCGATTCAGACAGCGCAAAAAGGTGGCTGCTCTAAGCACCTGTACCCTATATGCAAAGAACAATTAACGTCGCTGTTGCCGTTATTCAGCGTAAAGATGGTTATATCCTGTTTACTGAAAGACCCGCTGGCAAGGCATGTGCAGGTGAGTGGGAATTTCCCGGCGGAAAAGTTGAAGCAGGCGAAACACCCCGCGAGGCTCTTAACCGGGAAATTGAAGAAGAACTGGCCATTCATATCACACAGGCCAGGCCGTGGATTACCCTGCCCCACAAGTATCCCCATGCTTCCGTATTGCTCCACTTCTTTATCGTTACTGACTGGACCGGTACTGAGCATGGTCGGGAGGGCCAGCAGCTTTCATGGCAGAAACTCTCAGAATTAACAATTTCCCCTCTGTTAGCCGCCAATGCACC
>JARFQI010000047.1 GCA_029287855.1 Arenicellales bacterium | reverse complement strand
GGCGTTTACCAAATAGCGGGGTAGAATTACCACCGCAGGCGAAGTCAGTCAGTGAATACGCACATCGTTTGTTTAGCAGGCGTGCATTCCAGCAAAGCCTGAGTGAAATTGAGCGTGGCCTTCGCCAGAAAAAGTCTGCGTAAATAAAAGCTTACCAACTATTCGTATGACCAGTACCCGTCCGTATCTGATTCGGGCAATCAATGAATGGGCCTGTGAAAATAGCCTGACCCCTCACCTTCTGGTCAATGCACTGGCTGAGGGGGTAGTCGTCCCCGCCCAGTTCATCAATGATGGACAAATCGTCCTGAATATTAGCCCTTCTGCCGCACAGAGTATTGAACTGGGTAATGAATGGATACTATTTAGTGCACGTTTCTCAGGCAAGGCAATGAACATAGAGGTACCCGTGAATGCCGTGCTGGCTATTTATGCTCGTGAAAATGGCCAGGGAATATTTTTTCCTGATGAGGATGCCTCACCAGATCCTGGAAAAGGAGAGGGCGAGACTAAAACATCAGAGAAACCAGGTGCCAAGAAAGCGGAAAAACCGCTATTGAAAGTTGTCAAGTAGTCCCCATCTTCGATCTATACGTATACTCTCCTCCTCACTTCCGGAATAAGTCATGCAACAATACCGTGGTACAACCATACTTTCAGTACGTCGAGGCAACACCGTAGTCATCGGTGGTGATGGACAGGTTTCACTGGGCAATACAGTAATGAAAGGCAACGCAAGGAAAGTTCGGCGTTTATATCGGGACCAGGTCATTGCCGGTTTCGCGGGCGGTACTGCCGATGCGTTTACATTATTTGAAAGATTCGAAGGTAAACTGGAGAAGCACCAGGGTCATCTGACACGAGCGGCAGTTGAACTTGCAAAAGACTGGCGCACAGACCGCATGCTTCGTCGACTGGAAGCACTACTTGCCGTTGCTGATAAGGACGCGTCGCTAATCATTTCAGGAAACGGAGACGTCATTGAACCCGAGCAGGGGATTATGGCGATAGGGTCTGGTGGTGATTATGCAAAGTCCGCAGCCGTAGCACTGGCCAATAATACCGATCTTGTGGCCCGGGAAATTGTAGAAAAAAGCCTCGGTATAGCCGCCGATATTTGCATCTATACCAATTCAAACCTAACAATCGAAACTCTGGAATACTAAGCATGTCCAGCATGACACCCCGTGAAATTGTCCATGAACTGGACAAGCATATCATTGGCCAGACTTCTGCAAAGAGGGCTGTCGCTATAGCTTTGCGCAACCGCTGGCGCAGGTCGCAGGTTGATGATGCTGATCTTCGCACTGAAATTACACCAAAAAATATCCTGATGATAGGGCCGACAGGTGTAGGTAAAACTGAAATTGCCAGGCGTCTTGCACGGATTGCCAATGCGCCATTCATAAAGGTTGAAGCGACAAAATTTACTGAAGTCGGTTATGTCGGCAGGGAAGTAGATTCAATTATTCGCGACCTGGTAGACATGGCAGTCAAGATGTTGCGTGAGCAGGAGATTGAAAAGCTGAAGCCAAGAGCCGAAGATGCCGCGGAAGAAAAAATACTCGATATTCTTATTCCTTCTGCGCGTGATGTAGGTTTTGAAGAATCAGGAAAAGGTGATGATAGTGCAGCACGCCAGGTCTTTCGTAAGAAATTACGTGAAGGAAAGCTTGATGACAAAGAGATTGAAATAGAACTCAGTTCGCCCGCACATGGTGTCGAAATTCTAGGTCCTCAGGGTATGGAGGATTTAACAAATCAGATCCAGGGGATGTTTCAGAACATTGGTAATCAGCGTACTAAAAGCCGCAAGGTAAAGATCAGTGAAGCCATGAGGCTGCTTACTGAAGAAGAAGCGGCAGCGATGACCAATGAAGATGATATAAAAATCAATGCCGTCGAACTGGTTGAACAGAACGGCATCGTTTTTCTTGATGAAATAGACAAAGTGGTCGGACGAACTGAAAACAGTGGTGCCGATGTCTCACGCGAGGGGGTACAACGCGACTTGCTTCCTCTTGTTGAAGGTTCAACTGTATCGACAAAATACGGCATGGTTAAAACTGACCATATACTATTTATTGCATCAGGTGCTTTTCACCTGGCCAAGCCTTCTGATCTTATTCCCGAACTGCAAGGTAGATTGCCAATCCGCGTAGAGCTTGATGCATTAAGCGCCAATGATTTTTCGAGGATTCTCACAGAACCCGATTCATCGCTGACTGAACAGTATATTGCATTAATGAAAACTGAGGATTTTAATCTATCGTTCTCCGAAGATGGCGTTATCCGTATGGCTGAAGTCGCATTTGAAGTTAATGAAAGAACCGAAAATATCGGCGCTCGACGCCTGCATACCCTGATGGAAGCCTTGCTCGATGTTGTATCATTCGAAGCCTCGGACAAGTCTGGCCAGTCTATCGTTATTGATGCAGCTTATGTGAATGAGCATGTTGGGGAACTGGTCGAGAATGAGGATTTAGCGCGATATATTCTGTGATTTCATTTCTTTTTTAATCTTCGATTAAACATTTACTATTTAATTTCGCTCATAAAGGGCGAAATGTATAACTGTGCTTCAGCACAATAAGTAAAAAGAAAACTATTAGCCATTAGCCCGGCAGGGAAAAATCTCCAGCAGTGTGACAGCATAAAAAAATTATAAAACCACCCTCGCAACAACCATTCCCGTTACACGAGCTGCCCCGGCAGACTTAAGCACCGATGCGATAGCCTCAAGCGTAGAGCCCGTCGTCATGACATCATCAACAATACAGAGATGCAGACCGTTGATATCCTGTTTAATTGCAAAGGCCTGTTTTAGATTGCGTCGTCGTTCACTGGCTTTGAGGCCGGTTTGCAGTGGAGTCTTTTTAATTCGTTGACAAATTTTATGGCTGGATGGAATGCCGGTGATTGTAGACAGGTGCCTGGCGAGTTCCCAGGCCTGGTTGTAGCCACGGCTGCGGAGACGGCTGCTATGCAGGGGAACAGGAATAAGAACATCCGGACGTTGATCTAATGAGTCCATTTTTTCAGCCATTATTTCACTAAACAGGCGGCTGTATTCCAGTTTGCGGTTGAATTTGAACTGTTGCACGAGAAAGTTCACCGGCTCCTGGTAGAGCAGTAAGGCATGGACATCGTCACAGCTCGGGTGTTTTCGCTGGCAGCTGCCGCAGGATCCAGTTGCCGTCATAGGCATGGCACAGGACCGGCAGGCATTGCCGATAGCGGGTAGTTCATCTCTGCATGGCAGACATAATGGCAGGTGGCTGTTAGTTGATGCATTGCAGAGCCCGCAGGAAACGGGAAGCAGGGTATTTAGCAGCTTTGCTGCACTGAAGTTGTAAACCATCCTTGGTTCTCCAGGTTGACAATTAAAGATGAAAAACTGAGACTTCCATGTCAGTTACGAAATTCAAATTATAGGTTGATGAGTCTTATGAGTAAAACAGCAGAATCCGCACAGGAAATACGACACGACTGGTCGCGTAAAGAAGTTCAGGCATTGTTTGATCTGCCAATGAATGACTTGATGTTTCAGGCGCAAACAGTACACCGTCAGAATTTTGATCCAAATGCTGTGCAGCTCAGCACACTATTAAATATCAAGACTGGTGCCTGCGCAGAGGACTGTTCCTATTGTTCGCAGAGCGTCGTCAACGACACTTCTCTTAAAGTTGAGCCATTGATGGATGAAGAGACAGTCATGGAAAGCGCCAGGGAAGCGAAGAAAAATGGCGCCAGCCGATTCTGCATGGGCGCAGCCTGGCGTTCGCCAACACCGAAAGGCTTTGAACGTATCCTCGAGATCATTAGCGGGGTGAAGACGCTGGGACTGGAAACCTGCGCCACGCTGGGGATGCTGTCGAATGAGCAAGCTCATCAGCTGAAGGAAGCTGGACTGGATTATTACAATCACAATCTTGATACGTCTGCCGAATACTATGACAAAGTCATCACTACCCGCACATACCAGGACCGGCTGGATACACTGTCCTTTGTGCGTGATGCAGGCATGAAGGTGTGCTGTGGCGGCATTGTCGGCATGGGCGAAGAGCAGACTGATCGTGTCGGCCTGTTGCTGACACTGGCGAACCTTGATCATCATCCGGAGAGCGTACCGATGAACCTGCTGGTGAAGATTGAAGGTACGCCACTGGCAGACACGGAAGACCTCGATATCTTTGAATTCATTCGCTGTATCGCTGTTGCCCGCATATTGATGCCGCGTTCGATGGTGAGGCTGTCTGCGGGACGACAAAGTCTGTCTGATGAGGCACAGGCGATGTGTTACCTGGCTGGAGCCAATTCGATTTTCTACGGTGAGCGCTTACTGACTACAGACAATCCTGAAGCCGATCAAGATCGAATGCTGTTTGGCCGACTGGGATTGCATCCGATGGAAACAGAGGCGGATGCTGCCCGAGAGTCTGAGCTTGCTGCAACAGACGCTGGCACTCATACGCAGGTTAATGAGCAGGCTGATGAGCAGCAGGCCGTCCACTAATTTTGCTTTAGCCAATCTGTAATGTTTGATCTGGCAAGCCAGCTGGCCGCGCGGAAAGATGCCGCGCTATACCGTAGCCGCGTAACCAGCAGCAGTCCGCAGGGAGTCAGGATAGCAATAGGCGGCAGGGAATACCTGTCGTTCTGCAGTAATGACTACCTTGGACTGGCCTCCCATCCTGAGCTTATTCGTGCCATGACTGACTGTGCACGTGACTGGGGAGTTGGGGCAGGCGCCTCTCATCTGCTTGGTGGCCATAGCGGGCCGCATGAAGAGCTGGAGCTGGCGCTGGCTGAATTCATGGGTGCTGAGCGTGTGCTGTTATTATCTACCGGCTACATGGCAAATCTCGCGGTCCTGACATCACTGGTCGGTCGTCGGGACGTGATTCATCAGGACAGGTTAAACCATGCCTCGCTGATTGATGGTGCATTGCTGTCACG
>JARFQI010000006.1 GCA_029287855.1 Arenicellales bacterium | reverse complement strand
TCATGCTACGCGTCAACTATGCAAAATCGCCGATCAACACTGCCAGGGACGCCTGCTGGTCACCGGGGGTGGCGGTTATAACCGCAAAAACATCGCGGATGCGTGGACGGCGGTGCTAAGGGCGTTAATAGATGGTGAAGGTGTTAAGTTTTAAGTTTTAAGTTTTAAGTTTTTTTTAAGTTTTTAGATTATCAAACTATTTAACCGGAAAGGATATGGCTAACGCAAAGAAAAAATAGAAGATTTTTCAGTGAAGTTCAAAATGATTTAAGTTACCTATTCTGAGTATACGAGGTTTGCTTCAGAATACTTGCTTTTCCAACTTAATTATCCTATCTGCAAGCGCGAGTCTGGCAGGTCTATGAGTGATCAGGATTACTGTGCGCTGATGGAGTAAGTCTCTGCATTCTTCAATAAATCCTGCTTCACCATCCGGGTCAAACATCGAGGTTGCTTCATCAAGTATCAGGATGGGTGGGTCTTTCATCAGTGTTCTCGCCAGTGATAGCCGCTGACGCTGGCCACCGGAAAGCTTGATGCCCTGATCGCCGATGATGGTGTTGTAGTCATCGGGTAGTTGTTCTATAAATTCATTTGCCCGGGCTGCGAATGCCGCTTTTTCTATTTCCTCATCAGTTGCATTGAATCTGCCGTAAACAAGATTGTCCCGTACCGTGCCATTCAGCAGCAATGTATTTTGTGACACTATGCCGATTTGTTCTCGCAGGCTTTTAAGGTTGTATTGAGAGATGTCATTGTCATCAATCAGGATACGGCCGGATGAGGGGTTGTCAAAACGCATCAGGAGATAGGCGAGAGTGCTTTTGCCTGCGCCGTTCGGGCCCGTTATTGCCAGGGTTTCTCCGGCATCTATCTTCAAGTTGAAATGTTTAAGTACGGGATCTCTGCCCGGATAGCTAAAGCTGACATCGTTGAATTCTATAGAACCCTTCACGGCAGGCAGGTCTGTCTGACCTTTTTCGTCAGGCTCGGCTTGTTCGGCAAAAAATGCCTGCAGTCGGTCAGCTGCACCCCGAGTGCTTTGCACCTGGCCATAGACATTGGCCAGGCCGCTAATGGGCTGAGTGAGCAGCATGGCATACAACAACAGGCTGACCAGGCCGGATGTTTCCAGCTGTCCACTCTCGACATGGCTAATGCCCATCCATAACAACAGCAGCAGTCCTGCGCTGGCGAGAAAGGTGATAGACGGGCCCAGAAAGGCGTTGACCAGAATTTGACGCCTGGAAATAGAAAAAAGCTCCTGGTTCCTCGTTTCAAACCGGCCCTCTTCGAGTTTTTCCCGTACAAAAGCCTTGATCATGGGCAGCATGCCCAGGTTTTCCTCCACCAGGGAGTACATCCGGGAGTAGGACTCCATCCAGGCCGCAGACAACGGTCGCAACCTGCGCCCGATGATCTTCATTGCAAGGTAGTAAATAGGCAGTAAAAAGGCAGCCAGCAGGGCAATCTGTGCGTCCAGCATGAACATGATGGCAAGCGCACCTATCAGCGTTAAGCTTAGTGGCAGCAGCTGAACCAGGGTGTTGGTAACAAAGTAACTGACCGTGCTGGCTTCGTTGCTGAGTAAGGCAAGACTTTCCCCGGGGCTGCGCTCATGGAAGTAACGCATGGGTAAAATTTGCATGTGTTCATACAGGCGTGAACGCAGGCCCACCAGCATTTTCTCGCCGGTGATGCTGATGACGTATTGACTGGAAATGCTGACAATACTTCTGACTGCAACCAGTCCTAGCCAGGCCACCAATATGGTTCTGAGACCTGGTTTACCTTCTGCTGGTCCATTGAGCAAAGTCTCCGTCAGGATTCCTGCAATCCAGGGGTTGGCGAGTGAAATAGCACTACTAAAAAGCAACAGTGAAAGAATCAGCAGCAGCGTTTGTCGTCTCGGAGTGACGAGTTGCAACAGGGCAGAGTATTTCACATATGGTACCGGTTTCTGGATGATGTGGCTGATTGGCTGGTCTGTGATTTATTGCAGCTAACTGTCAGAGGAGGTCAATCTTTATAAGAATTGGGTTTATCGTTTAATACCTGGAACCTGTCAAAAATAAGAAAATAGTAATATACTTATAAATAATTTATTCAGCCTATAAATGGATTGATTACCACTACAGTCATAAGTTTGGCAAAATATGTTCTCTTATGCCAATGAATAACGGTAACGAGTTTCAATGAGCGCACCTATACACGATCCCATCACGTCCCCTGAGGCCAGTTCCGTAGAGGTCAAGAACACTACCTGTTACATGTGCGCCTGCCGTTGTGGTATCCGGGTGACTCTGCGTGATGGCGAAGTGCGTTACATCCAGGGCAATCCGGACCATCCTTTGAACAAGGGTGTGATCTGTGCCAAGGGTGCTTCAGGGATCATGAAGCAGTACTCTCCGGCACGTCTGACCAAGCCCCTGTTGCGTAAAAAGGGTGCTGAGCGCGGAACCAATGCCTTCCGAGAAATCGAGTGGGAAGAAGCTTTCCAGATCATGGAAGAACGTCTCAGTAAGATTCGAACAAAGGATCCAAAAAAATTCGGTATCTTCACCGGGCGTGATCAGATGCAGGCGCTGACCGGCATGTTCGCCAAGCAGTTTGGAACACCTAATTATGCCGCCCATGGTGGCTTCTGCTCGGTCAATATGGCAGCTGGACTCATCTACACCATCGGCGGCTCGTTCTGGGAGTTTGGCGGGCCGGACCTTGAACGCTCCAAGCTGTTCGTCATGTTCGGCACGGCTGAAGATCATCATTCCAACCCGATGAAGATCGAGCTGGCGAATTTCAAGCGCCAGGGTGGCCGTTTTATTTCGATCAACCCGGTACGTACCGGTTACTCGGCGATTGCCGATGAATGGGTGCCGATCAAGCCGGGCACCGATGGTGCGTTACTGCTGGCGATCATCCATGAAATAATTCATCTTGGGCTGTATGACCGCGATTTCCTGACCCAGTACACCAACTCCGCACAGCTGGTTAACCAGGAT
>JARFQI010000171.1 GCA_029287855.1 Arenicellales bacterium | reverse complement strand
GATCACGGGCATCTGGCCCTTCCACTGGTTCCATGTCTGATCATCAGTAATCAGTTCAGCCATGAAGTGAGCGACATTAATTCGACTGGTTTTACCTGCATCAAAAATCGCACTCCTGGTCGGTGAAGGATGGATTTCGTAGTCAGAAACTTCGCTTTCATCTATCAAGCCGTCCGGGCGAACCGCCGCCCACTCAATCGCACTATCGTTTTGACCAACTATGCTGCGCAGATAATCTGCTGCCTGCTCATTGTCCACGTGAGGTGGCAGCAGCAGTCGAAGTAGTCCGATAACAATCTTCTGGCCAAGCGAAATCGGCTCGGGGAGATCGCGGTTGCGGTTGCCCGTTGTGTTCATCAGCACAAACCTGACTGGCGTATCGACCTTGCTGGCCCTGATGGCACTGCACAACCGGCGTGTAGCATCAGTAACCAGCCGGCGTGGCTGGCCGTAAATCCCTTTAAAGCTCATGTTATGACCGAGACACGAAGCGACTGCACCACAGCCGCTGACATGCTGCGCCATCTCGGCATCGCTGAGATCCAGGACACTTGCCTGGATTACGGTCAAGTGATCATGATTGGTGACGGCATCGGGTAGATTATTCATCGACCGTACAATGATTTTGACCTGCTGCCCGCGATTAAGCAGTTGCTCCACGAGCAGCCGCCCGGTTGCCCCGCTTGCGCCGACCACGAGAACTGTCACGCTCTTTCATCCGAAAGAACAGTCGTAATATCAATGCTTAAGGCAGACTGCAGTGATGACGATAAACTTACGCTGGCAACTCTATTACACAAGTAGTTTGAATGTCGCATCAGTTTTCTATCCCGGTGAATTTAATATGCACCTTGTGAGTATGTGAGTTCATAGCTATGAGAGTAAACCTCGAAGATTAGGCCAAAGGGGTCTTCCACATAAACCATCCTGTAGGGTTTTTCTCCGGGATAGTATTCCCGAATAGGCATTCTCTGTTTGCCTCCGTGCGCTACAATTTTTTCAACTAGACCTTCTACATCAGGGTCCTGAACACAAAAATGAAAGGTACTGGTTTTCCAGTATTCAAAGTCCCCGGGGCTTTCATTGTTCTTGAACTCAAACATTTCAACACCAATTTTATCTCCAGTAGACATGTGGGCTATTTTGAAAGTGCCCCAGCCTTCACCAAACACATCAATACACATTTGTCCTATCGGTGTATCTGACTCTTCGGTAATGACTGTCGGCTTCATTATCGGATACCAGCCCATAACATTGCTGTAAAATTCGACCGCTTTCTCGACATCAGGCACTGAAATGCCAATATGCGAAAATGTTCTTGGATAAGTGCTCATAGCTATTCCTTGTTGAAGAAGTTAACAGCGATATAAAAGCAGCTTGTTAGGTGGGCTTTTATTTGGATAAAAACCGGGCAGCGTGCAGAGCGCTGCCCGGGTTGATTAGCATCGCAACATATTATTACTGATGCTTGTGTTCAGGATAATAAGGCAGCAATGCTTCAATGCTTTGCGTTAACATGGCAGCGTATTTAGGGTCAGCATTCTGCTTGGTCTTCATTGCTGCAACAATTACCGCATGATGCTTTGCCAGGCGTTCAGCATAGTCCTTTGCATCAGTCTTAACCCGTTGCGTCAGGAAGTAGTCACTGATAGTAGAGATGATGTTCTGCGCATGCTGTTCCTTATTCATCACCCAGCGAACCATCTGGTTTTGTGACTGTGCATCTGATTTGCCTGCCAATTCGGCGATCAACTTGGTAGACTTTTCTGTCGTTGCAGCGTCTTCAAGCATGGCTTTCACCCGTGCATGATCATCATAGATACCGCAGGGAATCTGACAATGAGAATAGGCCGGCTGCACCACAAGCAGACCCGGGACGACGACAGCAAAAGTGAGTATTAATAATTTTTTAAGGCTTTCCATGATACGTCTCCTTGGTAGTTTATTTATATGTAGTATGTTTATAGAGTGGGAAAGTAGCAATACTTGAATCTAGCAATATTATAAGGCTGCATCGTTACGGTTGAATGACAGACCGACGCGGCCTGGTAAGAGATTGATCATTTCTGAATAGCACTTATCCCATCACTGCCGCCTATCATATGCCTGTCATCCGAGATTAGTAAAGGTAAGAAATGTATGGAATTAGGGGAAAGTTTTTCGTTTTACGGATTAGGTGTCACGTAAAACCTAAATCGTAAAACTGTCTTTCCTCTTTCCTCTTTCCCCTTTCCCCTTTCCCCTTAATCCTTCGTCCCTAGTCCCCATTCACCCTCTATTCACAAGCTCGCCTGTAACATGCGATTCGTATACTGTAAATTCTCTTCTTATGCATACATAAACAGCTATTGAAATATAATCATAGACTCATCGTTGTTGATGATGCCGAAAAGCAGCTTTCCTGTTGAGCCATGAGGTAATAGAGATAACATGCTTAGAGTCGAAAATTTAGCCAGGCAGTATTCCACCGGCAGTGCGCGACAGGTAGTGTTCGACAAGCTGACATTCAATGTTGAGCAGGGCGAAACGGTCGCATTGCTGGGCGCCAGTGGCAGTGGTAAAACGACACTGCTTAATTTGATTAGCGGCATCGATACGCCAGATAGCGGAAAGGTGCTGCTCGATGGTGTCAATGTGCATGCGCTGGTCGAGCCCGAGCGTACTTTACTGCGGCGCCAGCATATCGGTTTTGTGTTTCAGTTTTTCAACCTGATCCCAACCCTGAAAGTGGGTGAGAATGTCGCGCTACCGCTCGAACTGCTGGGTGAAGACGACAGTGACGCAGAACAGCGTGCTGCCGCATTGCTGGATGATGTGGGGCTAGGAGGGCTATCTAGCCGTTATCCTGAGACACTGTCCGGCGGCGAACAGCAGCGTGCCGCTATTGCCCGCGCACTGGCGCATCGGCCGGCGTTATTGCTGGCCGACGAACCCACCGGCAACCTTGATGAAGATACCGGTGACCGTATCATCGAGTTGCTGACCGGCCTGGCCCGGCAGCAGGGGACGACGATGCTGCTGGTGACACACAGCAACCGCGTTGCACAGGCGGCCGACCGCGTGCTGCGTCTGAGCCATGGCCATCTAGCGGCTGACTGATTGTCGTGAGATTTTTTTCGCCATTGCTGTTACGCGCTGGACTTCGCTATATGCTACGCCATCGCTGGCAGGGTCTGCTGGCGGTATCCGGTATTGCACTCGGTGTCGCGGTGGTACTGGCGGTGGACCTGGCCAACAGCGGTGCGCGAGCCGCCTTCGAGTTATCGGCACAGCAGTTACAGGGCAAGGCCACGCATCGCCTGGTTGTACCCGGTGTATCGCTGCCTGATGAGGTGTATGTCAACCTGGTACGGCAACCTGCTGCGCCACCGATGGCGCCGGTGGTTAACGGCTGGGTCGAGATCGAAGGTACCAGCGGACGTTATCAACTGGTCGGTTTTGATCTGTTTGCCGAGCCGCCGTTTCGCAGCCAGCTTAGTGGGGTGGCAAATCGTGCGGGCTTTACCGCTGACTGGCTGACACAGCCCGGTGCGCTGGTTCTCGGTGCCACAACGGCGCGTGCCCTCGGTGTTGTTGAAGGCGATTCGCTGAACATTGTCTATCGCGGTAAGCAAGCAAAGCTCAGCGTGCTGCATATTGAACCATCACAAAGCAGCGCAGCGGATGACCTGCTGCTGGTCGATATCGCCACCGCGAAATCGGTACTGGCTATGCAGGGCCAGCTCAGCTACGTCGACCTGATACTGGATGCTGCCGGCGAGCAGTGGCTTACGCAACACCTTACGCAACACCTTACCAGCGCTGTGCAGCTGCAGTCAGTTGCTGACCAGGCGCAGGGCGTGACACGCCTGTCAGCGGCATTTGAACTGAACCTCACCGCGATGAGTCTGCTGGCCCTGCTGGTAGGTATGTTTCTTATCTTCAACGCCATGACCTTTTCCATGGTGCAGCGGCGCAACCTGTTCGGGCGGCTGCGCGCCATCGGCGTAACCCCCCGTGAACTGTTCAAGCTGGTGCTGCTGGAAGCACTGATCGTAGCGGTCATCGGTACAGCGATTGGCCTGTTGCTCGGTGTCTGGCTGGGGCAGGGGCTGACCCGGCTGGTGGCGGCTACCGTCAGCGAACTCTACTACAACGTCAGTGTTACGGCGTTGCAGCTGGACTGGAAGTCATTGACCACCGCCGCCGTTCTTGGCATCGTGGCGACACTGCTGGCAACCATGGTGCCTGCCTGGCACGCAGCTCGTACGCCGCCACTGACAACATTGTCGAGGGCGGCCCTGGAGCAGTCCGCACGCCGTGGCGTTCCACTGTGGGCATTGTTTGGACTGCTGCTGCTTCTAGCTGGCCTGCTGCTTGCGCTGGTGGTGCCAGGCGGGGTGATACTTAGCTTTGCCGGATTGTTTTTACTGGTTCTCGGTGCCGCCATGATGACACCGTTGATGATTCGAGCTGTGCACCGCCTTCTGACACGTGCGGCCTTGCCCGGTATCTGGCGCATGGGAGTGCGTGACCTGGATCGCCATTTATCGAGACTCGGGATCGCCGTTGCTGCTTTGATGGTGGCATTGTCAGCCAGTGTCGGTGTCGGCGTGATGGTCGAAAGCATGCGCGGTTCGGTCAACAACTGGCTTAGTGATTTATTGAGTGCTGACCTCTACGTGGCCGCCGAAGGCTTTGATGAAGGGGCGCATCTGCCCGCAGTGGTGGTGACTGAAGTTGCCGGGCTGGGCACCGTGGCAACACTTAGCCGTTACCGCGATCGCATCCTGCCGCTGGCCGACCGGCGTGTAGAGTTGATCGGTGCCAGCCTCGCCACAGAGTCTCGGAACGGATATGCACTATTGAGCAGCAGCAGTTCAACCTGGCAGGAATTCGATGCAGGGTCGGTGCTGGTATCTGAACCACTGGCTTATCACCTGGGACTGAAGTCTGGCTCGCGTCTCGAGCTGCCAACACCGCATGGGCCTTTGCAAGTTCGGGTGGCCGCGGTATTTCGTGATTACGCCAGTGAACACGGCCGTATTATCCTTGATGAAGCCGTCTACCTGCAGCACTGGCCCGAGCAGCCGGTGAAAACACTGGCGCTGTTCGCAGGTAACGGTGATATCGAATCTATGCGCCGAGAGGTTAGTGAGCTGGCCGCTC
The DNA here is from genome assembly GCA_029287855.1 of Arenicellales bacterium. Classification (GTDB taxonomy): domain Bacteria; phylum Pseudomonadota; class Gammaproteobacteria; order BMS3Bbin11; family BMS3Bbin11; genus BMS3Bbin11. Next base: position 14,572 of record JARFQI010000171.1, on the reverse strand, counting down.
GACACTCTGTCGTCATGACGCCCGCGGCGGCCATACTGGAGGAATCGATGGCCGTCTTTGATCGCACCTTCCGTGTTACCGATGTGTTACGTGTCGTGTCATTGATCGTCGCTTTTATCGGTGTCTTGAGTGCATTGATGGCCCTGCAGCTGGAACGCGGCAAGGAGTACGCGGTATTGCGCGCACTCGGCCTGACGCGCGGCCAGATCGCCGGCCTGATCAGCGGCGAGTCACTGCTAATGGGATTCCTCGCTGCCTGTGTGGCGATGCCTACTGGCATATTGATGGCCTGGGTACTGATCGAATCGGTACAGCGGCGGGCATTTGGCTGGACTATGCCATTCAGCGTCGATGGTGCTTTGCTGCTGCAGACACTGCTGGTGGGTCTGCTGGCTGCAGGCCTCGCTGCCATCTACCCGGCATGGCATTCCGCGCAGCGTGATCCGGCACCGCAACTGAGGGAAGACTGAATATGCGCCACGCCTTGCTGTTACTGACCCTGTTGCTGGCCTTGCTGCTGTCCGCCTGTGATGGCGACACACCACAGAGCACAACAACGTTGCGCGTCGACCAGGCAATGGGCGGGAAGCCAGATGCTGGCTTTGCGCGAGCACTCGAACCGCGTGCATTTAAGTTCCCGCAGGACCACGGCGCACACCCTGAGTTTGCTACCGAGTGGTGGTACCTGACCGGGAACCTTATCAGTGACACCGGGCAGCGCTTCGGTTACCAGCTGACATTGTTTAGGGTCGGGTTGCGTCCCGGGCAGGCTCAGCAGGATTCGGCATGGCGAACGCACCAGGTCTACATGGGCCACCTGGCGATCAGCGATATTGCCGCTGCCCGGCATTATTCTGCTGAACGCTTTGCCCGCGCTGCGGCGGGCCTTGCCGGTGCCCGTTCAGATCCATTCGAAGTTTGGCTGGGGCCGTGGTCGATACATACAGATAACGAACGGTCTACGCTGGCCGTGGCGGCGCAGCAAAATGACATCGGTCTGTCGTTGCAACTGCAGCCAGGTAATAAGCCACTGGTGCTGCAGGGCGAACGCGGCCTGTCCCGTAAAAGCGCCACCCCCGGCAACGCCTCTTACTACTATTCACTAACCCGGCTGCCAACCCGTGGTGAGTTACGTATCGGTGACAAGCGCTATACGGTCGAAGGCAATTCCTGGCTGGACCGCGAGTGGTCCAGTTCCGCCCTCGATAAAGACCAGGCAGGCTGGGACTGGTTCGCCCTGCAACTGGATGACGGCCGCGATGTCATGTTCTACCAGTTGCGCAACAAGCAGGGTGGCGTGCATGAGTTCAGCCGAGGAAAACTGGTGGAAAAAGACGGTCGTGTTCACACGTTATTACCGAACCAGGTGACGCTCACACCGAGACGTTACTGGCAGGCCAAAGACGGCGAGCGCTATCCAATCAAATGGCGTATGCAAGTCGCTGACCATCAGCTGGACCTGGAAGTAGAGGCTCTGATCGATGATCAGCTAATGGATCACACCGTGCGCTACTGGGAAGGGGCAGTAGATGTTTCTGGCAGCCACAGCGGTAAAGGTTACCTCGAGTTGAGTGGCTATGACAGCAGAGAGCAACTAACCGACGAGTAAAATTCTCGGTTTACGTATTATGATTCAGGTTTACGTTTTAGGTGTTAAGTAAAATATATAAACGAGCGACTTTCTATTTCGTCATTCCGGCGCACCCAAGTGAAGCGACAAAGTACCCTTGGGGTGCATACCGGAATCCAGCTTTTTACCTTACATAAAACCTAATACGTATAACGTCAATTTCTATTCTTCATTACCGCAGACCGGATTCAAGTGTATTGACAATGTCAATACGTTAATCTATATTCAGGTTTATGGATAGACGCTATGAACTGAATGGAATCATGTTCGTTTGGGATGAATTGAAAGCCCGCAAGAACCTGGCAAAACATGAAATAAAGTTTTAACAGGCCATTGAGGTATTTTTCGACCCATTCTTTAGAGTGATAGATGCCAGCCCGGAAGCTGAATCACGTGATGCTGTTATCGGATTGGATACTGACTGGAATCTATTATATGTGGTTCACATAGGCATTGAAGATGATTGCTTGCGTATCATCTCAGCCCGTAAAGCTACACGCAGTGAGAAACAGTATTATGAAGATTGAAAACCTGAAGAAACGGATTGACCGAAACCGTCCGATGACATCGGTAACGCTTCGTATGCCAGAAGATGTTGTGGACGATTTGAAACGTATAGCTCCTCATCTTGGGTTTTCCGGATACCAGCCACTGATGAGAGTATACATTGGTCAATGTTTACGCAAAGATCTTGAGAGACTGGATAACGATACCGTAAGTGAACTGGTATCCAACTTAAAACAGCGTGGTGTTAGTGAAAAGCTAATCGAAGATGCACTAGCGGAAGTGTTACATGGTTAGACTAAGAGTATTAGGATTTACGTTTTAGGTGTTACGTAAAATATAAATCGTAATACTTGAGGGCGTTCAAAATTCTGTGTCAGGGTCATTTAAATTTCCAGCACGCTAGAGGGCCTTCAAAACGGCAGCCTCACCATCACCTGCGTGCCTCTACCTGCTTCGCTTTCGATCTGCAGTTCGCCATCATGCGCTTCTGCTATCATTTTGCATAAATACAGTCCAAGTCCATAGCCGCCGGTTTCTCGCTGGCGCGATGGGTCGACACGATAGAACGGTTCCATTAAATGCGGCAGGTGCGTCGCCTCGATGCCATTACCGTGATCGATGACCGTGATCACGACGTTATCTTTGTTTACGCCGAGTTTTATTTCAGGTGGCGGGGAGGTTTCCGGTGTATGCCGAACCGCATTATCCAGCAGGTTTTTCAGCAGCAGCTTGATGCGTGCTGCATCAATATCGAGTTTGACAGCTGTATCGGGTAAATCTGCTGTTATCCCTGCATCGAAAAAGTTTGCAGCGACGACGTCATTGACCAGTTCTATGATGTCGTGCTGACCCCTGTTCAGTTTCGTGTGTCGGCTGCTCAGCCGTTCAGTCTCCATCAGTTCTTCAATCAGCGATTCCATCTCGTTGATGTCCTGAACGATCTGATTCTTTATATCATCATTATCGACCAGCTCGACCGCCACTCTGGAACGTGTCAACGGCGTCCGCAGCTCATGGCTTATTGCCAGCAGCAGCTGGCGCTTGGCATCCAGCATCTGCTGTATGTCATCTGCCATGGTATTAAAATTATTTGCCAGCGTACCAAGTTCATCTTTGCGTTCGACCTGTAACCGATGGTCCATGTCACCAGCGCCGAATTTCTGTACGCCTTCATTGATGGTGTCGATGGGTCTAAACAGGCGGCGTGTCGCGAAGTACAGCATCAGCAGAAGCAGCAGTAATATTATTAATGGATACCACCCCTTGAACCCCTGTCGCTGGTCGCGAACATTCGGCACATTGAACAGCAGCGTAGTATCACCATCGCGCACCATCAGGTAATGCTGTTGCTCATTCCTGACATGGTAATACTGCTTGCCGTTGACCAGGAAGCTGTGTTCATTATCAAAATCATCAATCGGGCTCAGGCTGCCGCTGGATGACCAGTGCCCCTGCTTATCAATGATCTGAATTTCCAGGTTCAGTCTGTCCGCGAGTTCCTGTGCGCGGTTGCGATCGGGCGGCATGCCAATGTCAGCGTTCACATATTCCAGGTATTGGGTGAGATGCGGTCGAATGTTGTCTTCAAAATGTCCCTGGAAAGCACGCTTTATTCCACCGCCGACCAGAATGACGAAGACAACGGCCATGACGATAAACAGCAGGATCAGCTTGCCGGATAAACTGTGTCGTCTTTTCGGTTTCGTTGAGTTCATGATGCCTGGCCGACAAACAGGTAACCCTGTCCGCGTATTGTTCGAATAAAGTCATGCGGTTTCAGCTTCTGTCGCAGACGGCTCACGAGGATGTCGATGGAACGCGTATAGACGTCGGCATCGATGCCCTTGAGCTGGTTCAGCAATTCATCACGGCTAAAAGTTTTATTTGGCGAGGAGGCAAACAGCAATAGCAGCTGGTATTCCATTGCACTCAACAACAGCTCATCTCCATCAAGCCTTGCCTGTCGTCTGCCTGTGTCGATTAGTAATGTGTCAAACGAAAGTTCAGCAGCCTGGTTGTTCACAGTCTCGGTAGCTGACTTTGCACGCTTCAAAACACCGTGAATACGCGCTACCAGTTCGCGCGGCTCAAACGGTTTCGGCAGGTAATCATCTGCCCCCAGTTCCAGGCCAACAATACGGTCCATTACTTCACCACGCGCAGTCAGCATAATGATAGGGATATTGCTGTTGCGTCGAATCGCCTTACACACTTCAAATCCGTCCATTTCAGGCAGCATAATGTCCAGTATGACCAGGTCGTAGTTGTTCTTTTCGAGTAGTGAGAAGCCCTGGCTCGGCAGGGTGGCACTGGCGAGTTCAAAACCAAACTGCGCAAAGTACTGACCCAGCAGGTCAGCCAGCTTTTTATCGTCATCAATTAGCAGTATCTCGGTCATAAACCGTACTTTATCCTGTATAGCAACAATCCAGAACAGGCAGTCACAGATTTTCTGCAACTGCCTGTGGTAAGAGTCAAGCTTATCGACCTAGTGGCATCGGTGTGAGCAACAATGCCTGCGCTTCTGCAACATCGCCAATACCTGCTCCTGTTGCGACGGATCCAGTGTCTCGTAGAGATCACCAAAGGCATCGGCAATTTCTGTTGCATGATCCGCATGCCTGTCAGCAGATGCTCTAATCAGCTCAGCAGTTCTGTCTCGATCAAAGCCGTCTGCTGCCAGCATAGTGGTCATCTGTTCCTGCACCTCGTTCTTTTCGATCTTGTGGTCCTTATAAGCTGAGCTTGCGACATCGAACAGGGCATCAAGTTTTTCCTTTTGCACGTCATCAAGTTTCAGCTTACGCAGCTTGCGATTGATAAGCCATTTAGCAATCGGATTCTGTTTTCTGCCGTAATGCGGATGTATGCTATTCATAGATTTCTCCTGGTTTACCAGTTATTAGTGCGAGTGATGTTTAACGTGACGTTCCATCTTTTCCTCGATGAACTCGCTCAGCTCAGCCCGTTGCGAATCATCCAGGCTATCGTAGAAGTTGCCGATCGCGTCAATAATCGACGGCGACTTTTCGCTGACTATGGCAATCTTCTGGTTCACCATGGCATTGACCTTTTCACGATCCATCGTAGGCTGTTTCAGCATAGCCAGAACCTCTTTACGCGCTTCTTCACGGTCGCTGCGCATTGATTTGCGCACAGCAATAAACTGATCTTTTACTTCTACCAGCTTGATGCGCTGGCTATCGTTTAGCTCCAGTTCCTTGCTGACTTTATCCACTACCCATTCACCGCGCTCCTCCGCTGAGGCAGAATGCATTTTATGTTTGCAGGCTGCAACACCACCAATCAGCAGTGTGCCAGCAGTGATGATTACGATTGTTCGTTTTCTAAGTTTCATTTTCGATCTCCTGTTTGAGTTAGTGGCGATAGAATAGTGAAATGGCGGGACCGTTACTTTTCAGTCAGGTAACGTTTTGTAACAGTTTGTAACAGAATTACGTATAAACAACGCAAATCCAAACTGCAGGAGCGGCGTCGCCGCCGCGATAAATTCATTAATAACGTATTACGAATTACGATTTAGGTGTTACGTAACACATAAAACGTAAATTGGAAATCATCCCCCTTGTCCCTTGTCTCTTTCCCCTTTAGTCCTTAATCCTCAGTCTTCAGTCATTCTTTTGCTGTTTCCTAATTCCACTTCCATATTTCTGTTAATCTACCCTTGAACCCGAAAAGGAGAGTCAAATGAAAAAGAATGTTGGAAATGCAGACAAGATGCTAAGAATCATCATCGGCATCGCTGTCATCGGCGCCGGTGTTTATTATCAGTCATGGTGGGGCGCGATCGGCGTAATCCCGATTGCTACCGCGGTGATGAACTTCTGCCCCGCTTACGCAATTTTTGGTATATCGAGCACAAAGGAATCCTCGTGAATCAATGACGCCCGCTGTCCTGTCAGTTCTTCAGGACAAAAAAACCATGGCCGGTGATGGCCATGGTTCTGTAACAAGTTAATTGTTAATAGATTAACTTTAGCAATCGAAAAGTTTATTAATCGCATCCAGGCCTTCATCAACGATGTCCTGCAGATCTTCAGGATCATCATCGTGCTCATAGGCAAGCATCGAATAGGTTGCCAGTGATTTCAGTGCCAGTGCGATCTTTGAAACATCGACCATATTCAGTTCAGCATCGGATTTGAGTACACAATCAGGTTGCATAACCAATCTCCTGTCAGCCTAGAGTAGTATCACTATATTATGATAATCTAATATACTGAATTGTCAATATAAAAAGTAAGTGATAAGGCAGGCCAAACAGGTAAACAACAGGGCCAGGCTCCATTAATGGTAATGTGTCTGAGCCCATCGATCACAGAATAGATCAAGCTTTCTATCAATTGACTGACGAAACCGGGTTGCAAGTGTGCAGCCGACGCATAAAACCGCCATGTGTTCACCAAAAAATCACCACAACTATGTCACCGGGTTTCCATAAGTAAAAACAGAGTATCGAGATATAGTTTTCTCGAAATCAATATCTAACAGGCAGGCACATCTATGAGACCACTAGCGGACATATCGAAAATCTATACGGAACGCGAAAACCTGGCTGCGCATAAATTTCATCAGCGCCAGATTATGGAAAAAGCCAAAAGGCGGAACCTGGTTGTTCAGTACTACAATTGGGAATGGAAGTTTCTGGACCCAGAGACAGGTCGAGAGTTTTTCACAAAAGCTATGGCTGATGACGAGGCGATTTTGTGGCTGAACAATTTAAGTAAACAGGAAATGCTTGGCAGACAGGATTAAGCCATACGGGTTTTTCCATTGTTCACCAGCACCGCAGCACGGCAATCTCTCACTGTAGCAGCGGCGTCCCCGCCGCGATATAGAAAAGAAAACGCATTACGTATTACGATTCACGTGTTAAGTAAAACATAAATCATTTACCTTCCCCCTTTAACCTTCCCCTTAACCCAGGTTGCATCACCTGGTGTAATATAAACTTCTAAAACAATCACCCAGTTACCTGTGTGCCGAATTCAATGCCGGAAAAAATCAGTATACGCTTCTATGAAGAACTCAACGACTTTCTGCCGCCTGATCAGCGCAAGACTGATATCTGCCATGTATTAAAACAGCCACGCTCAATCAAGGATCTCATCGAATCGATCGGGGTGCCGCACACAGAAATCGACCTGATTATCGTCAATGGTGAATCGGTGGGTTTTAACTATCAAGTTGATGACGGTGATCGTATTAGTGTTTACCCGGTATTTGAGTCTCTGGATATTTCACCACTCAACCATTGCCAGCCACAACCATTGCGCAAAACCCGCTTCGTTCTCGATACCCACCTGGGACGGCTCGCAGCCTACCTGCGCATGATCGGTTTCGATACGCTTTACCGTAACGACTATGATGACCCGGAGCTTGCCAGGATATCCGTCGAAGAGCATCGCATATTACTTACCTGTGACAGACAGTTGCTGATGCGCAGGCAAATAACACACGGTTACTTTGTCCGTTCCAGGCAATCACAGCTGCAATTGCTGGAGGTTTTGAGACGCTTCGACCTGTTCAATAACATGCAGCCCTTCACACGATGCATGGATTGCAATGGAAAAATTCAGCCAGTCAATAAACAGCAAGTAGAAGCCGCGCTGCCGCCTGATGCAAAAAAATACTACAACGAATTTTTCCAGTGCGAAGCGTGCAGAAAAATCTACTGGAAGGGCAGTCATTACCAAAAAATGAAAAGAATGATCGAGAAACTACAGGAAGGGCAGCAATAGAATATTGTCAGGCGACAGTATACCGACATTGCACCCTTCGGGCATTCGTCGGTCACCAGCACCGCAGCGCGGCAATCTCTCCCTTAGTCCTTCATCCTTAGTCCTCCCTTTCCCCTTTCCAACCCGTTATTCCGGCGCGCCCAAGCGAAGCGACAAAGTGCCCTTGGTGTGTATGCCGGAATCCATCTTTTGATTTTACTGAAAACAGAAAACCGAAAACTATGTAACTAGATCTTACTTTCCCCTTTCCCTTTCCCTTTTCCTTTCCTCTTTCCTCCTTCCTCTTTCCCCTTAAACCTTTAACCTTTTCTCTTCTTTTTAATAATCGAAACTTGCAAACCGATCCGCTTTGTCAGCCGCCAGCCCAGGAAAACAAGAAGCAACAGCACAAACGCGACAAGGAAATAGAACTGGTTTGAAGTCAGGGTCGGCTTCGACTGCACGAAGGCCATGTTCGAGAGCTTCAAATAACGCTGCGCAACATCTCGAACATCTCCGGGTGTGAATTTCTCCAGCAGTATCTCCTGGTTAACAAAACCACCGAACTTATCAACTTCCTCCAGGTTGTTGACATAATGCCAGGCAATGTCTGCATTCGATTCCAGCCCGCTGGCCTTACGCAGTAAAAGCGATTTTATGGTTGTATTAATTTCTTCATCAGTCACTTTACCGTCACGCAGTCGAATGACTTCCCTGTGCATGATGTCGGAAACCTTATCCAGGTCATCGAGGTCTGCATCGGCATTAACAATAAACAGGCCTTCATTGCGGCTGCTGATGAATTCAACGGCCGGTGAATATGACAGCCCTTCATTTACACGTATCGCCTCAAACAGTTTTTTATAGAAATACGCCTTGATGATAAGGAACACATAGTAATCGGGCGACCAGTAGCCGTTGGTGCGGTAGACCAGTTCTGCCGTGCCATTAGTACCAAAAACAGGATCGAAGGTACCGGTGACACGAAGCGGCCCATCGTTAAATTTCTCAGCCTCTGGAATGTCGCGCTGCAGTTTTCTGGCAGGCATGTTCCCGAAAAGCCGGGTAATCTGTTGTTTCATTTCCGCCGTATCAAAATCGCCGGTAATCACCAGCGTCATGTTGTTCGGCACATAAAACTTCTCATAGGCATCGAGAATGTCCTGGCGTGAGATATTCTCGAGGGTGATGAGATGGCTGCAGTAGATACGGCTGCCCTCGAGCATCGCCTTTAATACCTTGTCCCGTGCACTGCTGACAAATTCATGCTGATGCAGGAAGCGGGTGATACGGGTAGGTACACCACCCAGCTCGCGGTAGATAATACCCTGCGACTGTTCATAGTCTGCTTTGGAGATGGTCGAATCGGTGATGATTTCATGTAGCGTTGCCAGTCCGACATTCGCGTATTCACTGAAAATATCGATCTCAAAAACGGTATCTTCACCATAAGTTGAGGCATTCCATCTGCCGCCATGATGAATAATGATCTCATCCAGCTGGCTCTCGGAATGCTTTGAGGTACCGGTAAACAACAGGTGCTCGAGGAAGTGCGCCGTTTCCTGCTGCAGACAGTCGAAATCATAGATCCCCAGCCCGACATTCAGCCTTATCGCCACATTGCGCGCCCCGTGCCGTTCATTGAGAATGACACGCATGCCATTTTCCAGCTGATAAATCTCCGGATCATAAATCCCCTCGGCGGTATACCTGGCAGCAGAGACCTGGCTGGACAACGTCGAACCGGCAAGCAGCACGAAAGTGAGAAAAACCGCTTTAGTCAGGAGACTGTATGTTGATTTATTGGTGGGGTGTTTGCTCATGATGCGTTTATAGTGGGTTACGAACTTATAATAACACGCAACGGAATCCATCATTTCAACATATGTAACAAATAACACCATGTAGTAGGAGCGTCACACCGCGATAAAATGCCTGTCATTCCGGCGCGCCCAAGCGAAGCGACAAAGTGCCCTTGAGGTGAATGCCGGAATCCAGGTTTAACGTTTTTGGTTTCCACGTAAAACATTACACCTAAACACTAATCCAACGCTCTTAAGGCTTTAAGTAACCCCACCTCACCGTTGTCACCGCATATTCGCTGAGCAACTGTTGCTGAGGGATCAGAGACCTGCCTGTGTGAGGTTCTGCATCAGCTGCTTTCGAATCGAGGCGTCCTGAAAGGGAAAAGCGTGGTCGAGCCTGGACAGGGAAAAATCAGGATGGGTCAACAGCAGTTCGTCGACCTGCCATTTCGATTCTTCGGGCTTGCCTGATTGCACCAGTGTGGCAATCAGCCACATGCGGGCCCGCATATGTGCCGGGTTGATCTGCAAGGCGGTATTGAATGCTTCGATGGCTTCCGCGTACTGGCCCTGGATATAAAGAATTTCCCCGCGTGTATCATAGTAAGCCGCTGGTGAGATGGGATTAAGACGCATTGCAACCTGCAGGGCCTCTTCCGCTTCGTCCTGCCTGCCGGCGTAGTTTGATGCCCAGGCGAGAAAGGCATAGCCATCGGCATAGTTCGGCGCATATTCGATGGCGCGTTTGGCTGATGCAATGGCTTTACTGTGTTCTTCCCTGAACAAAGCAACCTGACCGGCTACGAAATGAATCTGCGGAATGGTCGGGTTGATGCGTGCAGCAGATTCGGCATACTCGGCGGCAAGTGCCAGCGAACGCTCTGGTGAATCGGTCCAGCCGTCGAAGGCATCACGCGAATGCACCAGTGCCAGGCTAGCCGTGGCCCGTGCAAATTCCGGATCAAGCGCAATAGCCTGCTCGAAATACTCTCTGGCAAAACGGTTGGACTCGCGTGTGCGGTGTCCGTACTCTTCCTGGCCTCGCAAAAAAAAATCGTATGCGGCGACATTAGTGGTGGGGTAGCGACTGAAGAGTTCACTTTCTCCGGGCGCGAGACGAATACGCAACGCGGAGACTAACGCACTGGCAATCTTGTCCTGGAACTTGAACACATCCTGCATTTCTCCTTCATAACGTTCTGCCCACAGCGTGCGCTCAGTGTCTGCTTCTATCAGCTGAACATTGACCCGTACCCGGTCCTGCTGACGCTGAACTGCACCCTTGACGACATAGTCTGCATTTAGCTCGCTGGAAATCTGTCGGGTTTCAGTATCAGAGTTCTGGTAGGCAAATACCGAGCCTCGCGCAATAACGGTCATGCCGGAGATTTTTGACATGTCGGTTATCAGGTTACTGGTGATGCCGTTGGCAAAATAGTCCTGAGGTTTTTCTCCCTGGTTCTCGAAAGGGATGATCGCGATCGAGGGTTTACCTGCATTCACACTGTCAGTGGCCGGCGTAGTCATATCCGGTGTTTGGTAGCTATTAAATAACCAGCCTGCTACAGCAATGGCGAGCATAGCGATGACCACAAACCATAACCCCGGGGTGCTTTTCTTCCGGCTGGATTCGATCGCTATACTGTCGGCGTCGATGGCGGTTTCGTAATCTTGCTTGTCCAGCCATTGAACGTCGGCAATGAGTCGGTAACCGGTCTTGGGTACGGTTTCGATAATATGTGGCTGGCGAGCGTTGTCGCCCAGGATTCGACGCAGTTTCGAGATGCTGTTGGTCAGTGCATCCTCACCGACGACGCGCCCCTGCCACACCTGTTCTTCCAGCTCAGTCCGACTGATGACGCGCCCCGCATGGATAGCGAAGTAGGCCAGCAACTGCATGGTTCGCGGCTCCAGGCGGGATGCCTGACCGTTGCCGGTGACGCGCAGTGCCGCCGGTTCAACCCGGTAATCATCAACCGTGAATGTACTGATTTCACTCAGCTGTTTTTCTTTTTCTGGCACTTTCCTATCCAGTCTGAATGTAATGGAGTGAAATTTAATGCATTCCAACTCATTGTATTTTATAGGCTAATTTAAATAACGGATTCCCGTTGGGTTTCCGTTAGGACTTTTTCGAATGATAGCACTAAAACTGGATTCGAAGGGGCGGCCGATGCAAGGCAGCTCTATTGTTAACGGTCTGGAGGAGTCATAGTGATGGCAACGAAGAGAACGAACAAAACAAACAAAATCCTTACACAAGAGTATCTACATAGATGTGTGAAACGCTTCTACGGAATATTAGTGCTGCTTGCCTGGTTGCCTGGTGGTTTACCGGTGGTCGCTGCCGCTAGCACATTCTCATTGCACGAAACCGTGCAACAGGGTGACATGAACCTGGTGCGGTCATCGATATCTGATAGTGACAACTTGAATATCCGGGATGTAAAAGGCCGCACAGCGCTGACGTTTGCCGCCGAGAGCGGAAACAGAGAGGCCGTACAACTATTGCTTGATGCCGGGGCATCGCCAGACGTAAACGACTTTATGGGTATCGCACCGTTGCATTACGCGGTGAAGTCACCCCTTGAAATCACTCGTATGCTGGTAGATGCCGGGGTTGATGTGGATATTCGAAATTCCGGCGGCGTAACGCCGCTCATGCAGGCAGCCGGGCAGGGCCGTCGTGATATCGTCAAGCTGTTGCTGAGCTCGGGTGCGCGGGTAGACTACAAGGACTACCAGGGCAACACGGCTGAGGACTGGGCAAAACGCAGTGGAGACGAACAACTGGCAGCAATGCTCGCGCGTAGGATCAAGTCTTTACCTCCAGAGGAAATCGTTGTCAGCAACGACCAGAATTTCGCCGAGGATGTCTTTGTCGATGTGCATTTTCCACAGTGGTTCCAGCCCAGCTTTCTCGATTTTCGCGATGACCTGGAAGAGGCGGTCGACAGCGGCAAGCAGGGTATTCTTCTTTTTCTCAGTACACGCCGCTGCAGTTACTGCAAAGCTTTCATTGACAATGTACTGGGACAGCCGGAAATGCGCCAGCGCGTCCAGCAATCGTTTAATGTTTACGGGCTGGAAATTTTCGATGATGCGAAGATGGTCGATCCGTCGACCGGCAACGAGTTACCCGTCAGGGAGTTTGTCACAGCCAACAAGGCCTCGTTCACACCGACTCTGATCTTTTACGGTGCTGGCGGCAACAAGCTGCTGAAGATTGTTGGTTATTACCCGGCGGAAAAATTTGGCAGGGTACTCGATTATCTCGAAGGGCAGCATTATCAGACGGAACCGCTACGAACCTACATGGCCCGCACGGCACCGGCTCCCGTGACGGATAAGACGCCACTCACCGTTGATCACGCACTGTTTTCCCGTCCACCTTACATGCTGGATCGTTCTGTATTTGCTGCTCAGAACCCATTGATGGTGGTGTTCGAAACACCCGGCTGCAGCTCATGTGAGCTGTTCCACAAGCGAGTGCTTGCGGATAAATCAGTTCGTCGCCTGATGAAGGAGTTTGAAAGCGTCCAGCTGGATGCAAGCGATACCAGCAGCCGCGTAAAAACACCGGGCGGCAAGCTGATGACACCGGCGCAATGGTACGAAGAACTGGATTTGTCTTACAGCCCGGCAATCATTTTCTTCGACCAGAATGGCAAAGAGGCGATGCGGCTGGATTCAGAAACCCAGCGATTCCGCATGGAAGGTTCATTGCAATTAGTGCTGGAAGGCGCCTACAGGGAAGATGCGCAGTTACAACGATGGCGCTGGAAAAAGGCGGTGCAGGTGTTCAATCAGAACCAGAAGCAGTGAATTAAAACCAGTTGAGTTTAATTACTGCGCATGACCGCCAGGGAACCTCTGATTTATATGTCATTGCACCCTTCAGGCATTTGCTGCGGGTACGTGCACCGAAGCGCGGCAATCTCATACTGTTTTATTCAAACGCTTAAAGATTGCTACGTCACTTCGTTTCTCACAATGACAGGGTTCTATGAATAGATCAGAGTTTCCCTTGATTGTATTAGATATGTATAGGTTAAGGAGATCCCGATAATGTTAGTCCGACCAGTCTTTATTTTAGTTATTAGCCTATTCACAGTATCGCCATGTTTAGCAGAAAGCATTGATACACCGTATGGTTCCAGTAAATTCAAGTCATTTGACGGCATAAAAAAACTAGAGCAACTAAAGGCAGTGTTTGATTTCAATTTCGAGGACCCTGAAGGCGTAAAACGCGCCCTGATACCCATCTCGTTTTTTATTAAAACAGTTCAGGAATATGGACCAGTATCGTTCGAGCCTTACGATCTTATTGTCGTCTCGCATGGATCTGAAGTCACCGCATTTGCCAGGCAAAACTACCAGCAATTTAAAGACATAGTGGATAGCGCCTCCAGGCTGGCAGAACTGGGAGTAAAGTATGAAGTATGTAGTGTTGCTGCTGAGGCACTTGGTTTTGACGTCGATGATTTTCATGGTTTTGTCGACATCGTGCCTCTTGGTACCTATGCATTAGCCTATCACCAGCAACAGGGTTACACACTATTGCCCGGTGCCGCTACAGTACCCAGCGATTTGATTAATCCGAACAACCGGTCTTTTATAAGAACAAAACCTGACAGGTAATTCACCACACCGACATTTCAGCATGTACAGTAATCCAAATACGTCGTCATTCCGGCGCATGCCGGAATCCAGCTTTCGACCTTAATTTCCCCTTTCCACCCCGTCATTCCGGTGCATGCCGGAATCCAGCTTTTGATTTTGACTTTACTCTTAAAACTTAAAACTTAAAACTTCATCTACCGTCGCAGTGCCATGAAGGAAAAACGAGATTTATAGCATTGCATTAAAATAGATATAGAATATAAGCA
>JARFQI010000020.1 GCA_029287855.1 Arenicellales bacterium | reverse complement strand
ATTGGCGGAGAGGCAGGGATTCGAACCCTGGATAGGCTACTAACCTATGCTGGTTTTCAAGACCAGTGCATTCAACCGCTCTGCCACCTCTCCATTGAGCGCGCGATTTTGCCTGAACTAGCATCAGGAAACAAGATGAACTGGTATTCTAGCTACTGAATTATTCTTATATGCAGACATTTCCGCCCTCTGTTTATTCGCTGTCACAGGGATATTTAATAGTGAAAAAAAACATGTTGCAGGTAACATAAGCCCTGCTAGTTGTGTTACTTTATGACAATGACTGTCAGTTTTATCACGCTTAAATTCTCTGAAACTCAATGTTGCAGTGGGTTACAGGAATGTTAGCAGCATTTTCAGCGCAAATTAGCCTGATTCAGGCTATGGCAACTGTTATGATTACCCCTTTCCATTTGCTCAATAATTCTTGATATTATGGAACTCTAACCCCAATTATTAATCTGATAGAATAAGTTAACAGCAATACCCTTTACTAGAAAACTACGGAGTAAATAAATGAACCCGAATTATGCTGCAGTTTCCCGTCCACGCCTCAGTGCACTGGAAGCCAACAAAGTTCTCAAAAACACCTATTTGCTGCTGTCGGCGACACTGGCATTCAGTGCTGTCATGGCTATGCTGTCAATGGCGCTCAATATGCCACCGATGGTGTATATGATCTCAATCATCGCCTCTATGGTCCTCGGTATGTTTGTTCTGCCAAAAGCGGCCCAGTCATCTGCGGGCATCGGGGTAATATTCCTGATCACCGGCCTGCTCGGTTTCGGTCTAGGTTCGATACTTGAAATCTACCTGGCAATGTCTAATGGTACACAGATTGTTGCCACTGCCCTTGGCGGAACCGGCATCATTTTCCTTGGGCTGTCTGGTTATGCGCTGACCAGCAAGAAAGATTTCAGCTTTCTCGGCGGATTCCTGTTTGCAGGCATGATGGTCGTGGTACTGGCGATCATTGCCAGCCTGTTCGTCCAGATCCCTGCCCTGTCGCTGACGATTTCAGCTGCCGTCATCATGCTGATGTCAGGTTTCATCCTGTTTGATACCAGTCGCATCATCAATGGCGGAGAAACCAACTACATCATGGCAACTTACGGCATCTTCCTGAGTGTTTTCAACATCTTCATTAGCCTGTTGCAAATTCTCGGCATCACCAGTAACGACTAAATTCAGGCTTGATAATAAAACCCCGGCCCTGGTCGGGGTTTTATTTTGCAGAGTACTTTTATGGAAATGTTTCTGAAAATAACGCTTGCCGTGGTGCTGGTAATGATAATCTGGCGCATGTGGCCAGCAGCCAAGCACTGGATGGAAAATGGCCCGAAAGGCACGGGCAGCGACTGGACAACATTCGCGCTCATTATTGCAGCGGTAGTAGGTTTTGTTTTACTGATGGTAATGTCGGTCAGAAATTAGTTTTTTGTATAATGATATTCATGTCACCGTCGAAATAAAGCTGGCCAGATTCAAGATTCCTCGTTTTCATATTCACGCAATACTTCCAACGCTTTTTCGTAATCTTCCTCAGCAACACTAACAGTCACCAGATCAATCAGCGGCAGTTCTCCAATACCGCCCTGCAGGAACTCGCCGTTTACCCTGGCCTGAATACCCTGCTGCTCAAGCATCCCTTTTACAATATGTGCATCAATGGCATTCTGCGCTGAATATATTTTTGTCATAGCCTAATTACTCTAATATCTTTTTTACATCAGACTCTAAACCATACATAAGTTTTTTGCTGCTGGAATACGTGTAAATCATGCGGATTACTCTATACGAAGAAAAGGCACCAGCGTATTAGCCAATTGTGCTGCATCGGCCCTGCGCATCTGGAAACATGCAATCCGCGATTGCAATTGCTGCACGTGAGGATCTCCTGGAGACCGGTCCTGTTCAGGCCAACCTAAATCTGCAACAGCATCTGAATTCTCGTCCTGACTCAATCTACTCTATACCATGAAACTGGCACTGGAAGACAGGTCCTGGTCATCGTTGACCCGGCAAGAACGTGTTAATCTCATCATGGAAATTGAAGCCTGGCACGAATTACAGGCACAGACTGCGAGTGAGACTGAATATGACGAATAAAAACCCTCTGATAACGGCCCAGCAACATGGGCAAAGCATCTGGCTAGACGATATTCACCGCGGCATGCTCAACAACGGCGATTTCAAGGCCTACATCGACAATGATGGTGTATCAGGTGTGACATCAAACCCGGCCATTTTGAAAAAAGCGGTCCTTGATCACGATGATTACGATGCGGCAATAGCACTATTGGCAGAAAAAAATACTGATGCAGAAACAGCCTACGAAGATCTTGTCATTTCCGATCTGCAGCAGGCCGCTGATCTCCTGCGGCCAGTATTTACTGCGAGTAAGGGCAGGGATGGTTTTGTCAGTATGGAAGTATCACCGCATTATGCCCACGATACAGAAAAAACGGTTACTGAGGGGCAGCGTTTGTGGAAAATGCTAGATCGGCCCAATGTCATGATCAAGGTACCGTCTACCGTCGAAGGCCTGCCAGCTATCAGAAGTTTAATCGCCGATGGTGTCAATGTTAATGCCACGCTGTTGTTTTCTGTCTCACGCTATCGCGAGGTAGCGGAAGCCTATATCACCGGTATCAGTGACCGGCTAAAGATGGGCCTCCCTGTTGATCATATTTCCTCGGTGGCCAGTTTTTTCCTCAGCCGTATTGATGTACTGGTCGATAACAGACTCTCATTGCTGGGTGGTCACGATCATATGCAGGGAAAGGCCGCAATTGCTGCTTCACGCACAGCCTATCAGCTCTGGAAACAGCTTTTTTCCGGCAGACAATGGCAGACTCTTGCTGATGCGGGTGCACAGCCGCAGCGGCTGCTATGGGCAAGTACCGGCACCAAGGATCCATCCTACAGTGATGTCATGTATGTCGAAGCACTGATTGGTGCCAATACCGTCAATACCTTGCCTGTCAAAACACTGGAGGCCTACCGGGATCATGGGCAGCCAGCGGTTCGAATCGAACAGGATCTCGATCAGGCGAAGGCTGTGCTTGATGACCTTGCGAGCCTGGGTATCGATATGGAGTCTGTAGCACAGCAACTGGAAGATGAGGGGCTGGTAAAATTCATCGAGCCGTTTGATGTGCTGCTGGAAACTTTAAGGTCAAAGCTTGGTTAATTTTCAGAACAG
The DNA here is from genome assembly GCA_029287855.1 of Arenicellales bacterium. Taxonomy (GTDB): domain Bacteria; phylum Pseudomonadota; class Gammaproteobacteria; order BMS3Bbin11; family BMS3Bbin11; genus BMS3Bbin11. The sequence goes on along the minus strand of JARFQI010000020.1, from coordinate 19,402 downwards.
GCCGGGCAGTAGGTTATTCGTGGAAATGAGGTTCAAGTTTCAAGACTAAAAAATTAAAGACTGGCAATTCTTTTCCGCTTGCTCATTATGTTTTGCTTTAGGCCTTTATCTTCTCCAGCCCGCCCATATAAGTGCGCAACACATCCGGCACGACGATAGAACCGTCCTGCTGCTGGTAGTTTTCCATCACGGCGACCAGCGTTCTGCCGACAGCGAGTCCTGAGCCATTGATGGTGTGCAGTAGTTCAGGCTTGCCGGTTTCCGGATTGCGCCAGCGGGCCTGCATGCGGCGGGCCTGAAAAGATTCAAAATTGGTACAGGAAGATATCTCACGATAGGCCTGCTGACCAGGTAACCAGACTTCCAGATCGTGTGTTTTGGCAGCACCGAAGCCGAGGTCTCCGCCACACAGATTGACAACACGGTATGGCAGATTGAGTGCCTGCAGTATGCCTTCAGCATGGCCAGTAAGCTCATCCAGTGCCTGCCAGGACTCTTCAGCACGCACCGCCTGTACCAGTTCGACTTTCTCGAATTGATGTTGTCGAATCATACCCCGGGTATCTCGCCCATAGGAGCCCGCTTCACTGCGGAAACAGGGGGTATGTGCAACTCTTTTGAATGGCAACAGGTCAGCGCTAATAATTTCATCACGCAGGATGTTAGTTACCGGGACCTCTGCCGTAGGGATAAGATAATTGTCATGCTCAGTATTCAACTTGAACAGGTCTTCTTCAAATTTAGGCAGCTGGCCAGTTCCCAGCAAGCTGTCGGCGTTTACGATATACGGTACATAGCTCTCTGTGTAACCATTCTGGCGACTGTGAGTATCAAGCATAAATTGAGTCAGTGCCCGATGCATAGAGGCCAGTGCACCCTGCATGACGACATAACGGCTGCCGGTCAGTTTGGCGGCAACTTCAAAGTCCATGCCCAGTGCCGCACCCAGATCAACATGATCCTTCGGTTCAAAATCGAATGTCCCGGGCTGACCCCAGCGGCGCAACTCAATGTTGTCACTTTCGTCATTACCGGCGGGTACTGATTCATGCGGGATATTGGGTATCCCCGCCAGCAGATCGTTCAGTTTCTCCTGTAGCGAAATCAGTGACTGCTCTGATTCCTTTAGTTCATCTCCGAGGCTGGCAACAGCATCGAGCAGAGGCTGGATATCTTCCCCTGCGGCCTTGGTCTGGCCAATCTTCCTTGACGCTTTATTGCGCTGGCTGCGCAGGTCTTCGACCTGCACCTGTAATGTTTTGCGTTGTGCTTCAAGGTCTAAAAACTGTTTTTTATCGAGTTGATAGCCTTTGACTAATAGTTTCTCGGCAACAGCGTCGAGATCGTTACGTAATAATTGCGGATCTAGCATTGTTCAAAATTCGTCGTGGGGTTGTACTTATGTAGTGGATTTGTACTAATAAAACAGTTGCATATATCTGTTAGATGTTAACTTCTGCAGACCAGCTGACAACATGTCCCGGCTTGAAAGAGCTGGCGAGTTCCGTAAGAATCCCGGCGACTTTTTCCTGCTCATCATAAAATTCAATCACCTGCGGCAGATCAAGAGAAATATCAAGCAAGCTTGAGGAGTGGAGTTCCCCAGATACCCCAAAGCCAGCGACGCCGCGAAAAACGGTCACTCCCCTGACCTGGTAATCATCATGCAATTTCGACAGCATGCCTTTTAATTTCCCCTTGCCTTCTGTGCAATACATTCGGACAACGGTTACTTTGATTGTTTTCATCTGAGATCCAATATAGGTTTTTCAGGCTAGCATAACGCACTATATCTGCCTGGCGACCGCAACACCAAGCCAGACGGCAATGATACAGAGGATCACGCTTAATACCATGTTCAGCAGCGCCAGGGTCATCGCGCCATTTTCAATCAGGTTGAGCGTTTCGATAGAAAAGGTGGAAAAGGTAGTAAAGGCTCCCAGCCCCCCTATCAGGATTGCTCCCCGCCAGAGCACGTCGAATGTCGACCTCTCGATGAGCAGAACAAATAAAAAGCCCATCAAAAGCGAGCCCAGAACATTGACTGCCAGTGTGCCATAGGGAAATGTCCGCCCCAGCATCGCATAAACTGCATTCGACATTCCATATCGAAGCAGGGCTCCCACTGCTCCACCGGCTGCAATTGCGATCAACTGCTTCATGGTATCAGTATGATACCTGAACTCTGCCCGCAGCCGCGCTCGCAGTGCTGATGATTGATTTAATCCTCCTGTTTACGTTTTGCATGATACACATGGTCTAATTGTCCTAGATATCTGAGACGTTCTGCAATCTTTTTTTCCAGACCGCGATCGACCGGCTCATAGTAGTGCACCGGTTTCATTTCATCCGGAAAATAGTTCTCTCCAGCGGCATAAGCTTCTGCTTCATCATGCGCATACCGATAATCCTGACTCGCACCGAGATCTTTCATCAACTTGGTCGGCGCATTTCGAAGATGCATCGGAACCGGGTACGAACCCAGCTTTCGAACATCTGCGCTGGCTTTCTTCCACGCGGTATAGACGGCGTTACTTTTTGGCACGCTGGCAAGGTAGCTGACAGCCTGGGCAAGGGCCAGTTCGCCTTCAGGACTGCCCAGTCGCTCGAGAGCTTCCCAGGCGTTTAGCGCCAGCTGCAGCCCACGCGGATCGGCATTGCCAATATCTTCACTCGCCATGCGAACCACTCGCCTGGCGACATAGAAGGGATCTGCCCCACCATCAAGCATTCGTGCCAGCCAGTAGAGGGAGGCATCGGGCGATGAACCACGGACAGATTTATGCAGAGCCGAGATCTGATCGTAAAAGGTGTCACCGCCCTTATCAAAGCGGCGCAGGTTATCACCGGCCACCTGCCTTATTGTGTCCTCATCAATCAGGTTGACATCACCCTCTTTACGGGCGAAATCTGCAGCAATTTCAAGCATATTGAGTGCACGCCTGGCATCACCATCAGCAAGCCCTGCCAATAGTTGCATGGCCTTATCTGAGATCTTCAGCGAGCGATCTCCCAGACCCATTTGCTCATCTTGCAGGGCCCTGTTAATCACTGTAATGATGTCCCCTGCTGTCAGTGATTGAAGAACATAAACACGCAACCGTGACAACAGTGCATTATTCAACTCAAACGAGGGATTTTCAGTGGTAGCACCGATAAAGTCGAAGGTACCGTCTTCTATATGAGGAAGAAAACCATCCTGCTGTGACTTGTTGAATCGATGCACCTCATCAACAAACAAAAGAGTTTTTTCGCCGATCAGCTGATTCTGCCGAGCCTGATCAACTATTGCACGGATATCTTTTACCCCGGCATGGACTGCAGAGAGTGTTAGCAGACGTGCACGCGAGTGGCTGGCAATCAATCTCGCCAGCGTTGTCTTTCCTGTGCCAGGAGGCCCCCACAAAATCATCGAGTGAGAATTCTGTGACTCCACCATACTGCGGATTGGTTTACCAGCCGCCAGCAAATGCGACTGGCCGGCGAATTCTGATACTTCCTGAGGCCGCATGCGGTCAGCCAGTGGCGCATGCGATGGAATGACTGGCATTAGCCCGCCTCTTCTATTACATCAACGCCAGCTGGAGGGACAAACGTAAATATTCCTTCCGGAATATCAAGATTCTCCTTAATATTCTTGAAGTTCATTCGAGTCGACTGACCAAAGTTATCTTTCATCTCTAACAGCTGTAGCTTGCCCTTTAAAAAACCAATGCGGACATCGGTAAATCCCGAATCCTTACTTTTCGGTATCATGCGTACCCAGTCAAGCCCATCACCTTGACCGGCATCTTCCAGGATGAAACTATCGTCCAGGTTACCCTTGCCTGACAACAGCATAGCTGGAGTCTGACTAACAGCAGCATCGGATGTTCGATGTGTGATCTGCTCGAGTTCCACATCGTATATCCACACCTGCCGGCCATTACCGATAATCAGTTGCTCGGATGGTTTAGTGTAATGCCAGCGAAACTTGCCAGGACGCTCAATCGAAAACTCTCCGCTCGAAGCTTCAAGAAGTTTCAGGTTCTCATCGACTACCACCTGCTCGAAACTCGCTGAATAACTTCTTATCTCACTATAAAAGCGTTGCAGGTCGCCGATGCCGTCAGCATAGGTCGATGCAGACATCAATAACAGGAGTACGGTTACAGCATAGGACATTGTTTTCATAAATATTTCAATTCAGTGTTCAGTGTTCAGAAATCGTGAAAAGCTTTCAGCTTTAGTCAACAGGATACCGGGATCGGGACTCTGAAAACCGAAAACTTAAAATCCTGGTTTTTAGTCTTTAACAGGTTCCGGCGCCAGCACTTCTCGTTTGCCTGAACTGTCTGCGGGAGTCACTACACCTGTCATCTCCATGGTCTCGATCATACGTGCAGCCCGGTTGTAGCCAACACGTAGTTTCCTTTGCACGGAAGAAATCGATGCACGCCGGCTTTCTGTCACACAGCGCACCGCCTCGTCATAAAGCGGATCCTGTTCACCAGCGCCATCTCCGTCGCTGGACAACGTTCCACCCGTTTCCGGTTCTGCCAGTACCGACTCATCATATTCAGGATTCGCAGCCGCAGTAAGCTGTTTAACGACACGGTGTACTTCATCATCCGACACAAACGCACCGTGCACCCGGATAGTATTGCTCGCCCCCGGCGGCAGGAACAACATGTCTCCCATACCCAGCAGGCTCTCTGCACCGCCCTGATCGAGCACTGTACGCGAATCAATTTTTGACGGTACCCGAAAAGAAATTCGTGACGGTATATTCGCCTTAATCAGGCCGGTAATCACATCAACCGATGGGCGCTGTGTGGCCAGAACGAGATGTATACCGGCAGCACGTGCTTTCTGGGCCAGCCTGGCAATCAACTCCTCCAGCTTTTTGCCGACAACCATCATTAGATCGGCAAGCTCATCGATAATGATTACAATATGTGGCAAGGTCGTTAATTCTTCTGGTTCATCACCTGCCTCGACCAGGGGATTCATTAATGGGGAATTCCGGCTGATGCCTTCTTTAACCTTACGGTTGTATCCCGCCAGGTTTCGAACGCCTACAGCTGCCAGCAACTGGTAACGCCGTTCCATTTCAAAGATTCCCCAGCGCAGGGCATTGGCAGCCTTTTTCATATCGGTGACTACCGGGGCGAGCAGATGCGGCAGACCTTCATAGACGGACAGTTCGAGCATTTTTGGATCAACAAGGATCAATCGTACGTCTCTGGGGGTTGATTTAAATATGATGCTCAGGATTAGCGCATTGATACAGACTGACTTACCCGAACCGGTCGTGCCGGCAATCAGTAAATGCGGCATCTTGCATAGATCTGCAACCACTGGTGCGCCGCTAATGTCCTTACCCAGCAGTATCGCCAGCGGAGTGGTCGCATCTTCATAGGCTTTCGACGAGATGCCTTCAACAAAGCCTACGCTTTCCCTGTGCTCATTCGGGATTTCGACACCCATATAAGGTTTTCCGGGAATATTCTCCACAACCCTGACACTGACTACCGATAAAGAGCGAGCCAGGTCATTGGCAAGGTTTGCTATCTGCGAAGCCTTGACGCCGGGTGCTGGATCTATCTCAAATCGTGTGATGACCGGTCCGGGCTGAACCTCAACGACCTGCACTTCAATGTTGAAATCCAGTAACTTGCGCTCCAGCATTCGCGATAGTGTTTCCAGAGCCTCACGTGAGAAGCTGCCTTCATGTGTGGGTGCGGCGTCAAGCAATGCCAGGCTTGGCAATAACTCATTACTAGGACGTGAGAACAGGTCTTTCTGCTTTTCACGCTCCTTGCGTTCACTTTGTTCAGGTTTGGCGATTTTAGGCTCGATTCGAACCGGTTTTTTCATTTCCTGCGAGCGGCGGGCTTTCTTTACACTGATCTGGCGCTGCTCCAGCATCTTACTCGATATCTTCTTTTCCCTCAGCGAGATAAATATACCCTTGATCCATCCGTACACCAGAAGCGTGTATTTGCCAGTCACATCCATCAGCCAGAACCAGGACAAACCCGTTAACAGCGTTACACCTGATAGAAACAGGGCAAGCAGCAGCAGGGTACCCCCAACGCTGCCAAACGACGGTATCAGGGTGCTGGCAATGGCATCACCGAGATAACCGCCTGCCAGGTAGCTGCTGGCATCAACAGGAGAGCTGAAATACATCTGTGACAGTCCACATCCGCCGATTAGAGTCAGCACAAAACCAATGGAAACCACAACCCGGGTCTGGATGTCCTTCGCATGGCTGGATGATTTCTGGCGGTATATCCTGACCACTAGCCAAAGTAGCATAATGGGAAAAAGATAGGCCATCAGCCCAAACAGATTCAGGAAAAGGTTGGCAAAACTGGCCCCCGCGCGGCCTCCCAAATTAGATACCAGACCTGTATCAGTACTGTGCGACCAGCCTGGATCCTTGGGAGAGAAACTAACAAGAGATATCAACAGGAACAGAGCAACAACTGTCAGCAGGAATAGCACGCTTTCACGTAACCCTGCTTTTACTTTCGGTGTGATTACCGGTTCTTTCTTTATGTTTTGTTTTTTTCGTTTAGCCTGTGGCATCAGTTTCTCAATGATCTTGCTACGGCTGGATGGACGATCCGGCCCTTCTCTATATTAATCCCGCTAGAGATAACACTTTCCTTTGCAATGCCCTCTTCCAGTAGTAACTTTACATACGGTAAAAGTTCGGCACTTAATGCCTGTGAAGCTGAACGGGGGACTGCAGCCGGCATATTGGTCACTGCAAAATGCACCACCTCCTCCTCAATGTAGGTGGGTGCTGAATAATCGGTAGGCCTGGTTGTTTCAACACAACCACCCTGATCGACGGCGATGTCAACAATAACACTCCCCGGTTGCATCGATTTTACCATATCTGTTGTCACCACATGGGGTGCCCGAGCACCCGGAACCAGAACGGCCCCTACGACCAGGTCGGCATGTTCAATAGCAGCCGCTACCGCGTCCGGATAAGGGTAAAGACCACTGACGTTTTGCCCGAGCTGGCGCATCTGCAACTGCTTTTGCCGTTTATGGTCAAATACCGTAACGAGCGCCCCAAGACTCTGTGCAACTATCGCCGCATTACCGCCGGCATTCCCGGCACCGATGATGACAACATTACCACGCTCAGCTGCCGGCAAACCACCCAGCAATAAGCCCTTACCGCCGTGGGTGGAATAAAGCAAGTTTGCTCCGGTCTGCACCGCAATTCTGCCTGCAACATCGCTCATCGGTGCCAGTAACGGCAGCGAGTTATCAACCATCAGGGTCTCAAAGGCTATCGCTGTCAGGCCAATCTTCTGTAGCTGGCTGGCCAGTTCCGGGTTCGCCGCCAGGTGGAGATATGAAAATAGCAGCTGATCTTCACGTAAATAATCATATTCTGCAGCCACCGGTTCTTTTACTTTTATGATCAGCTCTGCTTCGCCGTACAGAGACTCTGCATCACTTAAAATAATTGCACCGGCAGCAATATAAGCCAGATCATCATAACCACTGCCTGCACCGGCAGCAGCCTGCAGAAATACAGCATGCCCCAGTGCCGTCAGTTCAGCGACGGCCGCTGGCAATAACGCAACTCGCTTCTCAAATGGCTTGATCTCAACAGGAATTCCGATCTTCATTAGATGTTCACCCTAAAAGTGCTTTTGCCCTTCATTTTTCGATGACGTAACATACCATTTTTTTACTTCTGGAACCTCCTGCTATACAGGGATTTCAGTACTATATTTCAGCTGGAGAATGTGAATGTCAGAAGCACGGCACTGTCGACTTTTAATCCTGGGTTCCGGACCCGCCGGATATACCGCTGCGGTTTATGCTGCACGCGCCAACCTTGAACCTGTTTTGATAACCGGACTGGAACAGGGAGGTCAATTGACCACCACCACGGACGTTGATAACTGGCCCGGGGATGACAATGGCGTCCAGGGCCCTGAGCTAATGGAACGCATGAAGCGCCATGCAGAACGCTTTGGCACAGAAATTATTTTTGACCAGATCAACAGTGTCGATTTTTCTACTCGACCACTCCAGCTTACTGGCGATAGCGGGCAATACACCTGTGATTCACTGGTAATCTGTACTGGTGCTTCGGCTATGTATCTTGGCCTGCCATCGGAAGAAGCCTTTAAGGGACGCGGGGTTTCTGCCTGCGCCACCTGTGATGGCTTTTTCTATCGTAACAAACCTGTTGCCGTCATAGGCGGTGGCAATACTGCAGTCGAGGAAGCACTGTATCTGTCGAACATCGCTTCCAACGTCACTCTTGTTCACCGCCGTGATGAGCTACGTGCAGAAGCCATACTGTCTGACGAAATCAAAGAAAAAGCGGACAATGGCAATGTTGAGATTGCCTGGAGCTATGTCCTTGACGAAGTACTTGGAGACGATGCCGGCGTTACCGGCGTGCGCCTGAAAAGCACCAAAGATGACTCTACAAAAGACGTCGATGTTCACGGTGTTTTCATTGCCATTGGCCACGCACCTAATACCGGCATCTTTGAAGGTCAGCTTGAGATGGAAGGTGGCTATATCAAAACCAACGGCGGCTGCGATGGCAATCTCACTTCAACGAGTGTGCCGGGTGTTTTTGCTGCTGGAGACGTCATGGATCATGTTTATCGCCAGGCCGTAACTTCAGCAGGCACTGGCTGCATGGCGGCACTGGATGCAGAACGTTATCTCACCAGCCTGAAAAACAGCTGATTCCAGCCATGTCGGGTAACCGGGACAGCGATGAAGAGAAAGTGAATAACAACGCTTCATTCATGTCCCGGAATTTTCCAGATGCCAGGCCTATGCGGCAAAATAAACTGTCAACAGAATCAACAAAAACAAAACACTCCGGCAACATAACCAAAAATCACAGCGAGGATTCTGATCTCCCGCCATTGCGGATAGCCGGGTATACAGAGATCAATGCAAATGATGTACTCAGTTATCAGGGCAACGGGATTCAGAACCGGGTTCTGCGTAACCTGAAACAGGGAAAAATTCCACTAGAGGATCTTCTGGATTTACATGGGCAGACGATCGAACAGGCACATAAGTCAACGATGCAGTTTATTCAACAGTGCCAGCAGCAGAGAAAATACTGTGTGCTGATTATTCACGGCCAGGGTTACCGTTCAGCTGGTGGTGTAGCGGTGTTAAAGCAGAATGTATCCCACTGGCTTCAGCAGCATAATTCAGTGCTGGCTTTTCACTCGGCGTTACCGGCAGATGGCGGCAAAGGTGCCGTTTATGTCCTGCTACGGAAATGACCTGGTATAACTATCTGATTCTATTATCTATTGAATTATCCAGCTCAGTCCTGAAACCGTAATGAACCCTTATGAGTGACAGGACGAAGATGATCCTTCAGATCATAGCGGTAAGAAAAAACATCTACTGATCGACTAGAAACTACGAGTTTGGTGGCCACAACGAGACGATCTATGTCACTCCGTCTCAGATACAAAGTGCGGTTTGGTGAATAAACTGTTTTCTGGGCAATAATAATATCAGTGTTGGAGAATGATGTGGCTAGTGGGATGTGCAGTGCAGCCGTATATTCCAGTCTCATAAACTCCTTCTCACTTTCCAGAGGTTTCATTGAGACAGGCTCTGCTTTTGAACCTAATTTAAAAATACCTGCCTGTAGTTGTCCATCATCGCTTTCCATAGCCCAGCGCACAAGACAGATATTCCAAACAGTATCACCCTTTTTCTGTAGTGCAAGAACATCACCTACACGCAGCTCTTTTGTACTGGAATTGGTATGAGTAATACTGTAACCACCACTACTTTCATTGCCAATTTTCCAGTTTGAAACAAATGAATTTTTGTCAACTACTTTGCCAAACCTTTCCTCGAAAACACCTAGTACCATCTGTATTTCAGCAGTGGAGTCGAAGTTAATCTCTTTTGAATCATCAGAATTCAGATCAGGATGCAGGATGGTGAAAATATTTGTTAACCCGAATACAATTTTACAATCAATTCCGCTGTCTTCACGTTCTGCCTTTCGTATAGGGTGCATACCCCAGCTGACGATGATATGGCGCAGTATTTCCATTCTCTCAAAGCTCTGAACCTGGTTGATCCCTTTCAGGCCCTTTGAAATAAGCTGCATTATAGATTTTAATTCTTTTTGCAGGCGCTCCATCAGGTTTGAAGTGTCCAGAATCAGAAAACGGCTATCTGTTTTTTTAGTTGAGCCTGAAAAATATGGCGCGGCTGGAAAATCACTGTCCAGGTCAATTATAAACATGCTTTTATCTTTCGCCTCTTCTGCTTCCTTTGACAACCTGACCAAAGAAGGCCACTTATATAGCGACTCAAAAAGACGGCTAACACCACGGAATGAAAAATGGTAGGGATCACTGCGGCCAATCAATATTGCACGCTTGTAAACATGCTCAACTGATGATTGGTAGGTCTTGCTAGTTCGTTCTATTTGCAGTGGTAACGTTTCAACGCCATTTTCAGAGGCAATGCTGTAAACAAGGTGAATCTGTGACCATATACCTTTTCTGACTGGCCGGTAGGATTCATAAGACAATACCAGTCGACGCGTCTGAAATACAATCGATCCATAACAGGCTTCCGCATACAGTGATTTTCTGACAGTTTTCAATATACCTACTGAGCCACGTGCTTCCTCGATGATCGAGTTATAACCACAAATCAGGTCGCGCAACAGGCCATCAACAGTCCCGAGCAATTTAACATCACTATCTGCAAGCGGGAGGGTGATACCAATTTTTTTTCCATGCACAGCCTTGAGGACGTTTGTCACAGGCTCTTTTATGCGTCGTAATAGTTCCAGACGATCTTTTATATTGGTGTTACAGGTTATAGAACGGATCATTAACGAGAGTTCTGGCACTACAACTGGAAGATCTACTTCGGCATCCGTAATTTTCTGAATCAGACTCGCCGCCATACGCGGTTTCAGTTTGTCCTTGTCTGGTACAGAATCACAGTCCGTCAGGGTTAATTTGCTAGCCATAAATACTCTTTCTCATGTGCATTGATCATTCTATTGCTTGTTTTTATAACACCATTTAAAGATATGTTCTCTATTGAGCGAAGTCAAACCAAATGATATTGATTCTACCACCTAAGCATGACGGGTGTTTGACTTCTATGGCAGCGGTCTTTCAAGTAGAACTACAGCGAGTGCTGCGATACCTTCTTCCCTGCCGCAATAGCCAAGCCCTTCCGTTGTGGTGGCTTTAATATTCAACTGTGTCTCATCGATATTCATGTCATTTGACAGCAGTCTGCGCATTTGAGGGATATGCGGTGCCAGTTTTGGCGCCTGGGCAATGATAGTCAGGTCGGCATTTACCAGCTGCCAGTCATCCTCCTGCAATAACGACATTACCTTCCTGAGCAAAATTCGGCTGTCTATATTTTTATAACTGCTGTCGGTATCCGGGAAATGCTGCCCAATGTCGCCTTTTCCGGCTGCACCAAGCAACGCATCACACAGGCTGTGAACCAGGACATCAGCATCAGAATGGCCCGCCAGTCCTTTATTGTGTTGAACGGTAACGCCGCCGAGAACGAGTGGCCGGCCTTCCACCAGTTGATGTACATCGTATCCCTGTCCAACCCTGATCATTACAGCTCCTGTTGCTTTATAAATGTTTCGGCAATCTGCAGGTCACCCGGCACAGTTATTTTGATATTATCAAACCGTCCATGCACCATAAGAGGTCGATAACCGGCGAACTCCATCGCCGATGCCTCATCGGTAATAACCAGCCCCTTGTTCTTTGCATTCTGCAAGGCATGCCGTAAGTCGCCATAACGGAACATCTGCGGTGTTTGCGCTCGCCACAGTCCATCACGCGGTATCGTTTTTCTGACTCTGTGATTGTTATCTGCAAGTTTTACAGTATCGGAGACGGGTCTGCCCAATAACCCGCCCTCCTTCTGTGAGGCCAGTTTCATTAATTGCAGAATATCTGCATGTGTAATACAGGGCCTGGCTGCATCATGAACCAGTACCCAATCTGTATCCTGAACTGTCCCCGCCATATCATTAAGAATCAGGCTGACAGTGTCAGCCCGTTCAGCCCCACCGTCACAGACTCGCTTTAGCCAGGAGGCACTAAATGACAGTTCCTGCCAATATGGGTCATCGACAGAAACACCAAGAAATAATCCCGCAATACCTGGACAGCTGGCCAGCCTCTTCAGGGTATGCAACAAAACCGGCTGCCCCGACAGCTGAAGATATTGCTTCGGCATATCAGCCCTCATACGGCGCCCCACACCCGCCGCCGGTACGACTGCCCAGTATCTTTCTTCATTCATATGTAAGACTTCTCTGCTGATGGCCTTTGATTACAAACAGGGGTAAGCGGTAGAATCCCGCATCTTCTCGTGTCTTCATTGGCGCAATAAATTTCAGATAGCATCTATCCATACAGTTACCAGTTATGAGCAAGCAATCACAGCCGGCAGATATTTTTCATCCCCAGTTGCCGAACAAATCCGGCCAGAGCCTAGTCTGGTCCCAGCTCTATGGTAGCAGTTTCGGGCTGGCAATCGTATCTGCAGCGCGTCAGCAAAGAGGACCTGTATTAGTCGTCACAGAAGATAATCGGCGCACGCAGTCGCTGGAAGAGGAAATTCGCTTCTATTTAGGTCAGGATAACAATATCCCACTGTTGAGTTATCCTGACTGGGAATGCCTGGTATATGACCGATTTTCCCCTCATCAGGACATTATCTCACAACGCCTAAGGACACTTTCCAGCCTACCAGAGATTGATCAGGGCATCATCGTGCTATCAATATCTAATCTGCTGCAGAGAACCCCTCCCCAGGAATACATAGCAGCACACAGTTTTTCATTATCTGTCGGTGACAGGCTGGATACAGACAAGTTCAAACGGCAGCTGGAAACCGCATCATACAGACATGTCAGCCAGGTTTTTGAGCATGGTGAATACGCCGTTCGTGGCGGCATCATTGATCTGTTTCCGATGGGCAGCACAGATCCCTACCGTATTGACCTGTTTGGCGATGAAGTAGACACCATACGCCTGTTCGACACAGAGTCTCAACGTTCTGCAGGTTCTGTCGAGCATATCGAGTTGCTGCCAGCACGCGAATTCCCGATGACCGAAGCCGGTATTAGCCGCTTCCGGCAATCCTACCGGGAGAGGTTTAGTGGTGATCCGAAACAATCACTGATTTATAATGAAGTCAGTAACGGCAACATCCCACCCGGCACTGAGTTTTATATGCCGCTGTTTTTCGAAAGCACCAGCAGTCTGCTGGACTACCTGCCAGACAGCGCGCTGATCATTATGGACCAGGGATGCGAACAGGCAGCAAACATATTTCAGACTGAAGTTATCGAGAGATTCCAGTCTGTTGGCATAGACCCTGAGCGCCCAGCGCTGCCGCCGGAATCGCTGTATCAGGACTATGACAAGCTTAACCGGCGACTTTTAGACTGGCCAGTGATTGAACATGGGTCTGTTCCGGAGCATGGAGAGAAAGCCTGCCTGCGCTTTGCCACACGAAGACCTGACACTTTCACTGTCGACATTCATTCTGAACAGCCTTACCAGCGCTTGTTTGATTTCCTCGAAAAAACAGACAGCCGAGTAATGCTGGCATGCGAAACAACCGGCCGCCGGGAAAACCTGAAAAATGTCCTCAATGAAAGCGGTATTTTCCCTGCCACAGTCGAGGACTCAGCGGCCTTTTTTGACGGTACTGAAAAACTTGCACTGTGCGCTGCGCGGCTAGATCGCGGCCTTTCACTTGAGCTGCCTGGCGTCATCATACTGTCAGAAATTCAGCTCTACGGCGACAAGGTGTTTCAACGACGCCGGCGCAGTAAGCCCTCACGGGATCCTGAATCAGTCATTCGCTCACTGGCAGATCTGAATATTGGTGATCCTGTAATCCATGAAACACAGGGTGTCGGCCGCTACATCGGATTGCAAACGCTGGATATCAACAACTCAAAAAATGAATTCCTGACACTCGAATATCGTGACGGTGATAAGCTTTATGTGCCGGTAATGTCACTGCACCTGGTCTCCCGCTTTACAGCGGCCAGTCCCGACTCAGCACCGCTGCACAAACTCGGTGGAAAAGAATGGGAAAAAACCCGCCGCAAGGCACAAAAGAAGGCTTATGACGCTGCGGTAGAACTGCTTGCGGTGCAGGCTTTGCGCGATGCACGTGAGGGACACGCCTTTCCTCAGCCGGATTTCCACTATGACAATTTTGCTGCCGCATTCCCGTTTGAAGAGACCCCGGATCAGGCAAAAGCCATAGACGATGTCATTAGTGACATGCTGTCCAGCAAACCAATGGATCGCCTGGTCTGCGGGGATGTCGGATTCGGCAAGACTGAAGTCGCGCTGCGCGCCTCCTTTCTCGCCGTGCAGGGCGACCACCAGGTCGCCCTGGTGGTACCGACAACATTGCTGGCGCAGCAGCATTATGAAAATTTTCGCGACCGTTTTGCAGATGCACCGGTCAAAGTCGAACTGCTTTCCCGATTCAGGACAAAAAAAGAAATAGATACAGCAATTGAGGGCCTTAAAAATGGCTCGGTAGATATTGTTATTGGCACCCATCGTTTGCTGCAGAAAGATATCTCATTCAAGCGGCTGGGATTAATGATACTTGATGAAGAACAGCGATTCGGCGTACGGCACAAGGAAATGCTGAAGAAAAAACGCAGCCAGGTCGATATCCTGACGCTGACAGCAACGCCAATACCACGCACCCTGAACCTGTCGCTTTCCGGCCTGCGTGAGATATCCATCATCGCTACACCGCCTCAGCACCGCCTGACCATCCGTACCTTTGTCGCTGAATGGAGCGAAGGACAAATCCGCGAAGGCTTTCTGCGTGAAATACGCCGTGGCGGTCAAATCTATTTCCTCCATAACGAGGTAAGAACTATGCCTGCGATGCAGGCCAAACTCGAAAAAATCATCCCTGAAGCACGTATCCGTATGGCCCATGGGCAGATGGCTGAACGTGAGCTGGAACACATCATGCAGGATTTCTACCACCAGCGATTCAATGTTCTTCTCTGCAGCACCATTATAGAAAGCGGTATCGACATTCCTTCTGCAAACACCATATTCATCAATCGCGGTGATCATTTCGGCCTGGCCCAACTGCATCAGCTAAGGGGACGCGTAGGTCGCTCGCATCATCAGGCCTACTGCTATGTCATGGTACAGTCGAAGAAATTAATAACTGCCGATGCAACGCGCAGGCTTGAAGCGCTGGAACAACTGGATGACCTCGGTGCAGGTTTTGCGCTCGCCATGAATGACATGGAAATTCGCGGAACAGGCGAGTTGCTGGGTGAATCGCAAAGTGGTGTCATCGATGAAGTCGGTTTTAATATGTACACCGATCTGTTGAACAGGGCCATACGATCACTGAAGGCAGGCAAGGATATCTCAGCAGAAGACATAGAGAATGATACCTCATCTGCAATTGAAATAGACCTGCAGATACCCGCTCGGTTGCCAGAGGAATACCTACCCGATGTGCATACCCGTTTGATCATGTACAAACGAATTGCGAATGCAAAAAATACTGAAGAACTCTATGAGCTGCAAATAGAAATGATTGATCGCTTTGGCCTGCTGCCGGGTGAAGCCAAAGCCCTGATCACCCTGACCGAGCTGAGACTGCAGGCCCTGGAATTGGGCATTACAGAAATACGGATCGGCGAAGCAGGTGGGCGTGTTAAATTTTCTGAAAAACCAAATATCGAGCCAATGGCACTTATTCAGTTACTGCAATCAGGTAGAGGACGTTATCGCATGGAAGGACCACAGCTGCTGCACTTAATGATGGAACTGCCAGTAGAAGAACAACGCCTGCAAGTAGTAAAGTCACTGTTTGAAGAACTCGGACAGCATCAGGTCAGTGAGTAAAGAAACAGGTGTGTTAAGTTTTAAATGTTAGTGATATGTAAATCATAAAATCATATAACCTGAATCGATAACTAGAAATTTCATTCATACTTCATCAGGGAAAAGTGCTGTTTCATAACCGAACTGCCTGATATCCTGAATTCGCATAGGATAGAGAACTCCATCGAGGTGATCGCACTCATGCTGTACAACCCGGGCATGAAAACCACTCACTTCTCTGCTGAATTTCTCGCCGTGTTCATTATATCCACTGTAGCGAATATGAGATGGACGACTCACCACACCGCGCATTCCAGGGATACTCAAGCAACCTTCCCAGCCTGCTTCACGCTCATCATCTAATGCTTCAATCTCAGGATTTATAAGAATCGTCCTCGGCACTGTTTCAGCATCTGGATAACGGGGATTCGACTCCACCGAAAATATCACCAGTCGCTGCATGACACCGATCTGCGGTGCTGCGAGACCTGCACCTTCGTTTTCAGCCATGGTGTCAAACATGTCTTTGATCAGAGCACGCAACTCAGGCGCATCAAATTCGGTAATTTCTTCAGATCGCTGATATAGCAGCGGGTTGCCCATTTTCAGAATTTCGCGCACAGCCATGTCGATGCCTCAAATATTTCTGGATATAACAGATTGTTTTAATAGCTTGCCACGTCAAGGTGGGGACTGCACACAAAAACCAGCAATTGCGAAGATGCTTATTTCTGAGATGACAGTTTTATCACCCAACGCGACTATTCATGAATTGCTAGAGGTAAACATACATCTAATGTAACCTCTGTTTTGTCTATAATCTCACCGAGCCCTTTTGGCCTGATATAATAACCGCTATTATTAGCGTATTACACTGATCAGGCAATGCAATTTAAAATATGAGAACAATTAAACGCATACTTCTGAGTCTGTTGATAACAGGATTCTTTTTTGCAGCCACTACACCAGCCTATGCTGCTCGCAACTATCTTATTGAACTCGTTATATTCTCCACACAGGGTGGCGGTGACACTGAAAAATGGACTTCTGTCGTTCCACCGCTAAACTCAAGAAAAATGGAGAGAGCTGTTTACCCAGGCACTGGTGAACTGAAATTAACAAAGGAAATTAAAGAGTTAAAAGAAAGCACTTTCAGCAGCTATGTTAACCGCATCAGGAAAAATCCCAGGAGAAAAGTTATCCTGACAACACGCTGGATTCAACCCGTTTCCGGTCCGGCACGAACGACAATTGCCCGTATCTCTGAACGAAGAAGTAGTCCTGATATCCCACTGGATATGAAAAAAGACAATCGCCAGATGATGGATGAAAAACCTCTGATCAATGGCTTTATCAATTTTTATCTCGATGGCCAGTATACCCTGGAAGCGGATATCCGCTATACCCCACCTTATCGCCCCTCAATCCTGGATGAACAGCCGGATATCGGCCCGGTCAGTTACAGAATATATGAAAAACGGCGAATGAAGAGTGGTGAACTGAATTATTATGACCACCCAAAATTTGGCATGGTGTTGCTGGTAACGCCAGTGGATTTATCGCTTTAGCTCGATTTTAAGTTTTTTCTCCTATTCTGGGAGAGTGGCTTTACCTTCTATATCTGATATTAGGCTTTACTTTGTTTTTCGCCCTTTCTGGGCGAGTAACTTTCCTTTGCTTATCCAAAGTAAAGTCATCAAAAGAAAGGACCCCCAACATGCCTGCCCATATAGAACCAATATGGGTCCCCTGCGATGCTCGAATGAACCGGCGGGATGTGAACTCGCTGCGCTCGGACAGCACATCCCGGGGTCTCCGGCTCATCCTGTGCTTCTCGGCGGGCCTGAACGGGAGGTTGAGAAACAAAGGCAAGGACTAAGGACTAAGGACTAAAAACTAAAGACTAAAGATAACCAGCCTTCGTCATTCCGGCATAGTTCTGGCCGGACTCCATTCTTTGATAATGTTTAACAAATTCTGGATACCGGCATACGCCGGTATGACGGCTGGGTGGTCAGGAACTTTGAATTCCATATTAACTGTCATTGACTAGGTTTTGACCTGGTTTTTGATCTTACAACCCCTTTTGTGTTGTCGAGCACTGGAGGTTTAGCGCGGATAAGCGCGAGGACTTGTCTGAGCGCAGCGAGTTCCGCAGTGCCCGCGCTAAGCTGAAGCGCACAGAGCAGCCGCAGGCCAACACAGTAGGGTAGCCTTTCTTTTAGACCCTTTTCTTTGGCCACTCAAAGAAAAGATACTCGCCCAGAAAGAGCGGTAAACACGGCTAAAATTGAACAAATAATAAAAGAAGGAAACAAACCAGACGTGCGCCAGCACAAAACAGGAACAAAACTACAGACGTGGAATGACCAGCTCAATTAAAGCCCTGGTTTTATCCATCCCCATCTGTAGTTTACTCATGATCTCTTCAACGCTAATCTCGTCTCCAGACCTGCCGGCAGCGGCATTTGAAACCACAGCAATCATCGCATAATCAAGGCCCAGTTCCCGTGCCAGTATCGCTTCTGGCATCCCTGTCATACCAACAATAGTTGCACCATCCCGCTCCATCCGGTCAATTTCAGCAGCAGTTTCAAATCTTGGGCCCTGGGTCGCTGCGTAGGTACCTGAAGCTGTGATATTCATCCCATTTTGCAATGCAGTATTTATGATTTTTCTACGCAGGCTTTCCGTATAAGGATATGTGAAGTCTACATGCTTCACAGGGCCATGCTCGCTGCCGTAAAATGTATGCATGCGTGAGTACGTGTAATCAATGATCTGGTCAGGTATGACAAGTCCTATAGCCTCCAGGTCTGCAGTAATTCCTCCCACCGCATTGATTGCAATAATCCGTCCAACACCGGCATGTTTCATCGCTTTCAGGTTAGCACGGTAGTTAACACGATGCGGAGGAATGGTATGCCCTGGGCCGTGGCGGTTTAAAAAGACGACTTCCCTTCCACTCATCTGACCAAACGTTAGCGGCCCGGATGGTTCACCGTATTCTGTTCGCACGATTTCCCTGCGAGTAATCGTCAACCCTTCAAGCCTTTCGAGTCCGCTACCGCCTATAATTGCTGTCAGCATGTTATTTCCCTGCTCCCCATCATGTACTGGAGTGTTAGTTGTTCACTGTATCAGGATTAAGCTACTGCATATATCTGGGGTAGATTCCGCCAGTAGCCTTTGTAGTCCATACCGCAGCCAAAGACATAGCGGTCGGGCACATTCACGCCCTTGAAGGTAACATCAACTTCCAGCGGCCGGCTACATTGCTTAGAACATAGAACAACGCTCTTTATATCCTCGGCACCTGACATTTTTAGATTCTCTATAATGCCAGACAAGGTAACGCCCTGATCGAGGATATCATCGATTAAAAGCACAGTTCTTCCTGATATCTTGTCTGATGGGCTGACCGGCCAGTATAAATCATCGCCCTGCAGCTTATCGCGGTAACGTGTTGCATGCAG
>JARFQI010000015.1 GCA_029287855.1 Arenicellales bacterium | reverse complement strand
ACATCAATTACCGTAAACTGATCCAGTACTGCACGCTCAATATCTGCAGGCCTGTTCGGACTGACTTTTATCATGTCGCCCTCCAGCTCTATATAAACGCCATCCCTGCCTATTGTCACAGCCATGCCCGGCACCTTGCTGCTGGTGTATCGTGTTGCCATTGGGTATTTCTCCTATTACTCTCGCACCATTTCTGCCCGGATGACTATCCTTTTCATCGTGCCTGGCGATTTTTTAGCCATATTCAGGCGGTCAATAATATCAGCTGGACATTTTACCTATAATCTCATTAATTCATTATTCCCTCTATCGATCAAGATCCTTATAGCCTGCAGAGGATAAATGGGCCTGCCAAATAATCTCCAGCAAAAAAAGCGGCGACGTCAATCCAAATCAGGTAAAAACCCAAGCATGATATAATGTGCATTAAAGTGTTTTCTGTATACTACCAATAAAAAATTTCTGTTGACGCAGAATTACATCACTTCTAACATAGCGCTCCGCTGAAACACTTACCACATCAGGATTGACTGGAAATGACATATTGTCTGGCGATTAGAGTTGATGAAGGCCTGGTGTTTGTTTCGGATTCACGCACCAACGCCGGTGCTGACCGCATAAGCACCTACAGCAAGATGTTTACTTTTGCTCGTGAAGGTGACCGGGCATTTGTTATCCTCGCCTCCGGCAATCTTGCTACTACCCAGTCTGTCATTACCAGGATCAAAAGCGATATCAAACAGGGCAGCAGACCCAATCTGATGACCGTCGAAGGCATCGACGAAGCTGCTGAATATATCGGGAAAATCAGTTCATCGCAGCAGCAGAAACACGTCAATGCTGTTGCCGGCTCAGGTGTTGATACCAGTGCCAGTTTTATCCTTGGCGGCCAAGTTGCCGACAGGCCGCACCGTATCTACCTGATCTACCCGGAAGGAAACTTCATCAAGGCCACAGCGGAAAATCCGTACCAGCAGATCGGTGAAATCAAGTATGGCAAGCCGATCCTCGACCGCATCATCACGCGCGAGACCAGCCTCGAGGAAGCTGCCCTTGCAGGGCTGGTATCGATGGATTCGACGATGCGCTCCAACGCCACTGTCGGCCCGCCTGTTGATGTGCTGATTTATGAGATGGGCTCGCACAATCTCAGTCGCCATTTTACCCTGCAGGCAGACGACCCTTACCTGCTGGAAATCAAGACCGCCTGGGATGAGAAACTCAAAGAGGCATTCAAAGAGCTCAGACGCATGAAATGGAACGAACCCCCGCCCGTTGCTGAGGATGACTAGTTAATTTTTCTCCTTCTGCTGTTCTGAGAGGTTTTCCTGGTGGTCTGCATTACCGTGCCCTCAGACGGCAGAACATTCACTGCTGATTACCAGCTAGACAGCCGTATCAAGCTCTAGAGAAAACCATGATGCTGAAATGAGCTGGTGCAATTTACCAAGTTCCAACTGCAGGTTGTCAATAAAATCATGCAGACCTTCTGCATGCAGTTCATTGATGTTCGCTTCTGCAATGAGTCGCTGCAGTCGCAGAACTGCTCGCAGAGGCTCGTCATTGTGCGGCAGACCATTGTTAAAGCATGAGGCAATCTCGCCCAGCGTGTGCGCAACAGCACGCGGAAAATCAGTATCCTGCAGCAGAAAAGCCAGTACCTGGTTCGGCAGTACGCGTCTGCGTACATACTGACGATACATCTGGTGTGCACTGAGGGATCGCAATACATAGGTCCATAGCCGGTTCTCCAGCCGTTCCTGCTCGATGCCTGGGCCGATAATCGTTGCAGAGCCCACGTCAATCAGGCGGGTAGTCATGTCTGCACGTTCGAGGTTGCGACCCACACGGACAAACTGGTATGCCGCTCCATGACTCATGGTCCCTGCTAACAGCCCGGTTATCTGCTGACAGCGCATGACAATATCGGAAAGCAGTTCGTAGCGGTCCCTGGCAAGATTTTTTCCGGCCAGCTTTTTCTTGGCGTAGAGATAAAGCTCGTTAACATGTTCCCAGCCTTCGCTGGGAACCAGGTCACGCGTTGTGCGCATATTTTCTCGCGCCATCGACAGGCATGTTATAAGTGATCCGGAGTTGTCCGGGTCGGACAGCATGAACTTGATCACATTTCGTTCGCCGGAGCTACGATAGCTGCTGTCGAACTGCTCCGGCGCACCGCTGATATCAACCAGCTGCCGCCAGTTGACGCCAACTCCCCTGGGGAGATCGAGCATCAGGTTGGAAAATACCCTGACCAGGCGGGACGTGTTTTCGGCACGTTCAAGATAGCGGGCCGTCCAGTAAAGTCTCTCTGCTACTCGTGACAACATTTCACTTTCCTCTCGTGTCCACAATCCATGTATCCTTGCTGCCGCCTCCCTGTGATGAGTTGACCACCAGCGAGCCCTTGCGCAATGCCACCCGTGTTAACCCGCCAGCAGTAACGTAGGTGCGGTCCGACTGCAGGATGAAAGGACGCAGGTCCAGATGGCGTGGCTCGACATGCTGGCCGCAGATGGTTGGCGCGGTTGAAAGCTTCAGTGTCGGCTGGGCGATGTAATTGCGCGGGTTGCGCTTCACCAGGCTGGCGAACTTCTTGCGTTCGGCAGCAGTTGAGTGAGGGCCAACCAGCATTCCATAGCCGCCCGATTCGTTCGCCGGCTTCACCACCAGGCTGGCCATGTTAGCAAGCACGTAGTCTCGCTGCTCCTTGTCATCACAGCGATAGGATGGGACATTAGGTATGATCGGGTCCTGGTCCAGGTAGTACTTGATGATTGCCGGCACATACGTGTAGACCACCTTGTCATCAGCAACCCCGGCACCGGGTGCATTGGCCAGTGCAACGTTGCCCGCCCGCCATGCCCGCATCAGGCCTGACACACCAAGCATCGAGTCGGACTGAAACGCTTCAGGGTCAAGAAATTCGTCATTCACACGCCGGTAGATAACGTCAACCCGCTGCAGACCATCAATCGTTTTCATGTAAACACAGTCATCGTCGCTGACGATCATGTCGCAACCTTCCACCAGCTCAACACCCATCTGCTGAGCCAGGAAAGAATGTTCAAAATATGCCGAGTTATATATTCCTGGAGTCATCACCACGATCTCGGGATAATCCAGTGGACGCGGCGACAGCGAAGCCAGCATGTCGAACAGGTGAGAAGGATAATCATCCACTGGCTGTATGCGATGTTTGCGGAAAAGTTCCGGGAACACGCGCTTTGTGATACCGCGGTTTTCAATCATGTATGAGACACCGGAGGGCACGCGCAGGTTGTCTTCAAGGACGTAGATAATGCCGTCGCTATCGCGAACCAGGTCTGAACCGCAGATATGTGCCCAGGTATCATATCGCGGACTGGCGCCTATGCACTGCGGCAAAAAGCTTTTCGACCCGGCAATCAGTTTTTCCGGGACGATACCGTCCTTGATGATGTTCTGCTCGTTATAGAGGTCATGTATGAACATGTTGAGCGCGGTCATGCGCTGTGTCAGTCCTTCTTCGATGTGTGACCACTCCTGCTGCGGGATAATGCGCGGGATGATATCGAAGGGCCAGGTGCGGTCGATGTTCTCCCCTTCGCTGTAAACAGTAAAAGTAACGCCCATTTCGGTGATGGCAAGGTCGGCCGCATTCTGCCGCCGTCCAAGCTGTTTTGAACTGAGCTTCTGCAGGTAGTTGGCAACCGCCCTTGATGCAAGGCGCGGATTTCCCGGTGTGCTGATCATCTCATCATAGAATTCACCCGGCTCGTAGTTTTTCCAGTCTATTTCCATGCATCACGCTCCTGTCTACAGACGACTGCCCTGGCATATGTATGCCGCACGGACAAAAGTCAATGTTCTGCCGTGACCTAATTTTAACGTTTGCTGTTGACAGTTGACCTTTGAGTAAAATTATTCAATGAAGAATAAAATTACAGTTAAACTATACATATTCTTATGTATAGTAAAGGATCATTCAAAATATCCGGTGATTATCGTACATCGTTACTGCAATAAGGATAAAACGAGATGCAGCGTTACAAAATCATCCACCGCACTTACTATAACTTCGGCGCCGAAGTGCGTCCCGGACCGCATACCCTGCTCCTGCGTCCGCGCGAAGGACACGAGTTACGTGTTGAATCATCAAAACTGGATATCAGACCCACTGCGCAGTTACGCTGGCAACGCGACGTTGAAGACAACTCGGTAGCAATTGCCACATTCAGTACCTCCACCATGCAACTGGCGATTGAGAGTGAAGTGATTATTCAGCAATTTAACCTGGCGCCGCTAGATTTTTTTGTCGCCGACTATGCGGTGAACTACCCGTTTAGCTTCAGCCTGGAAGAGATGACTGTCCTGCAGCCTTATATTGATTGCGCTGAGAATGATGGCAGGAACCAGCTCGGTGAATGGATAGCGGATCTCTGGCGCCCTGGCGAACAGATCCAGACCTTCGCCCTGCTGGATCGCTTGAATGTTCACATCCACAAGTCACTGAGTTATCAGCTGCGTGAAGAACCCGGTGTACAAAGCGTTACACAAACACTGTCGCTGGCTTCCGGCTCCTGCCGGGACTTCGCCAGTCTGTTTATCGAAGCTGCGCGTCATCTTGGACTCGCTGCGCGTTTTGTCAGCGGTTACCTGCATGCTCAGCCTTCACCGACAAATTTTGGTGCCACCCATGCCTGGTCTGAAGTATTTCTCCCGGGGGCGGGCTGGAAAGGATTCGATCCCTCCACCGGCAGTGTCGTCGGTACCGATCATATTCCCGTTGCGGTCGCGAGGGATCCGAGGTCAGTTCCGCCAGTATCCGGAACATACAACGGCCCTCCCGGCGCCAGCCTAGATGTCGGTGTGTGGGTAACCGAACTGTAATCTTTTCGGAACTAATACCAGGACAGAAGAACACGCAATGCGGCTATCCCAGTTTAAAATAATTAAACATTCGCCGTAATGTTAACGGTACAGGTCTTCTGCCTTTGCAACCATCAACTTTCCATTGCTGCCAATAGACTATTACCCTGAGCTATAAATAATCCTGCACCGGTCTTCAGAAATCCGGTTACAATGGCTCCGCTCTCGGTAAAACACCCTGGCAATTTTAGTCGGCATGTGGATCAGGCATTAAGGGCCGGCTTCCATGCCATCCGTGAATCCATGGTGATTATCCGCTAACATGTACCAGGCATACCCTTCTACTGCGGAGAGAATGTGGACTACACTCATGTATTAGTCATCGGCCCGCGCATCGCACTCCTTGATGTATTGCGCAGCAGAAATATCCCCTTTTCCGTATGGCGGGATAAAGCTGCATTCTCCATTGAAGATGCACAGAGCATCATCACCGAACCATTATGGAACACTACCGCCAGGCTTAAACAGACTATCAACAGTGCTTTTGGCAGCAAAAAACACACCCATGTCATCGCCGGCACTGATGCAGCCGTTTACCCGGCAGCTATTGCTCGCAGAGTTCTTGGCGCCAGGTTGTCGCAGGTTAGTACCGCGCTGCGCTGCCGCGATAAACTGGCGATGAAAGAATACCTGTCTGATTACGGAATTCCGATGACGGACTTCATGGCAGAAGCTTCTGCCGGAACAGCCGCTGAGGCCTTCGCTCGGCTGGGCAGCCCACTGGTCCGCAAACAAAGAAAGTCCTCTGGCGGGCGCGGTCTGCAGATCATAGAGCAGGGACAGGAACTGGTACTGCGAAAAGACGGCCGCAACATCCTTGAACGTTATATTTCTGCACCAGAAGCCAGCATAGAGTCTTTCATCAGCGGCGGCATAATCCGTTTCGTCAATACCACACGTTACCTCGAGAAAGGGCATGTAAATTTCGTGCCGTCAGCGTTTGATGACGACCTGCTGAAATTGATAAAAGACCTCAATCAACGGGTAATCGAAGCACTGAAGATAAGCTGGGGCATCACCCATCTTGAAGTATACCTGGCCGAAAACGGTCTGCTGTTCGGAGAAATTGCACTGCGTCCGCCCGGCGGTTATATCATGAACGCCATGCAGCACGCCTACGGGTTCAATCCGTGGCAGGCTTTCGTCGCCATGGAACTTGATGAGCCCTTCGACTTTCCGGACACAGTCGCCGCATATAGCTGCGTGGAAGTATTTCACCCGGGTGAAGGCCGCGTCACTTCAGTTCAGGGTGAAGATATCGTTAGAAAGCACCCCGCCACCCGTGAATTCCGCCTTAAGGTCAAGCCAGGGGACAGCATCAGTCAGAGGCTAAGCGCCGGGCAGGATACTGGATACCTGCTTCACTCCTGTGAATCAGCAGATATGCGGCTTGAATTAAACCGCTATTTCCAGACCCACTTCAGTATCCAGGTTGATCGAGAGTGAAGGCAGCTAGAGCCTGCAGGCTTAACTGATTGATTCAGGCCCTGAGTATCGCCTTATATAATTAGACCATTGCTGGAATTTTTCACAACACCAGGAAAGACGCATTTGTTGAATAATCGCAGTAACGGATGATCAACAGGTATAAACATAATTAGGTAAGAATCACTAATATGGCTAAACAGGTATAATTGCGAGTATGGATTCAGACATCAACGAGTGGCTTGCCAGGAGGTTAGGGGCAGTACATGCCCGCCAGCGGCTCGGCATTGAAGATGAGACTCCGCGTGTATTCGGCAAAGGGCTGAATTTTTTTCACCCGGAAAACTGGTATTCCACACATGCCATAATACGCTATCTGCTGAAACTCTCTGGCGTCTACTGGTATGGCCGGCGCAAGACACTGGATATCCGGCTGAAGCAAAACGAGATCGGGCTGCCAAATCTGCCTGCTTACTTTGAAGGTCTGACGTTATTACATCTCAGCGATTTGCATGTGGACATGTATCCTGAGGCGACACATGCGCTGATTGAATTTGTCGACAAACTGGATTACGACCTGTGTGTCATCACTGGTGATTACCGAGCCTGGACCTCAGGTCCGATAGATGCCGCCATGGACGGTATGCGTTCCCTGTGTACCGTCCTGAAGCAACCGGTCTATGCTGTGCTTGGCAATCATGACAGTATCCGCATGGCGCCGGAACTTGAAGACTTGGGTATTCAGATGCTGCTGAATGAATCGACCATCATCGAACGGCAGGGTCAAAAGCTATATCTCGCAGGTATAGATGATGCGCATTACTACCGTGTCGACAACCTCGAAAAATCAGCTGATGGGATACCGGCTGATGCTGTGTCCATCCTGCTGTCTCATACACCGGAGGTCTATCGGCAGGCAGCACATTGCGGTTTCGATGTTATGTTAAGCGGCCATACTCACGGTGGGCAAATCTGCCTGCCGGGTGGTTTCCCGCTAACACTGGATGCAAAGTGCCCGCGATACATGGGTTCCGGTAGCTGGCTATACCACACTATGCAGGGCTATACCTCGGTTGGTTCCGGTACAAGCATTGTCGATGTGCGCCTGAATTGTCCACCAGAAGTCACCCTGCATCGCTTGCATAGATCATAGACACCCTGAACGATAACCTGCCTACCAGGGATGCTTACGTATATGCAACGAGTAGAGGACACGCGATAGCATTACTTCAAGCAGCCAGAAAAGTCCTGCCGTTATCAACACCTGAAACCACTGCATACCGAGTGGTGAGGCACAGACAGCTAGCGGCAGCAGTGCTTCCGGGACCTGGTCCAGCCCCGGCGCCTGGCTGCCTGACGGCATACCAAGTCGTCTTTTGCTGAAACTGGAGAACAGGTCTCCTAGCATTGATAAAGCTCCGAATGACGCCCCTAGCTGCCACCCCAGGCCAAAGATTTCAGCAGTGAGTGCCGTGGCAAACACCGCCAGAAGAAGTCCGCGCAGGGTTTTTGATTTGCCCAAGAATGGTTTGCCATCAGCCATCATATAATTCGCATCAAGCGGCCAGGCAGCATAATTACCTAAGTACTTTCCGGCCAGTACCGGGGTACCGTTTGCGACCAGCAAGAGTATCAAGGCTTCTAACATGATTTCGTATTGATATCGATCCTGTCAGCTGATTTTTATACTCCGAAAAAACTGCCGGGTAAAGCAGTCTTACCGCCAATATGAGATTCCTTAAGCCTCTGAAGTCGGAAAGCTGTTCAGGATTGATTTGCTAATATCTGTCGCCTGCATTGTAGCCCGATTTACAGGCGACCAGAGACTTAGTGCCTGGGCTAGAACCTTATTGTCAGAGGCTCGTCTGAATTGTGAATATCTCTCGAAAGTGCGTCCCGCGGGCGACCCGACCCACGTCAGGCCGATAATTTCGTCAGCCAGTTTTGCTGAACGCCTGTAGTCAATCTCATGCCGGACAACCACCCAGACCAAATTCTTCAGGTCATTCGGAGCTGCCGCCGCCTGCCAGTGCGAGACTGCCAGGTCCTGAACCCAACGCAGGTACACGATGTTGTTTACGTGACCAAGGATATCAATATCTTCAGGCTGCACAATGAAATTACGCTGAAAGGCATTTGCAGGTGCTTTGCGGTTTGAACGTATCATCAATACGGATTCTATATGACCTCGATCGATAGATGTGACTCTTCTACATAGGTACACATTAAACAATATTATCGTAATGATTCGATGAATGTAACATAGCAGTCATCATGAGGACTAAAAATACCATCCTCATGCGTTTGCTATTTCCCAATATCTTTCAACGAAGATTCATCTTAATAAAAGGGAATGTCGGCATTTTCGCCTGTGAGAAATTTGCATATTGCAGATTTATGGTGGCCAGTTCCACATAATTCAAATCTGTGTTACTCACATTTGAACGGCGCAAGTTAGTACCACCGAATACCGCATGAGAAAAATCTGTTTTGCAAAGATTGGCATTTCAGAAATCAGCTTTTCAACTGTGCGCCTCACATATTAGCGTTTATCAGGTCAGCTTCTTCAAGGCCGGCGAGGTTAAGAACAGTATATCCACCAGGGGTTAAGGGCGAATAATCAGCGTTCTGCAGATTAGCTCCCTATTTACTATTTCAATTATTTCTGGAGACCCTGTAATTGAGATATCGATTGTGCGAAGAGAGTTAACTCTTAAGTTATTGTCTCGATTCGTTGTGTGGCACCTGATTTGCTGGGGAAATAATTTACTTTTTATCAGGGGGGGGGAAGTGATGACGCCTATACTACTGGCGCACTTCCATCGAGTCTTTGATCTTTACAATAATTTTCAGCACTCGTCTAATCGCCGCTTGATTCGAAGCACCTGGTAACGGCCGGAAAGCGTTACCCCGGTTTTTGCCAGCTGCTGATTTTCCTCAGCATTACATGTAGTCGAGAAAACTTGGCACCTACAGCGAGCGATCCCCACCCCGTTACTCCCAAACCTGTAGTTCATTACTACTAAATCTGTAGTTAGTTACTACAACTTCGCTAGTAGTTGTTCCATAGCCCTGTGGCTATTCTGTATCCAACGAGAGAAAACATACCTCTCGTCATTCAAACAACCAGTATTGAGGATAAAACAATGCCTATCGTAAATGTAAAAGTAATTGAAGATGTATTCACCCCGGAACAGAAGACCCAGATGATCACGAAGCTAACTGACGCAATGGTCGAAATCGAAGGGGAGAACATGCGCGGTGTGACCTGGGTATACATCGAGGACATCAAGCAGGGTGAATTTGGTATAGGTGGCCAACCCCTTACCGCTGCTGATGTGCATAAATTGCAAAGAGGCGAGGCTGCTGCATAAGCGATCTTCGCTATGGGGTGGATAGAAATACTTTCCACCCCGGCACTCATCCATCAAAGAGGAGAAATATCATGTTTAAAATAGACTATAAAAATATGGACTGGCAATACCTGTTGGTCTGTGCGACAGGACTGACCCTGGGACTTACAGGATGGAAAACAGGATTTTTGATCGCCATCACGATGGCCGCGGTGCAGTTCATTCATGCATTTATCGTCCATCGCCGCCTTACAGCCTTTACCGTACAGGTACGAATTTCTTATGCCTTGCTGCTCCTGGCGGCCTGGCCGGAATCAATGAACTGGCTCTATTGGCTGCCGACCATTGGTACCTGGGCATATATATTTTTCGGCTATTGCCTGCTCGCTCGTAGCCTGTCCTTGCTGCCTTTTATCAGCAAGCAGTCCCTGTCAATAAAGCGTGTACGCACAGTATTAATGACACCGCCAGTCGACAACATCCTTAACCCGGCCTGAACAGATACCCACCTGAAGGAGGAAAACCATGACTACGATAACGAAACATAATGATGATTATGTGGCATTCTGGAACCAGGTACTCGTCACAAAGTTCGAGCGCTTCCGCAACATACTGATGGGCGGCATGAGCTACCACAGCGAAACACCTCTGCGAAAGTTACATCTACCAGAGGGTGCAAATGCTCTCGACGTTGGCTGCGGCTGGGGTGATACTGCATTGGCCCTGGCCAGAAAAGTCGGCCCCAGTGGTTCTGTGACCGGGCTCGACTGCTGTGAAACCTTTCTTGAAAAGGGCCGAACCGATGCTGCATCTTCGGCAATGGATAACCTGCGCTTTATAGCCGCTGATGTACAGAACTACCCGTTCGAGCCGGAATATGATTTCTGTTTCTCGCGCTTCGGCATGATGTTCTTCAGTAACCCTGTAGCTGCCATGCGCAATATTCACCGCGCATTAAAACCCGGCGGCGAATTGCTCTTCATCACCTGGCGCAAACTGGAAGAGAACCCATGGCTCAGCGCCGGTAAAGAAACCCTGCTGCAATACCTGCCAGCACCGGGTGACGATGCACAGGTATGCGGCCCGGGACCTTTCTCCATGTCCAACCCTGAAGTAGTCATTCGTCAGCTGCAGGCATCCGGTTTTACTGACATCAAAGTAGAACCGATAGACGGCCCGGTCACCGCGGGAGACAGCATTGAACAGGCCATAGAATTTCAACTCGCCATAGGCCCGGCAGGTGAAATCTTCCGCGAAGCCGGAGAAATCGCCGAACGCCGACGCCCAATCATAGAAAACGCACTGCGCCAGAAACTCTCCCCTTACCAGGACAGCAACGGCAAAGTCGTCATGGATTCAGCCTCCTGGGCCTACAGTGCAAAAAAGCCAAACAAATAAAAATCCCGGGAAAGGCCGGAATGGACAAAGATATGCCATTCCCCTTTCCCCTTCTACCC
>JARFQI010000135.1 GCA_029287855.1 Arenicellales bacterium | reverse complement strand
GCTATTTGATTTTTGTGCAGGCGCATCGCTGAAGGTTTCGCCCTTTATGGGCGAGTGGTTTTTTTAATCTGCAATTAGGCTTTACTTTGTTTTTCGCCCTGTAGGGCGAGCCCCTTTTCTTTGAGTGGCCAAAGAAAAGGGTCCAAAAGAAAAGCCACCCTGCCGTGTTGGCCTGCGGCTGCTCTGTGCGCTTCAGCTTACAGCGGGCGCTGCGGAACTCGCTGCGCTCAGACAGTCCTCGCGCTTATCCGCTCTAAGCCTGCAGTGCTCGACAACACAAAAGGGGAGGTAAGATCAAAAACAAAGTCAAAACCGTATCTGTGGCACCTGAAACAAAAGTACAGCCATCCCGACCACGCAACCGTGATACCGGCGAAGGCCGGTATCCAGAGTCTTTAAAAGAATGGATTCCGGCTAAAGACATGCCGGAATGACGAGAATTAATACCTCTTTTGTCCTTTGTCTTTCGTCATTCGTCCTTGCTCTTGACCTTAACCCTCCCGTTCAGGCCCGCCGAGAAGCACAGGATGAGCCGGGGATTTCGGGATGTGACTGTCTGAGCGCTAGCGAGTTTCACATCCCGCCGGTTCATACGAGCATCGCAGGGTACCCGCAGGGAGGGCATGTCGGGTATCCTTTCTTTTGGTGACTTTTCTTTGGATAAGCAAAGAAAAGCCACTCGCCCAAAAAGGGCGAAAAACAAGGCAGTGTGCTGGCACATGAGAATAGGAAAAAAACCAATCACCCGGCTCCAGTGCCATACCAAGAATATAAACCAATCCACCCGATAGGGCGAAACCACTCCACCCATAAGCTATAATTGCATAATTAAACAAAAACAACCCAAAACCTATCAATGCTAGTCTTCTCAGACCTTTCCCTTCGCCGTGGTAAAAAAGTACTGCTGGCCGACGCCAATTTCACAATTCCTCAAGGACAGAAAGTCGGTATCACCGGTGCTAATGGTGTTGGTAAATCCAGTTTATTTTCTTTGATTCTTGGGGAACTGGAAGCAGACCATGGCAATTTTAATATGCCGCAGGACTGGGTCATTGGCCATGTCGCTCAACACACCCCTGGCGGAGACATTCCTGCACTTGACTATGTGTTGCAGGGAGACAGGGAATATGTCGAATTAAAGGAAAAAATTAGCCATGCGACTGAACAGAACGATGGCATGGTACTGGCAGAGCTGCATTCACATATGGAAGTCATCGATGGCTATACCGCAGAGAGCCGGGCTGCAACATTGATGCATGGTCTGGGTTTTAAATCCGCGGAGATCCGGCAGACGCTGGAAGAATTTTCCGGTGGCTGGCGGATGCGAGTAAACCTTGCCCAGGCACTTATGTGTCGATCTGACCTGTTGCTGCTCGATGAACCGACCAACCATCTGGACCTGGATGCTGTAATCTGGCTACAGAACTGGCTCAGTCGATATGACGGTACGCTATTACTGATTTCACACGACCGCGAATTTCTTGATTCGTTCATCACCTTGATTGCCAATATTGAGCACCAGCATATAACACTTTATAGCGGCCATTACTCATCATTTGAAAAAGCCCGCGCCGAACAGCTGGCCCAGCAACAGGCGGCGCACATCAAGCAGCAAAAGGAAATTGAACATATTGAACATTTTGTACGTCGTTTCGGCGCTAAAGCCAGCAAGGCAAAACAGGCACAAAGCAGGGTTAAGGCACTGGAGAGAATGCAATTGATTGCAGCAGCTCATGTTGATTCGCCGTTTAATTTCAGCTTCCGTGAGCCAGAAAAACTACCTGAGCGATTATTTGATAGCCGCGAAGTCTCTCTCGGCTATAACAATACCGCAGTACTCAATAACGTCGGCATGCATTTGCATGCCGGTGACCGCATCGGCCTGATAGGCCCAAACGGTGCGGGTAAATCTACCCTGATAAAGTTTCTGGCCGGGGAGTTGCAGTCCCTCTCAGGTGAAAGCTGGCAGGCACAATACCTGAAGATTGGTTACTTTGCGCAGCATCAGCTTGAGCAGTTGAATGCAGAACAGTCTGCCCTTCAGCACCTGCGCCAGCTGGACAGAAAATCAAGGGAATCGGCGCTTCGCGGTTACCTGGGTGGCTTCGGATTTACCGGTGATCGTGTAGACGAACCGGTGGCCCCCTTTTCCGGTGGTGAAAAAGCGCGGCTGGTACTGGCCCTGCTGATTTTCCAGAAACCTAATCTATTGCTGCTTGATGAGCCAACCAACCACCTCGACCTGGAAATGCGCCATGCCCTGTCGATGGCATTGCAGGAATTTGTCGGTGCTATGGTCATCGTTTCTCATGATAGACATTTACTTAAATCCGTGACGGATCAGCTGGTGCTGGTAGACAATGGAGAAGTCGATGCCTTTGATGGCGACCTTGATGATTATGCAAAGCGATTGCAGGGGTCCTTGGACAGATTTCCTGATATACAGCAAGCTACTGACACATTTGCCGAAAATACGCTTACAAAAAAAGAGATTCGCCGTGCTGAAGCAGAAAAGCGTAAAAAACTACAGCCGCTAAAAAAACGGGTTGATCGTTTGGAACGCAAAATCGACGAACTCAATGAACAACGTGACTCTCTCGATGCGCGGCTTGCTGACCCCGATCTTTACAACGAAGACAATACGGAAACAATGACAGCATTAATGCAGGATAAAGCGTACCTCGTGAAAGATATTGCAGAACTGGAGGAACAGTGGATGCAGGCTGTCGATGATTATGAAAATATCAAAGACGCAAATCTGTAATAGGTACAGATAAATCGTCAAAGGCGTTCAGTTAAAACGGATTTCCCTTTTAACCTCAGCTGGTGTATTTATACTAACATAAGACTCGTAGTATATTAACAGGAGTGGTTCTGATGACCGATATAAAAAACTTTTTTGTCATAGAGAAACGCCAGCGGCGTCGTTGGGAACTGGTTTTTTATCTGCGCATCTTCGACCAGAGCAATGGTGAACTTCTAGGACATGTCATCGATATCTCGGAAGATGGTCTGATGCTGCTCAGTGAAGTTCCGATTGAACTCAACAAGGACTTCGACCTCACTCTGGAATTGCCGGCATCAGAAAGCGGTAATAATCAAAAAATTTCTTTCAAAGCCCGTAGCCTCTGGCAATCTGAAGATACCAATCCAGATTTAGTTGATACCGGGTTCCAGTTGATCAACCCAGAAATCGATTCCATAAAGGCTCTTAAGAACCTGATTAACGAACTACAATTTTAAATTGGTTATTTTTGTGTGCGAGTAGTTTTGTAGCACCCTTTTTTATG
>JARFQI010000124.1 GCA_029287855.1 Arenicellales bacterium | reverse complement strand
TGATTTATGCCACAGCAATAATGATCGTGCTGCATTACGTCTATGGTGAACCTGTCACAATCATTCTTGCATCTTCCGGTGCTATCGCATTTGTTATTGGGCT
Source organism: Arenicellales bacterium (assembly GCA_029287855.1). Taxonomy (GTDB): domain Bacteria; phylum Pseudomonadota; class Gammaproteobacteria; order BMS3Bbin11; family BMS3Bbin11; genus BMS3Bbin11. Next base: position 3,838 of record JARFQI010000124.1, on the reverse strand, counting down.
TGCAGCACAGCCAACCGTGCAGGAAATTTTCGCCGGGTTATCACTGAATACTACAAAAGCCCTGCGTATGGGCGATTTCGTCGAAATTGATGGTATCTACGGTCAAGTTTATGAAATCAACTGGCGTAGTATCTCGCTGAAAAGTCCAAATACCGGGTCACTTTATATATTTCCCAACAGCGCCGTCTCAGCGAAAACAATCCTGAATTTTGATGAGCCGAATCATCTTTTTAAATATTGGGTTACCTTCAAAGTCGAATATTCTGCCTCACCGGACCTTGTCATCAATACAATCGCCAAGGAACTGGAACACAGCAAGTTCGTATGCCGTGACCCGAAACCAGACTTCAACATTCTTGGCCTGACAGAATACGGCACGGAAATACGGCTGCGTTTTTACTTTGACGGCGATGATCCCTGGTGGCCGGCACAGAATGAGGCATGTATGGCCATCTGGTCATCGTTACGCCGTAAAGGCATACGCCTGGCCAGCAAACGCATGATGCTGGCCTCAGGAGATGAATTCGACCTCAATCCATGGGTAAATGACGATGCTGCAGCACCGCATGATAACTGCATGGATCAGTTGTCGCAGCACCCTGCTATGCAGTATCTCCCTGCTGAGAACCTTTCCCAGCTGGCGCAATCAGCGCGTCGGCTGGACTACACTCCGCCAGATTGTGTTTACCTCGCAAACACAAACAACAATTACTTTTATTACATTCTTGAAGGTGCCTTAACTGCATATCAAACACTCGAAAATGGTGAGGAAGCAAGCATCGCAAAATTTGGACAAGGCGATATAGTTGGACTCGACGCCCACTACAGCAAGTATGGGCTACAGCATAAACTGCAGGCAGATAGCTACAGTGTCCTATATCAGCTGGATGCACAGAAGTTGAAAAGTTTCATTGCAGATGACGATAAGACTGCTAAGGCACTTTCCAAATTGATGCAGAGTCAGCGCGACACATCCAACAGGAATATCGAATCACACCACGAAGAGGCTAGAAAATCTGTCCATGCTGCTCATCAAGCAGAACTCAATCTTCATCTGAGAGAACATGTCGATGAAATTTTCGACAAGCCACTGATGCATAAAGTGATACACCTCGTTCGACCAAGAAAACGTGAACAAGATCTGTTGCGTGCGATGATGTCGGCATGTGCATTGATTACCGCTACGCGCGGTGAAGTCGATAATGTAGAAGAGGATTACCTGAGAAAAACCCTCGGATCAGTTGAGCTGTTCAGACACATTGAAATTGACGATTGTCTGGCACTGTACGAAAGCAATGTAGGCAAGATTCTGGCAGACAAGGATGTTGGCACTAATGAAATGATGCAGGAACTTGCATCGATCTCGGGCGAACACAAATTGTGTAAAATCACCATGGGTATTGCCTACGGTATGGCATCAGCGAACAGCATCATCCTGCCTGACGAACAAGTGCAGCTGGAAAAAGTGGCGGAAGCGCTTGGTATGCCTACCAGGATTGATCAACTCGTTGCCCTGGTGCAACAGAAGTAATCTGGCTGTAGTCGCTTTTAAAAAGTGACTACTCAAATATTAAAAGCTATCCCCTACCCTGCCGTTGGCGGCTCATGTTCACGATGATAGCGATGAATCGTCCACAGGTAGTTTTCCATCAGCGACTTCTGTCCCAGTTCCGCCAGCACGTTCTGTTGTTGTTCCATTGTGCTGGAGTGACTAATCTGAGCGCTCGCCAGGTTGAACAGGTTGGACTGGTTGCGGTACTGCCATAACAGTTCCTTAACCGCCATCTTGCTCTGGTAAATCTCCCAGACACCAAGCCAGAATGGTAATAACCCCATCAGGAATACCAGCAAAGTCTTCAGGTCCAAGGTACCGATGATTGTCGTATCGACAAGGTATTTTTTAAAGAAAATTAGCACTACCACGGCTGCTGCTGATCCTATCAATAACTTGTTCTTTATCTTCTCCAGTTTGTGATGATGATCAGATAGTTTTTGGATCTTTGCGCTAAAATATCCAGTCTGGTCGTCCAGCCATTTTTCGTGAACGAAATCAATATCTCGTTGATGCTGATCTTCCTGCCTGTTTCCGTTATCGAGAGTTTGATACGAGCGATATACCTGATTTATCCAACTGAACCCCGAAAAATGACTTACACCCGTCAGGTCGAGCATTTTGTTAACATTGACCCGCTTGTCGACGCCGGCGAGGATAAGGTAGAAGCGCGTGCGCAGAGTTTCCGCGATCACTCTCTGCATCAGGTGACGTGTAAACCAGTGCTTTTTATCCGTCTGGCGAAAAAGCCATAACCCAGCCATGAAGAGTACTAGATAGCCGATTAGAAAAACCTTGGCAGCGAGTATTTTGGCATAGAACAGGAAAAACAGCCCCATCAGTGCCGCCATGTATGCGAATAGCTTGAACTGGCGGTCAGAACGCTTCTGGTTATACAGAGCGAGCCCATCAGCCTTTTGATACTCGTCGTCGATTCCCTTCAATAACTGATATTCCGGGTGAGATACTGCGTCAGGCAAACTTTCTAGCATTCCGCCCCAGGTAAAGAAACTACCATCGGCCACAATATCTTTATATTGCTTGTTATAAGCATCGAGATGCTTAAGCTGAAGAGCTAGCTCTTCAGGCATTTCCATCTGTCTATACAGGGTATTCGGGCCAAGATTACCTGAGAGGTAACAGCCATTACGGGCAGTACCAGCTGGTAAACTCCTGTCACTATCAGTGCGCTCCACCGGTATCCAGTAAACAAATTCTGGGCCATCTGCCTGGGCGGGTATCTCGTCGAGGAAAATCACCTCTTTGTCTGTATTGATACCTGCGCCACCTGCATTCAGGTAGCGTAATATAACGTCGGAGGTGCCACCGGTAAGGTCACTATTGCAGCCGTCCCACAGTGCAAGCAGGATTCCGCTACGCAAGATTAGATATTCACCCAGCTGGGCGTATAACTGGTCACGCTCAGCCCCATATTTGGCAGCTGAAGACGGATTCATACTGCTCGGGAGAGATAATTCGATTAACTCAACATTGTCGCTGTCGATCAGTTCGATGAAATCATCTAGCGATTCAGCTGAGAAATCCTTTTCATACATCGAACGCGGCATGGGCAAAACCGCCTGCACACCAATCCCCATTTCAAGTGCTGTCTTTGCCACCAGTCTGTCAGCACCATCTGCGAGTCCGCTCATCAACTTTAATGGTGTATTGGGCAGTGAATTTTTTAGTTTGGTGAAAAAATTGCGCACCTCCACCATTGCTATTTCTACAGAGTCTGCAGTTAGATCCCGGTGGCCGGTGACACCAATTAATAATGGTGTGTCTGTCATTTTGTCCTCTCTTGAATCGAGTGAAAATTTTAACCTATTTGCCTGAAACTATCTGCATGTATAATCTGTTGATTGATAATCTGGATATAGAGGCATGAATTGACTGACAGCAGAACATTTCGGCAGAGGACCTACGAATTCCTGGATGGCGAGGGTGGATCCGCCATTAACCGCTCCTTTAACGCCTTTATCATCCTTCTCATCATGGCAAATGTTGTGGCCGTTGTACTTGAGTCTCACCAGCCCATTGGTGAAGCGCATGCGGAAAATTTCTATATATTTGAAGTATTTTCTGTCCTGATCTTCACGATTGAGTACATAGCCCGGGTTTGGTCAATCGTGGAAATGCCGAAATATCAGGGCATCCCTCACTGGAAGGCCCGCCTGAAATACTTATTCACGCCGTTGTCAATCATCGATCTGCTGGCGATTGCACCTTTCTACCTGTCACTGTTCTTTGTAGTTGATCTCCGTTATTTGCGGATGATGCGTATGC
>JARFQI010000064.1 GCA_029287855.1 Arenicellales bacterium | reverse complement strand
GGTGAACAGGGTCTGTACCTGGACGCAAAAGCGGCCTGGCAGTTCCTCATCGAAGAAAAAGGTTTTTCTGCTAACAATATTGTTATTTTCGGGCGTTCACTCGGTGGTGCCGTTGCCGCCAGGCTGGCACCTGAAGTACCGGCACGAGGGTTGATACTGGAGTCCACTTTCAGTTCAGCAAAGGATTTTGCCAATTCGGTTTTCACTATTTTGTCACGCCTGGTGTACTTGCGCTATGACTTCGATGTCGCACAGAATATACAACGCGTGAATTACCCTGTATTAGTCTTACACAGTCCGGATGATGAAATAATGCCGTTTAAGCTGGGTAAAAAAGTCTACCAGGCTGCCAATCAGCCAAAGCTTTTTGTACAGATGAAGGGCGACCATAATTATGGCTTTATTCTCAGCCAGCCGGGGTATGGGGAAGCGATAGAGGAGTGGTTGTCATCATTGAAATAGGGATAACTAAAAAGTTTTACGTATTACGGTTTACGTAAAACCTGGAACGTAAAACGTCGCACTTTATCACCCCGACCACCTTCACGCTTTCTTCACATTCGTTTCACAACCAGTTCACTGTCTTCGACATAAATTGAGCTTCCGATTAACTTACTGGTCTCGATGCTATGCGCTCAACTCATGCAACTATCAATATTCGCGATCTTCGCCTGCGGACATTTATTGGTTTCAACCCGGAAGAATTAGACAAGAAACAGGACGTGGTAATCAACATGGAAATCAGGTACGCGATTTCTGATGCCGCGCTTGAGGACCATGTTCATGGGGCGTTGAACTACAAGACCATCACCAAGGAAGTAATACGACACGTTGAGCAGGGGAGTTTCCTGCTACTGGAGAAACTGGTGGCTGATGTTCTGGAGATCTGTTCATCACACCGTGATGTGCTGTATTCACGCGTCACCATCGACAAACCTCATGCCCTGCGCTTTGCTGACTCGGTATCGCTAAGCCTGGAATACGAAGCAGAACAACTATCTCACTTAACTCTGATGGAGAAAGCCTCATGACACCCAATCCTGTTTATCTGAATAAGCGTCAAAATACATTCCAAACGCAGCTGAGCCATGAAGCCCTGCTGGTCAGAAATACCCTGATAGACAATGGCCTGGAAACGCCAATGATCAATAACAGGCTAAACAATGAACAGAAGTATCAGCGCATCAAGGAACTGATGGCTGAAGTGGTGACGACACTGGGACTGGATCTGTCCGACGACAGCCTGGCAGAAACACCGCACCGTATCGCCAAGATGTATGTAAACGAGATTTTTTCAGGACTTGATTACAGCCAGTTTCCAAAGATTTCCCTGATTGATAACAAGATGGGCGCCAATGAGATGGTCAAAATTCAGGATATCGATCTGACCAGTACCTGTGAGCACCATTTTGTCACTATCGATGGTGTTGCCAAGGTGGCATATATACCGAAAGATAAAATTATCGGTTTGTCGAAGATTAACCGCATCGTCAGATTTTTTGGCCAGAGACCGCAGGTGCAGGAGCGCCTGACCCGGCAAATACTTGTTGCCCTGCAGGCGCTGCTTGAAACGGATGATGTAGCCGTTAGCATTAATGCTACCCACTATTGTGTGAAGTCGCGTGGCGTTATGGACACCAACTCACAGACTAGTACCACCGCGCTAGGCGGCTGTTTCAAAGAAAACATCCATACCCGGGCGGAATTTCTGAATCCCTGATTGGAATAATTGTTATGGTCTTTAATCTAGAAACACTGCCTATGCAAAACGATCCGATATTAATTACCGGAGTTGGCCGGCGCGTTGGGCTACACCTGGCCGAGACTTTTATTGATCGCGGGATTCCAGTCATCGGCACCTACAGGTCCAGTTATGATTCGCTGCGCGAGTTAAGCAAGAAAGGTGTGGTGCTGTATCAGTGTGACTTTAATCAACAGCATCAGATCAACCAGCTGATCGATACAATAACATCCGATCATGACAACTTGCGGGCTATCATTCACAATGCCTCTGAATGGATTGCCGACGGCGCCGAGCTGCCAGCTGCAGAAATCATTCAACGTATGCTGCAGATTCACGTCAGTGTGCCCTACCAGTTGAACCTGGCATTCGAGCAGCTGCTAATGAATTGTTCACACGGCCATGCTGATATCATACACATCAGTGATTATGTGAGCAGCCGGGGCAGCCGAAAACACAGTGCCTATGCAGCTAGCAAAGCTGCTATGGACAATCTGACACTGTCTTCTTCCGCCCGCCTTGCACCTAAAGTCAAGGTAAATAGTATTGCTCCTGCACTGGTGTTATTTAACGAACATGATGATGCGGAATACCGGGAAAAAACACTGAAGAAAAGCCTGATGCAGCGTGAAGCCGGTTTAGCTGAATTCCAGCATGCCGTCGATTTCCTGATGGACAGCCATTACGTCACCGGGCGAATCTTACCTGTCGATGGTGGACGTCATTTAGTATAAGTGCTGAATGAAAATTGATACTCCGTTATTAATCCTCGCTTTTCTCCTGGCACTGACCATAGTGCTGTTTATTCTTGATATTTTCCCTTATCCATTTGGTTTTCTTATTCTTGCCATCATGATTTCTGCGAGAGCCATGGCAATTTCTTTAAAGCGGAAATAAGTTCATCTGGAATTAATATGATCAACCTGATTTATGCTTGAAGTGCTGGCGAAGCTTTTCACACTGGTCTTCACGTTTCACCTGCGGAGTAAACCAGACAATATCAAAAGGCAGGGTTTCGCTACCCCAGGGTTCGGCGTAGGCTGCAGGGTTTATTTCTGACGCTTCGACTTCAATCATACCAATTGACAGTATTCTGGCATCCTTGCCCTGTGCTTTCAGATTCGTATCTAGATACAAAGGCACTGCGCGGTCATTACGCACATGACCTGCACCGGCAATCAGTACTTTTACCGGCTGCCTGCTTTTTAATAGACTCTCTGCCATCACCGCATCCCGCAGACGCTGGCCGAGCACCATGCTGGCACTGGTCTTATCATCCAGCATACCGCAATGGGATTGACTAATTTCCAGCTGTGATGCCTTCATCTGCTCAGCCGATAACGGCGTCTTCTGCAGTATGCGCTGATAAGCTTCAGGCAGTTTGTCTTCTCCCTGCATGACTATGTTCATCAGCTGTTTCCTATCCAGGTTGGCCGAATCGATGTTGTATCCGGCAGCGATCGTCTCTGCAAATAAAGCCTTGTAACTGTGTTCATAGTCCCAGCCGGTTTTGGAATGATTCAATTCAGCGATTAACTGTTCTGCTGAAGTGATTTTCTGATTTGCAAGGCGGGCACCCTGTTCACTATCAATCATTTCATAAGCGACGCTGGCCTGTCTGCCAGCGTTAGCAAGCTGCTTGATGGCCCAGCCCTGATGCTGGTGATGAACCGGGTTGTCATGCCGCTCACCAAGCAATAGATAGTCACTATCCAGCATACGACCAACAAGCATGTCCTGATCGAGGTACACCTGTTGTTGGACGTCCCATATCTTGCCAACCAGTTGATGTTCGGCTAACTGTAGTTTCGGTTCCTTATACACAGGGGAGGATGATGATACACAACCTGCCGTCAGCGCAAACATACAAGCTAGCAGCAAGCCTGAAGCAGTCTCTCGCCAATGCCAGTTAGCATACTTGCCAGCTATTTTGTAAACCATCATCAAATTCTACATCCTTACCAGTGGCCAGTACCGGGTTCTCCCTTGAACGGCCCGACAATACTAGACGTCACCCAGCCGCCATAGAATTCGCCAGGCTGCGGCAATACGCGCTCACCGTCAATAAAACAGGAAATTCTCCCCGGGTAGAAACAGAGATGGCCGCGTAGCTTATCGAATTCCGGAAACGGATCTGGGTAGCTCCAGGCAATGGCTATATCATCTGGATCATTCAGCAGTTTCCAGTACACGGCCCTGCCTTTCCATTCACAAAAAGACTGGCCCGGCACAGTTGCGAACCGTGACATTTCTATGTCTTTTTCTGGAATATAAACGGTCGGTGGACTCGCCGTTTCCAGCACACGAATTGTTTCGACCGAGTGTGCCAGCAGGATGTCATCGTTGAATACCTCGACAACACAATTTTGCGCTTCAAGCTTCGGCGGCCTTGGGTAATCCCAGACAGACTCCTGCCCTGCCTGTTCCTGTTCAGCAAATGGCGGTCTTTTCTGGCCCTGGTATTCCCACATAAGTATTTTCCTGAGAATCAGGACCTGCTGCACATCTGATCATTACAACGCGACCGGTAACGCCTGCGTGCGAATGCCGAGTAAACCTGTTCCGATACCCAGTGAACGCCGGGCAGAGATACTATCCTGGCGATGAAGCGGTATCGCGGTATATGGCGCCAAAGTGCAACAAAGGCATCGGCACCGCTGACCATGCGCCCATCACTGTCTCGCACATGCATGCGTCGCATTGCCTTCTCCCAGGTCAGCCCATTCGCATGCAGTTCGTCTTCACTCTGCTGGATATCAAGCCAGCGGATAAGGCCATCGCGATCAATACGCTGGTAATGCGCAATCTCTCGTCGGCACAGCGGGCAGCCACCGTCATAAAAAACGATTGGCAAGTCTGTAGCTGGTGTCTCATTCATGCATGGTCCTGCTGGTCATTGATTCGTTATAGTAATTAGACGCCATCTACGAGAATAGTTCACACTGCATTTTGTGGGTTAATTACTAATTCAAAGATCA
>JARFQI010000035.1 GCA_029287855.1 Arenicellales bacterium | reverse complement strand
ATGTTAAATCATTTGCTAATATAGCTATATAACGCTTGCCCTAGTTTATTACATCTATCAGACAGATTCCTAAATATGTGAATAAGTGTTTGTTTATGGAACAACGAAGTATCAATCACTTAGGCTGGATAGCTAATCCTGAACAGATCGATTTGGCCTTAAAAGTCATTTATTACTCAGTAAAAACCACTAGTATTTCAGCCAGGAATAGATTGAATAAATAATACCATTCAAAACTTTTAATAAGCGCACAATGTGATATCCATGAAAATAAATTATGCCACCTCTTTTCCCTTGTTTTCCTGTGTACAGAAAGGCAGGATGATATTAAACAGCCTGCACCAGTAGACAAATGACAACAGATATACAATTACAGCAAGCAATCTCTGACTCAGTCAGTCAAGTAACAGGCCAGCCATTTACTATTGAACACCTAAAAGCTACTTCAGGTGGCTGTATCAACAATGCCTATGTTGCCACAGGCAGCAATCAGCGTTATTTCATCAAAACCAACCGATATGATGCTCTGGCCATGTTTCAAGCAGAGAGCCAGGCCCTTGATGAAATGGCAGGCACACGAACCATACGCGTACCATTACCCATCTGTAGCGGGCAATATAATGATCAATCCTGGCTGGTACTGGAGCATCTGCAACTTAAAAGACAGGGAAGCCAGCAGCAGCTAGGTGAACAATTGGCTGCCATGCACAGGATTACTTGTGAAAAATACGGCTGGTTTCGTGAAAATACCATTGGCTCAACACCGCAAATAAATACTTATAGTGACAGCTGGATCGACTTTTTCCGCGACAGGCGACTCGCTTACCAGTTGTCACTTGCGGCTAAAAATGGCGGCGGTAGAAAACTGCAAAAATCCGGTGTAGCGCTAATCGAATGTATTGCTGATTTTTTTGAGGGTTATCAGCCGCAAGCATCCTTGTTACATGGTGATCTCTGGGGGGGAAACTATGCCTTTCTTGAGACAGACGAACCGGTAATTTTTGATCCCGCGCTCTACTATGGTGACCGCGAAGCAGACATTGCAATGACTGAACTGTTTGGCGGATTTAGTAATTCGTTTCGTGCTGCCTATGAAAACTGCTGGCCGCTTGATAGTGGCTATGCGACACGTAAGCATCTTTATAACAGCTACCATGTCCTCAACCATTTTAATCTGTTTGGAGGCGGCTATGCATTGCAGGCAGAAAATATGATCAATCGCCTGTTAAGTGAAAGAAACGCCTGACTGCTGAAGAACTAACGTGATAACAGAAAAATGCAGTGACTGGTTTTATTTTATTCTGCATAGCTATTAGCATCATCCGGCAATACATCACGCAGGGCATCTCGGTCTATCCACCAATTATCACCAACGATAATATCGAGCATCATGCCCAGGCGAGGGAGAAACTTTTCCGGTTGATTTAGTTCCAGCCGTTCTACCCACATATCAATCATTTCGCGATCTTTGAGATTGCTGTGCCGGTAAGCGACACTGGCCAGCAGGTTGCCGGTGAGGAAACCCAGGCTTTCGCGCATCTTCTCATCCGCGGCGCGGAGGTTTGCAAGATAATGAGCGGTGGCGGCAGCGACAGCTCCGCCATCTGAGTCACTCGGCGTCTCCTCAATCACATGATCAAGCATATTGGTGCTTAACGTCGGATCGACGGGAAAAGTCACCGCCAGCCAGACACCATTACCCAATGCGACAATTGATTCATCCTGGTCAGCAGCATACAAAACATCGCTGGTTTCGACTGCATCCTGCCAGCTGGCCGCAGCAACAAAAGCATCAAATAATGGACGTGCTATATCCCATGCTTCAATTTTTCTGTCCATGGCAACAAGCAGAGTTGCAATATCGAGAAGTAAGCGGTTACGTGCAAGCTCATCACTGCCTGCAGGCATTTCCGCCAGCCTTTTCTGCAGGCTGGTGAGTTCCTGCAGCATCTGTTCTGTAACATTCTCATCGGGTTCAATGATATTATCACTGATACCCATGCCAATTAAATTATCTGTCATTGTGTTAAACCAGTTATGTGTAGCGGAAGTTCTAAGGATTTTAATTTACTCGTAATCAACATGCTATGTCGTTTTCCATCAAAAATGCATGGCTTTACGCTGTCCATAAATAAGCCATGCATTGGGACCATGCCCTGTGAATGACATCGGCCTGGTAGTGATTATTGCTATCGCGGTGATCTTTGTTGCACCCTATCTGTATATGCGCATCTCGGCAGCGCGGGCTGTTGGAAAACCAGCGCCTCCCATGGCCAGGATAAATGGTAAAGCTACTGATACCAGGCAGCCGCTTAACCTGTATTTCATGTCTAAAAATTGCTCAACGTGCAAAAAGATGACACCGTTCATCGAGCAGCTAATGTTAAATAAAACCGCTGTGGTTATGGTTGACATTAATCACTCGCCGGAGCTGGCCAGTGACTTCCATGTCTATGGCACACCGACACTGATGGTGGTTAAACATGGAGTTATTGAAAAAGTGAATCTGGGCAAACTGAGTGAGAAAAAAATCAATCAGTTTTTTAATTCCTAATGTCCTCAAAGGGGACATATTAGTCAATAAAAAAAGGGCACCCTGAGGCGCCCTTTTTCTGCGGCAGGAAGCAACTTACTTAGCGTTGTCTACCATGTACTGAATAGTGGCTTTCAGGTCTTCATCAGAGCAATCCATACAGGTACCTTTTGGTGGCATTGCGCCTTTACCCTTGATAGACACAGCCAGCAGTGCATCTATACCCGTTGCAATACGTGGAGCCCACGCGGCTTTATCGCCAAATTTTGGAGCACCAGCAACACCGGCAGCATGGCAGGTGAAACATTTTGTATCATAAATCTCTTTGCCCTTGTCTGCGCTTGCAACGCCAGAAAAAGCAACTAATGAAGCAGCAAGTACCAGGCTTGTAGTCAATTTCATTTAAATTCTCCAGTTTTATTAACGTTTACCTGAACTGACACAGCAATGCCAATACAGGCTCAAAATGATTTTAATCAGGCCAACCTGAATAAGGGCTGAACATTCTTACAAAGATAAGAGACAAAATAAAGATGTAATTCTTATGGGATAGAATAAATATTTCCCAATACTCACGATAAAAAATCCAACTTCAGGTCCTGATATCCAGCTGTCCCTGTCTTTGTATTGATCTATTTTCATCCAGCAGAAATTCGATTAATGCTTTCTGGGCATGCAGCCGATTCTCTGCTTCATCCCAGACCATGCTCTGCGGGCCTTCGAGTACTTCTTCACTCACCTCATAACCGCGGTAGGCGGGCAGGCAATGCAGGAAAATCGCGTTTTCTGACGCCAACTTCATTAATGCAGAATCCACCGTATAGCCTTCAAAGGCCTGCTCTCTCTGCTGCTTTTCCTCTTCCTGCCCCATGCTTATCCAGGTGTCAGTGACAACAACATCCACGCCTTTAATCGCTTCTGCAGGCAAATTTGTCAGCGTGACGCGGTCTTCACAGGCTTCCAGCAATTCTGCATCCGGCTCAAACCCCTGCGGCACTGCAATAGCTATATTAAAGCCAAACTGCTTGGCAGCGATCATCCATGAATGGCACATATTGTTACCATCGCCTATATATGCCACCTCAATATTTTCTGTGCGCCCTATCTTTTCACGCACTGTCATCATATCTGCCAGCAACTGGCAGGGGTGATTAAAATCTGTCAGTGCATTGATGACAGGGACACGACTATATTCTGCAAATCGAATGATATTGCCATGCAGACCAGTTCGAATTGCCACGATGTCTACCATACTGGAGATTACCCTGGCTGTATCCTCTATTGGTTCTCCGCGACCAATCTGTGCGTCAGCCGGAGAAAGAAATAGTGTGCTGCCTCCCATCTGGTTCATACCTGTTTCAAACGAGACACGAGTACGGGTTGAAGACTTGTCGAATAGCAGTGCCAGGGTCTTTCCCTGCATCAACTGAGATGTCCTGCCGGACTTGATCTCATGTTTAAGCTCGATGGCGCGATTCAGCAGAGCGTTCAGCTCTTCAGGTGATAGATCTAGCAGACTAATAAAATGCCGTGTCATTTGTTCAAAAACTCTTCAACTAAAGGGATCAGGCGCGTAGCGATCTCCCGGATTTCAGACTCGCTGGCTACCAGGGGGGGCAGCAGGCGAATGACAGTGTCAGCCGTGACATTGATCAGCAAACCCTTGTCCGCGGCCTGCATAACCAGCTCACCACACGGCTTATTCAGTTCGATTGCCAGCAGCAGCCCTACACCGCGCACTTCTTTTACACCGTGTTTATCCGCAAGAGCATCTGCAAGCAATTGCTTAAGCAATGCACCCGACTGTGCGGCCTGGTTTGCAAAATTTTCTCGTTCCAGTATGTCCAGAACGGTTAGCGCCGTAGCACTGGCCAGTGGATTGCCACCAAAGGTGGAGCCATGATTACCGGGCCCGAACACCTCAGACGCTGCTTTATTTACAACGCATGCACCGACAGGCATGCCGTTACCAAGCGCCTTGGCCAGGGTCATCACATCCGGCACAATACCAGCATGCTGGTGGGCAAACCATTTGCCACTGCGGCACAAGCCTGTCTGGATCTCATCGAGCATCAATAGCCATCCATTGTCGTCACAAATCTCGCGCAACGCTGCCAGGTAGCCTTGATCAGGAATCTTGATTCCACCTTCACCCTGTATCGGCTCTACCAGTATAGCAACGACATTCTGATCATTCGTCGCCGCATGGCGAACGGCGTCAAGGTCATTGAAGGGTATACGACTAAAACCTCTCAACAGCGGCTCAAATCCAGCCCGAACTTTACGATTTCCGGTAGCACTCAGTGTGGCCATAGTACGACCGTGAAAACTACCCTCACAAACAAGAATAGACGGTGTGTCTATGCCTTTTTTGTGGCCATACAAACGGGCGATCTTTATTGCTGCTTCGTTGGCTTCTGCACCAGAATTGGCAAAAAACACCCTGTCCATACCTGTCAGCTTTGCCAGGCGGTCAGCTAGCCTTGTCTGCAAAGGAATTTCATATAAATTCGAAGTATGCATCAATGTTGACGACTGTTCGCAAATCGCCTTGCTAATTTCAGGATGGCAATGGCCAAGACCGCAAACAGCGATACCGGAGATGGCATCAAGGTATTTATTACCTTCGCTGTCTTCCAGCCATACACCCTCGCCACGTGCGAACGCCAGAGGTAATCGATTGTATGTAGTCATCAGATGCTGCATTTTACTACCCATAAAAAACAAAAAAGCGCCTCTATGTGGGCGCGAAACAAGACTTTATATCACAATATTATCTAATGGAAAAGATAAAAAACCCGGCCACAGCCGGGTTCCACTTAAATTACTTTCTGAGAAAACAGAAGCTCTTCAGAAAGAAATCATGATACTCATATGTGCTGTGCTGCCTGCAACCATGAAAAACAGCATTGGAATAGATAGCATGGTATTGGTGCGAGAAGCCAGCAGTGCAATACGGGCAGCTTTCAGCCTGGCTTCATCGGTGGCTTCAACCATTCCCAGAACCTTCTTCTGGTTTGGCCAGATCAGTACCCAGACATTAAATAGCATGATTGTGCCCATCCAGACACCGAGACCGATATATGCCGCTGTACCTTTCAGCAGAAACGCATTAGCAAGTCCAATACCACTCCTTTCAAGGTAATAGGCGCCTGTCAGCCAGGTAACCAGTGCAGCCCAGCGGAACCAGAGCAGGGCGCGCGGTGCGATAAATTTAGTGATTGCAGTAGCAGAGCCGTCTTCCTTGATTTTGCCCATGCTGGGAACCTGAATAAAGTTAAAATAGTACAGTAATCCAATCCAGGTAATTCCGGCCATCACGTGTAGCCAGCGATCAATTAATAGATCCATAATATTTTCCTAGTGCGCGTGGTTTGAGGTGTAAATCATCATGGATGATTTACGTTGTGGCAGGTAGTTAACCAAGGAAATTCTTTGCAAAGAAGAACAGGACGACCGTCAGGACGAGCCCTGAAATTATTGTGCCAATGACTGAATCGAGTGGATTGTTCATTGATAACTCCGAAATCTAAAAAGCTTATTTAAAAGATGGTGAGTTGATGAAAATGGATAAATTTTCTCTTCAGCGAATGTTGAGCGTAACTGTCAACTTTTCATTCTACTCTGACTGTGCGTTATCGGGCAACAGTGAGGGCTTCGCATTCTATGCGCGCCGCCAGTGCAGAATTTCGCCTGCACACAAGGGAACTATTTCTTCAGTCCCCGCTTGTATTAATGATGGAACCTGCCAGTTTTCTTTCTTCAGCGTTATCTGTTCACTATTGGCTTTTAAGCCATAGAACCTCGGGCCGTTGAGACTGGCAAAGGCTTCCAGCTTATCCAGGGCATCATTGTCCTCAAATATTTGCGCATATAACTCGAGCGCTACCGGTGCCGAATACATTCCAGCGCAGCCGCAGCCTGACTCTTTACTTGCACGGTCATGCGGAGCACTGTCGGTGCCGAGAAAGAATTTTCGATTGCCACTGATCGCTGCAGCAACCAGCGCCTGCCTGTGCGTTTCCCTCTTTAATACTGGCAGACAGTAATGATGGGGACGTATGCCCTTATTAAACATGGCATTACGATTAAGCAGCAGATGATGCGCTGTCAGTGTTGCGGCGACATTGTCGCCGGCATCGAGGACAAACTCTACACCCTGGCGTGAGGTTAGGTGTTCGAACACCACCTTAAGCCCTGGCAAGGCTTCCAGTAGCGGCGACAAAACATGATCGATAAAGACGGCTTCTCTATCAAAGACATCAACGTCAGCGTGCGTTACTTCACCATGCACCAGCAGCGGCACCTGGTATTCAGCCATCGCTTCCAGAGTTGGCATCAGGTCTGGCAGACTGGTAACACCTGACGCGGAATTAGTTGTTGCACCGGCTGGGTAAAGCTTGAAAGCATGAACATACGGATTGCCTGCCGCCGCCTGCACATCAGCTGGACTGGTGTGATCGGTCAGGTAGAGTGTCATCAAGGCTTCAAAATCACAGTCGCCGGGGCAGGCATTGAGAATATCCCGCCGGTAGCTCATCGCCATTTCAACATCTGTAACCGGTGGGATCAGGTTCGGCATGACGATAGCACGCCTGAATGAATTTACTGTGGCCGGCAGTACTGCTTCTAGAATCTGGCCTTCGCGTAAATGCAAATGCCAGTCATCGGGTTTTATGATAGTCAGCGTTTTCATTAAAATCCTTTTTAACCTATTGATAATATTAATTAATTAAGCCGATTAACGACTCTCCCAGGCTTAATTTTCCTTGACCCTGACAGTCAAAATAACGATTATACGCGTTTGTATTTATTAATTTATCATATTCAGGTTATTGAACACTCAGCGAGATGAGAATATGCGTTGAGGAAAATGATCCCAACACCGCTGCACTCGCAGCTGGATTTACCAGCTTTCTGATATCTCCTTGCCAGCAGGCAGTGAAACATCGGCTGCAATCCAGGGAATGTTTCAATTCACAAAGGCCTGTATCGAGGGAAAACCATGACGACAGAAAACGATCCTGATCCACGCGAAACCAGAGAATGGCTTGACGCGCTGGACTCTGTCATAGAAGTAGAAGGCACCGACCGGGCGCATTACCTAATAGAAAAACTGGTAGACAAGGCTCGCCGCGCTGGCGCTTATTTGCCTTTCAGCGGCAACACCGCTTACGTCAATACTATCCCTGCCAACAAACAGATGCGCAAGCCCGGCGATATGAAGATTGAAAATCGCCTGAAATCATATATTCGTTGGAACGCCATGGCGATGGTGGTAAAAGCCAACCTGAAGCCAGGAGCTGTCGGCGGTCATATTGCAAGTTTCGCTTCATCCGCCACACTTTATGATGTTGGTTTCAATGATTTCTTTCATGGCCACGATGCGGAAAAAGGCTGTGATCTGATTTTCTTCCAGGGCCACATTGCACCAGGCATTTATGCACGCGCCTATCTTGAGGGCCGTATTACTGAAGAGCAAATGCTGAACTTCCGTTTTGAAGCAGATGGCAACGGCCTCTCATCCTATCCACACCCCTGGCTGATGCGTGATTTCTGGCAGTTCCCGACTGTCTCTATGGGACTGGGGCCAATCATGGCTATCTACCAGGCCCGTTTCATGAAATACCTTGATGACCGTCAGATACTCGATACTGATGGCCGCAAAGTCTGGGCATTTTGTGGCGATGGCGAAATGGATGAACCTGAGTCTATTGGTGCAATCAGCCTGGCAGGACGTGAAAAACTGGACGACCTGATATTTGTCATCAACTGTAATCTGCAGCGGCTGGACGGTCCTGTGCGTGGTAATGGCAAGATAATCCAGGAACTGGAATCCCTGTTCCGTGGCGCCGGCTGGAATGTTATCAAGGTAATCTGGGGTTCAGGCTGGGACCGCCTGCTGGCGCGTGACAAAGACGGACTATTACTTAAGCGCATGGAAGAGGCGGTTGACGGTGACTACCAGGCCTATAAATCCAGGGACGGCGCTTTTGTTCGTGAACATTTCTTCGGCAAGTACCCTGAGTTGCTGGATATGGTCGCTGACATGACCGACGATGACATCTGGCACCTGCTGAGAGGCGGCCATGACCCGCGCAAGGTTTATGCCGCTTACCATGAAGCCGTCAATCACGAGGGTCAGCCATCGGTGATCCTTGCGAAGACGGTCAAGGGCTATGGCATGGGGACTGCCGGTGAGGCACAGAACACCACGCATTCTCAGAAAAAAATTACTCAGGAGCAGCTCCGCCGCTTCCGTGACCGCTTTGGTCTGCCAATTTCCGATGATGAGCTGGAACAGATTCCATTCATTAAGCCTGATGAAGACAGCGAGGAAATGCGCTATCTGCATGAGCGCCGCCAGGCGTTGGGCGGGTATTTACCGAAGCGCACTACAGATGTCCCGGCACTCGATATACCTGATCTGGACATTTTTGATCCGCTGCTTAAAAGCAGTGGTGAAAGAGAGCTGTCGACCACCATGGCATTTGTTCGCATGCTCTCGATCATGACCCGCGACAAGACTATTGGCAAACACCTGGTACCAATTATCCCTGATGAAGCGCGCACTTTTGGAATGGAAGGGCTGTTCCGGCAACTGGGCATATATTCATCTTCCGGTCAGCTATATGAGCCAGAGGATCATGCCTCAATCATGTGGTACCGCGAAGATACCAAAGGCCAGATTCTGCAGGAAGGTATTAATGAAGCTGGCGCCATGTCTGACTGGATTGCAGCAGCCACCGCCTATACCAATCATGGCATCAACATGATTCCGTTCTATATCTATTATTCAATGTTCGGCTTCCAGCGCGTTGGTGACCTGATATGGGCGGCCGGTGATATGCAGGCCAGAGGTTTTCTGATGGGAGGCACTGCGGGCAGAACGACGTTGAATGGTGAAGGTCTGCAACATCAGGACGGTCACAGCCTGCTGGCCTCGGGCGGTATACCAAATTGTGTTTCCTATGATCCTACCTATGCCTATGAACTTGCAGTCATTGTTCATGATGGTATGCGGAGGATGTACCAGCAACAGGAAAATGTCTTCTATTACATCACACTGATGAATGAAAACTATCATCACCCGGAGATGCCTGAAGGGGTAGAGCAGGGGATCCTGCGTGGCATGTATCTGCTGAAAAAAGGCGGCCGTAAAAAACTGCATGTGCAACTGCTTGGAAGCGGCACCATATTGCGTGAAGTCGAAACAGCTGCTGAACAGCTGGAAAAGGAATGGGCAGTCTCTGCCGATGTCTGGAGCGCAACCAGTTTTAACGAACTTCGTCGCGACATGGATGACTGTGAACGCTGGAATCGGCTCAATCCCGGCAAAAAGAAACGCACCTGTTATGTCGCAGAATGTCTATCTGAGAAAAGGGGTCCGGTGATTGCATCCACTGACTATGTTCGTCTCTATGCAGACCAGATCCGGGCTGCTGTACCAGGCAAATACCGTGTTCTCGGCACAGATGGTTTTGGCCGCAGCGATACACGAGAGGCCCTGCGCAGCTTTTTCGAGGTAAACAGCGCTCATATTGTCGTTGCCGCACTGCAATCATTAGCTGACAATGGAGAACTGCCAGGCAAAATGGTCAGTGAAGCAATTAAAAAATACGGCATCGATGGCAGCAAGCCAAATCCTGCCACTGTTTAGGCATAACCGCATACAAACATCATGAAGAATATAAAAGAAATCCCTGTTCCGGATATTGGCGACTTCGATGAAGTAGAAGTCATAGAAATACTGGTTAGCGCCGGCGATCAGGTTGAAGCTGAAGACTCACTGATCTCTCTGGAGAGTGACAAGGCAACGATGGAAATCCCTGCGCCAGAAGCCGGCATAGTCAAGGAAGTCAAAGTATCCATCGGTGATAAGGTCTCTGTTGGTAATGTCATTCTGTTACTTGAGAGCAGTGCTGCCGTTGAAAAACCGGATAATGCACCGACAGTGGCGAAAGCTGCTGCGGCAGCACCAGAGAATATTCCAGCGACTGAAACTACACCAGCGCCGCTCGTCGCCACCGACGCCGGCGACGACATCGTTCCCTATGCACCAGACACGGTAGCGGGGCAAATACGTTCTCATGCCTCGCCATCTGTACGACGATTTGCATTCGACCTAGGCGTCAAGCTGCATCAGGTACGCGGGTCAGGACCGAAGGCGAGAATCCTTAAGGAAGATGTGCAGGGCTTTGTAAAACAAAGCATGCAGAAATGTACCGCTGACACAGATTCCGGCAGTACGATTCCACCGGTACCCAAAGTCGATTTTGCCAAGTTTGGAGAAATTGAAGTCAGGCCGTTGTCCCGCATTAAAAAGATTGCTGGCAAACATCTGCATGCCTGCTGGCTGAATATCCCGCATGTTACCCAGTTTGATGAGGCAGATACTACCGACCTGGAAGAATTCCGTAACAGTATGAAGGATGATGCTGCGCGTAAAGGTGTTCGCATGACACCACTGGTTTTCATCATGAAGGCCGTTGTCTCCGCACTAAAAGAATTCCCTCAATTCAATGCTTCACTGGATGAAAGCAAAGAGAACCTGATCATCAAGAGTTATTATAATATTGGTGTTGCCGTCGATACCCCTGACGGCCTGATGGTTCCTGTCATTCGTGATGTCGATAGCAAAGGCTTTTATCATCTGGCAGAAGAGTTGATGGAAATCAGCAATCGTGCCCGTGATGGTTCGTTAATGCCCGCTGATCTGCAGGGAGGAACATTCTCTATCTCCAGCCTTGGTGGCATAGGCGGCACAAATTTCACCCCTATCGTTAATGCGCCGGAGGTAGCAATACTTGGTGTTGCACGCTCGCAAATGAAGCCGGTTTGGAATGGCAGCAAATTTGTGCCTCGTTTGATGCTGCCGCTTGCGCTTTCTTACGATCATAGGGTTATTGATGGTGCTGATGGTGCACGCTTCACGAGTTACCTGAGCAGAATGCTCACTGACATACGTAAAGTACTCCTGTAAGTAGAGACGTAAAGGAAACAAACAAATGAGTAAGCTGACTGAGGTACGTCTGCCTGATATAGGTGATTTTGACGAAGTTGAGATCATTGAAATACTGGTTGCCAGCGGTGACACCGTCACCAAGGAAGATTCGTTGATCACCCTGGAAAGCGATAAGGCAACAATGGAAATTCCTTCGCCTGCCGATGGGCTGATCAAAGACATCCTGGTAGCTGTGGGAGATAAAGTTGCCCAGGGTACAACCATATTGATGCTGGAAGAGCAGGCTGAAACGGCGCCATCAGACATCAAACCGCCTGCTGAAACGAAGGCAACGACCGAACAGACAGCACAAACGACAGCAAGATCGCCTGCGACTGAGGCCTCTACAGCTAAGAACATTGAAAAAACCGACAAGCATGCCGAGGTTCTGGTGCTTGGTTCAGGCCCTGGTGGCTATACCGCTGCTTTTCGCGCTGCTGACCTTGGCAGGCAGGTGATAATGATTGAGCGGCATCAACGCATCGGCGGCGTTTGCCTGAATGTTGGCTGTATTCCATCCAAAGCCCTGTTGCATACAGCTGCCGTCATCAATGAAGCAGAGGAAATGGCCGACCATGGTGTTAGTTTTGGCATGCCTGATATTGATATCGAAAAAATTGCAGGCTGGAAAGAATCTGTCGTTGACCGCCTGACTGGCGGTCTAAAGATGCTGGCTAAGCAACGTAAAGTTGAAGTGGTTAACGGCGAGGGTAAATTTACATCACCAAACCATATCGCTGTCACTACTGCAGACGGCGTTATCACAATTTCTTTTGATCATTGCATCATTGCCGCGGGCTCAAGAGTAACAAAAATACCCAGTTTCCCGAATGACGACCCACGCGTAATGGATTCAACCGATGCGCTGGAGCTTGCAGAGATTCCAGAGCGATTACTGGTCATCGGTGGCGGCATTATCGGCCTCGAGATGGCGACCGTTTACGAAGCTCTGGGTGCAAAAATTACCATTGTTGAAATGCTCGACGGCCTGATACCGGGTGCCGATAAAGACATTATTCGACCTCTGGCGAAACGCCTCAAGGCTCGATATGAAAATATTTACCTGAACACCGCAGTCACTGAGATCAAGCCGGTAAAAAATGGACTTGAAGTTTCATTTGATGGCAAGGATGCGCCGCAGTCGGATACCTTCGACCGCATACTCGTCGCAGTTGGACGCAGTCCAAACGGACTGTTGATTGACGCAGACAAAGCCGGTGTCAATGTCGATGAGCGTGGCTTTATAGCTGTCAATAAACAGCAGCAAACCAATATCCCCCACATCTACGCTATCGGCGATATAGTTGGCCAGCCTATGCTGGCGCACAAGGCAACACACGAGGGGAAAGTGGCTGCAGAAGTGATCAGCGGCATGAAATCAATTTTCGATCCGATGACGATACCCTCAGTAGCCTATACAGATCCCGAAGTTGCCTGGATGGGCCTGACAGAGACACAGGCAAAAGCCGACGGTATTGCTGTAGAAAAGGGCGCCTTCCCATGGGCTGCCAGTGGACGCAGCCTGTCAATAGGCCGTGATGAAGGCATGACCAAGGCTTTATTTGATAAGAAAACAGGTCGTATCGTTGGTGCTGGCATCGTTGGCCCTAATGCCGGAGAACTGATTGCTGAAGCGGTGCTGGCACTGGAACTGGGCGCTGATGCCGAGGACATCGGACTGACGATTCATCCACATCCGACATTATCTGAAACATTCTGCTTTGCAGCGGAAATGGCAGAAGGCACAATAACCGACCTGATGCCGCCAAGAAAAACACCAGATAAAAGATGAAGCATGACTATAGAGCATCTGTCTTTAGACTTCAGTCAAAATTATGTATATTTTCGGCGCTCACAACATCCCAACAAATAACAACCGTACAGCAGGTGCAAATAAAATCATGTCTGAAGTAAAGAAAGTTGTACTCGCCTATTCAGGCGGTCTAGATACCTCCATTATTCTGCGCTGGCTAAAGGATGAATATCAATGTGAAATTGTCACATTCACTGCTGATATCGGGCAGGGTGAGGAAGTCGAGCCTGCACGCGTCAAGGCCGAGGCGGCAGGTATCAAGGAAATATATATTGAGGACCTGCGTGAGGAGTTTGCTCGAGATTATGTCTTCCCGATGTTTCGTGCCAACACTATTTACGAAGGTGAGTACTTACTTGGCACTTCGATTGCCCGCCCACTAATTGCCAAGCGCCTGATAGAAATTGCACATGAAACCGGCGCCGATGCCATCTCACATGGAGCGACAGGGAAGGGTAACGACCAGGTCCGCTTTGAGCTTGGCGCCTATGCACTGATGCCCGGTATTAAAATTATTGCACCATGGCGTGAATGGGACCTGCTTTCACGAGACAAGCTGATGAGGTATGCCGAAGAACACGGTATTCCTGTAGAACTAAAACGCGGCACCAAATCGCCTTACTCGATGGATGCCAATCTTCTACACATTTCCTATGAAGGCGACAACCTCGAAGACCCATGGAATGAACCTGAAGAGGATATGTGGCGCTGGACAGTATCACCGGAAAATGCGCCTGACCGCCCTCTGTATATTGAACTCGAATTTAAAAAGGGCGATATCGTGGCAATCAATGGCGAAGCTATGAGCCCGGCCACAGTAATGGAATACCTGAACCGCGTCGGCGGCGAAAATGGCATTGGCCGCGATGATATTGTCGAAAACCGCTATGTTGGAATGAAATCACGTGGCTGTTATGAAACCCCCGCAGGCACCATCATGCTGAAGGCCCACAGGGCAATGGAATCACTGACGCTGGACCGTGAAGCCATGCACCTTAAAGATGAATTGATGCCACGTTATGCCAAGCTAATCTATAACGGTTACTGGTGGAGCCCCGAACGCGAAATGCTGCAGCTAATGATTGATGAATCGCAGAACAACGTTAACGGCAGCGTCCGCTTGAAACTTTACAAAGGCGGCATCATGGTGGTGGGCAGGAAGTCAGAAACCGATAGCCTGTTCGATGAGGATATTGCTACCTTCGAAGATGACGCGGGCGCCTATGACCAGTCTGACGCGACGGGCTTTATTCGCCTTAACGCCCTGCGCCTGCGGATCGCAGCCGCTAAGAAAGGTCTGTAGCGCAGCGCTACCAGGATAGACAACGGAGATATCACAATGCGAATGCTTCATACCATGTTACGTGTCGGCGACCTCGAACGCTCGCTTAGCTTCTATACCGAAGTCCTCGGCATGAAATTACTCAGACGGAAAGATTATCCCGGTGGAAAATTCACCCTCGCTTTTGTCGGTTACGGTGATGAATCTGATCACACAGTTATTGAACTGACGCACAACTGGGACACTGACAGTTATGATCTTGGCACCGGTTACGGGCATATCGCGCTGGCGGTAGATGATGCCGCCGCTGCCTGCAATGCCATACGCGAGAAGGGCGGCAATGTCGTTCGTGAAGCTGGCCCGATGAAGCATGGAGGCAGCGTTATTGCGTTTATCGAAGATCCTGATGGTTACAAGATTGAACTCATCGAAAGATCCTGAATAACGCAGTTGTATACTTAAGCCTAGTGCGACATGCGTCGATTATCTTAACGCATAGAAGCCATTACACGCTGCCTGTCTTGCTGTCATCAGCCTGTAACAATTTACTGCTATTGTTTGCTACGCTACTATTAGCTATAAATTCCCTCCCAATATGCAGAAAAAAATCCTGGTCATTGAAGACGAAACCGCTATTCGCGAGATGATCGTGTTTGCACTGGAAAGCGAGGACTATAAGGTAGTCGGTGTTGAAAATGGCCAGTCAGCCAAACAGGCTATGGCAGGATTCACTCCTGATTTAATGATCATCGACTGGATGCTGCCGGGTGTCAGCGGCCTGGAACTGGTCCGCGGTTTTCGACGATCTGCACCGACGCGGACAAAACCAATTATTATGCTGACCGCTCGCAGCGAAGAAAATGACCGGGTTGACGGGCTCGACTCCGGTGCTGATGACTATATCACCAAGCCCTTTTCCACTCGTGAACTACTGTCCCGCATCTCTGCGTTATTACGCCGCGCTGACGCTTTCGAAAGCACCATGCAACCGTTACAGGCAGGCGAAATACTGCTTGATCCGGCATCACATGTACTAACAATTTGTGGCAAACCTGCAAGCCCCGGGCCGACCGAATACAAACTGCTGTTATTCCTGATGCAGCATCCAAACCGTGTCTATTCCAGGGGACAGCTTCTGGATTATGTCTGGGGTGAAAATATATACATTGAAGAAAGGACTGTAGATGTTCATGTCCTGCGCCTGAGAAAACTGCTTAAACAATTCAATGTTGACCACATGCTGCAAACCGTTCGTGGCACCGGCTATCGGTTTAGTGTCGGCTCAGAACAACAAAAATAAATTTTATGCAGAATTTTATAGCCCTGTATCTGCCACCACTAAGTTGTTAATCTTCACGTTTCCGATATCGCGGTAATATAACACGTCCATATATCGCAATTTTCTAGATTTGCAGGATTTTCTTCTACAGTATATTACTGGAGACGCCCTACTATAATGAATCAATCACAGACTCAGGAAATCTGGCGCCTGGCAGGTGTGCTACTCATAGGTGCCGTAGTAGGACTCATTACGTCGACGCTCTGGCCAGCTATTGCCGTTGCTCTGTTAGCTTATTGTCTCTGGTTATTACGTAACATATTTAAACTGGACCGCTGGATTGAAAAAGGCCTGAAACGCTCAGCAGCACCAGATGCTGGCGGCGTACTGGACAATATAATTTCAAATATTTATCGTCTGAAAAATAGCCAGAAAAGCGGTAAAAAACGGCTCGCCCAACTACTTGGACAGTTCAGGGACTCAGCGAAAGCCCTACCTGAAGCAACCGTGATTTTAACCACAACGAGTGAAATACAGTGGTTCAATGAAGCTGCGGAAATCCTGCTTGGTCTACAGTCCCCGCGTGATATCGGCCAGCGAATTGATAACCTGCTGCGTGACCCCGAGTTCAGGAAATTTCTGCATGCGCGCAAACGCAAGGGGGAGCTGCGCATGGCATCTCCGCTTGATTCATCAATTATCTTCTCCTGTCGATTGATCAATTACGGCAAAGAAAACCTTTTACTGACTGTACGCGATGTAAGTATTCGCGAGCGAGTTGATCGTGTTAGACGAGAATTTGTAACTAATGCCTCGCATGAGTTGCGCACTCCTCTGACCGTTATCCGCGGATATCTAGAGGTGATGTCAACTGACAAAACGTGTACCAGCGATGTTCAGGATAAGATGCGAATAATTCTTGAACAAACCAGCCACATGGAAATTATTATTAACGAAATGCTAACCTTGTCACGCCTCGAACATTCAACGTTGGAAGCAGAGGAAGGCGAGAAACTCAATATCGCGGAGATACTGCAAAATCTTGTTCTTGATGCTGTTCAGTCTGGCAGGGCGGTAGAAGGGCAAATCACCGTGGCAGCTGATGAGACGCTATGCCTGCTTGGAATGAAGCAGGAAATTATCAGTCTCTGCAATAACCTGCTGTACAATGCCCTGCAGCATAATCCACCGCAAACACCTGTTGATTTGCAATGGTTCCGCAGTGGTTCCGGCGAGCCATGCCTGGTCGTGGAAGATGATGGTATAGGTATTGAGTCACATCACCTGAGTCGGCTGACTGAACGCTTCTACCGGGTGGATTCCAGCCGCTCACGTGAATCCGGCGGCAGCGGCCTGGGTCTTGCCATCGTCAAACATATCGTTCAACGTCACGGTGGACACATGGATATATCCAGCACACCGGCGGTAGGTTCAACATTTTCCTGTACCTTTGCAAGCTCCAGAATTGTCAAATGCAAGAAGTGATCGAGAAACTAATAACATCGGGCTGCAGGTGCCTTCATCTTTCAATAGCTCTTCTCTCAGTTTATATTTAATTTATTGGTAAACTCTGCTTTACTTACCCCTCAACAATGCAGAAACACATGTCAATCCGTTTTCGCCATGAGCAGATTTTCTGGTCAGTTATGCTGCAATATTCTCTATCACTATCTCTTTCTTACCATCTATTAAGAAAACATTATGAATGAAATCTTCGATTTGATCGTCCTCGGTGCTGGAAGCGGTGGAATCGCTACTGCAAGACGTGCTGCATCCTACGGAGCACGTGTCGCTATTATTGAGAGCGGCCGCCTTGGCGGCACCTGCGTCAATGTCGGTTGCGTCCCGAAAAAGGTTATGTGGAATGCTGCCAGCCTGGCACACGGCCTGGAAATGGCAGGTGATTACGGCTTCAAGCTATCACGCCATGGTTTTGACTGGCCGGTGATGAAAAAGAAACGCGACGATTATATTGTCCGCCTGAATGAAATTTATCAAAGAAATCTTGATCTGGACGAAATTAAAATGTTTCAGGGTCATGGCAGGCTTGTCGATACACACACAATAGAAGTCGTAGATCCGCACAATCAGGCCTCAGAAAAGCTAGCCATTGAAGGCAGGCATGTCCTGATCGCAACAGGTGGGCGCCCGAGCGTTCCGGACATTCCAGGCGCAGAATACGGGATTACCAGTGACGGCTTTTTTGAACTTGAAGAGTTGCCTGAGCGTGTTGTTGTGGTCGGTGCAGGATATATCGCTGTAGAGCTGGCCGGTGTGCTTAACCAGCTCGGCAGTGAAGTTACCATGATACTCCGCAATGAGAGCTTTCTTCGTACTTTTGATGCCAGTCTGCGTGAAACCCTGATGGAAGAAATGATGAACGCGGGCGTCAACATTCTTTCCTGTACCCACATGAATCGTATCGAGAAACAGGAAAACGGAAATTTACATATCGTCAGCAGCCATAGTGAAGATATCAGAGATATAGATTGCCTGATCTGGGCCATCGGGCGTTCCTCAAACACAGATGATATCGGACTGGATAAGATTGGCATTGAGACCACCAGTGCAGGCTTCATAGAAACAGATGATCAGCAGAATACCGCAGTGGATGGCGTTTATGCCGTCGGTGATATAACCGGGCGTGCTGCCCTGACACCGGTAGCGATCGCTGCCGGGCGACGCCTCGCTGATCGCTTGTTCAATCATCAAACTGACGCAAAGCTTGACTATGACAACATCCCCAGTGTCGTATTCAGTCATCCGCCGATAGGCACCGTCGGCATGGCCGAAGATGAAGCACGTGAACGTTATGGCCAGGTTAAAATTTACCAGAGCCGATTCACAAATATGATTAACGCGCTATCAGAGCAAAAGCCAAAATCATTAATAAAGATGATTACTGCCGGAGCAAAGGAAAAGGTTGTCGGCATTCACGTTATCGGCGAGGGTGCCGATGAAATTGTTCAGGGCTTTGCTGTAGCAATAAGGATGGGTGCCCACAAGACAGACCTGGATAATACCGTCGCCATTCACCCGACAGCATCAGAGGAACTGGTGTTGTTGAGCTAATAGATCATGTTTTAAGTATAAAAACCGCTTTCCTCAAGATCAACGAACTCGATCCAGCCAAACAATGAGTTATCGGGTTGGAACCTGATTTAACAGCGCCTTATCGAAAATTCTCTCCATTCTTCGATTTTCTGGAATATCTACTAATTCCACTTTTGTTTGTGAATGAACAAAAAATACAGACAAATGGTAATAATGTATGGATGAGTGGTAAATAATCCTTGATGAAAGGTATTTTTCTGCTACATTTTAAGCAGGCGGAGAAATTCTCCCAAAACAATAAAAATTGACCTCTTATCCCTGGAGAGAATTGATGTTTAACCACAAATTAAAAGAACAAAGCAATTACAGCGAGTTCATTGTACAGAAAACCAGGCTGTTTCATTCAAAAATTGTCTATCGGCTGCGCGGCGAGTGTGAGCATTTCTATAGTAAAAAAGCAGTATTGAATCGTGACGTTGACCCGCGCTGCAAGGTCTGTGGCATGCTGCTGTCTGAGTACCGCACCACGATAAAGTTCGAGCGATGGAGCTCTCCAATGGGGTTTAATGGAGAATAAAAATGCAGACCAGCTTTCCAGATCTCTACAGCTCTTTCCTCAGGCAGCACCCAGAATTCGGCAGGGCCCGCGTTCCAACGGGCGTGAAGTCAAACCGACTGGAAAAAAAGCAATCAGAATCACCGCTGGATGTTCTGGTTCGGGCAGAAAAGCTGCAATTACTTTTTGACCAGTCTTATACGGCAATTATCGTTAACCTGCTTAGCTGCGCACTGCTATCGGCAATCCTGTTGCCAGTGCAGAACAAGGATATACTGGTCACCTGGGTGTTAATGGTTGTTGCCAGTGCCCTTATTCAGTTTATCTTGTTTCTGTTCTACAACCGCCTGAAACCACAGGGCAAGAAAGTATTGGCCTGGGAACTGCCACACTTTATCACCCTGCTCCTGTCATCATTAAGCTGGGGTATCGGGGCGTTATACATCATGCCCACAGACTCTCAGCTTCACCAGATAGTGATCTATTTTTTCCTGATGGGCTTATCAGGAAGCACCATTTCAGTCTATTCCGCCAATCGCACCCTGACAATGGTTTCGATTGCCTTTCTCATCTTACCGATAACACTATGGTTCATTGTCATGGGCAATATTTTGGCGGTGGGGACCGCGATCGGTGCTGTTCTCTTCTCTGCCACGGCCCTGCGCACAGGAAAGATTCTATCGTCGACCTTGAATCAGAGCTTTAAGCTGAGCCATGAGCTTCAAATTGCCAAGGAGACGGCAGAGGCAATGGCCCAGATAGACGAATTATCGGGCCTCAATAATCGCCGTGCATTTTATGAAAAGGGAAAAATGCTCGTTGACTACTGCCTGCGCAATAAAGAACAACTCTCGGCCATCATTTTTGACATTGATCACTTCAAGAAAATCAACGACAGGCTTGGCCATGCTGCCGGTGATGCGACGATAAAACATCTAGGACAGATCCTGCGCAAAACAATAAGAAAATCCGACCTTTGTGCGCGAATAGGCGGTGAAGAGTTTGTCATATTATTGAAGCCGTCAGTGCTCGATGAGGCCTCTCAGCTTGCTGAAATATTGCGTCAGCTGATTAGCAAAACACCGATCATGTTCAATGACAAAGAAATTTCCATCAGCGCCAGTTTTGGCGTGGCTATTGGTACTTCAGACCTCGATTCACTGCTCAAACAAGCTGATTCTGCTATGTATCAGGCCAAAAAGAACGGGCGAAATACGGTTGTCTGTGACGGCAAATTGCAATCACCATCAGCGGAGTATTTAAATGATAAATAACAATGATATCTGGAAAGAAGTTCTCTTTGGCGACCTCGACGGAATGTCAAAATCGGACCGGTACAAGACCCTCTTTGTGGTTCTGCTGTATCTGCCATTCGTTCTAATACTGTTGCCAATCGTCGCGATAAGGCGCTTCCGAAGAAGAAACAATGATTATAGGCAAGTGGCCGAATATAGTGATGCCCAAAAGAGGAACATTGAGCACAATAGTGAAAACGATGATGCCTGGAAAAAAGAAGAATATCACCAGCAAGCTTAGTCGCTGGTCAGACGATATGTTGACTGAAATGCCCGGCGTGAGAGCCTGTACAGCTGGTGGTGTATTCAGGCACCGCGATACCCATAATGAATCGGTCGAATGAAGCTGCCATCATTAGATGATCTTCCGAAAACTCAGGAGCATCAGGCACAAATTGTTGAAAATCCACTGTGAGCTTTTTATACAGGCCAATGAGAATAGTTTCTGGAAATCAGAATTAT
>JARFQI010000048.1 GCA_029287855.1 Arenicellales bacterium | reverse complement strand
ATGCTCGGTGCCTTTGTATCGGTAACGGTACAAAACATACTGACTATTTCCAAGAAGGTGAAAGACGAAAGCATCACCTTCTTTGACGCCTATAAAGAAACCCCCTACCTCGAGATTTGGTGGGGTGATACCGGTAGCATGATCATTGATTATGCCGTACCCATATCCATCCTGGTCGCCATACCGGTCATGTTGTTGATTGGCCTGATGATGGAACGCGGCCTGATACAACATTTTTACAAACGCGATGATGCCGACCAGATACTGGTTACATTTGGCCTGGCGATCATTATCCAGGAGATCGTCAAGGCCAATTATGGTGCCAACCCGATCCCCACCCCCGCACCGGAAATCGTTGCCGGCAGTGCAAGTATCGGTGCCGCCCTTGGACTTGGTGAGAACCTGGTTTACCCCTGGTGGCGACTTATATACCTGTTCTTTTCAATCACAATTATTGGTGCTGTTTTCGCTTTCCTGAAATACACGACTTTCGGTATGGTCGTGCGGGCCGGCATGCATGACAGGGAAACCGTCGGACTGCTCGGTGTTAACGTGGAAAAAGCATTTACCATTGTTTTTGGCATCGCTGCAGTAGTAGCGGGCCTTGCGGGCACCATGTACACGCCTATCCTGCCGCCCGATTATCACATGGGAATGGATTTCCTCGTGCTGTCATTCGTGGTGGTCGTTGTTGGCGGCATGGGCTCATTGGGTGGTGCCGTTGCTGCTGGCTTCTTGTTAGGTATCCTGCAGTCTTTCGCCTCCATGAACGAAGTCAAATCAATTTTACCTGGAATCGACCAGATTATTATCTACCTGGTCGCTGTTATAGTTTTACTTGTCAGGCCTCGCGGCTTAATGGGTAAGGATTAAAGGAGAGTATGAATGGATTCCGTTAATCCCTCATCAAAGTATAAAGACACTCTGAGCCTGATTATATTTATCGTCGTCGTATTGACTGCACCGCTATGGGGAAAATTTATCGGTGCGGGCTATCCCGACCTGTTACAGAAATTTGCCATCTTCGGCCTGTTTGCCATCGGATATAACATTCTGTTTGGCCTGACCGGTTATCTGTCATTTGGCCATGCGGTCTTTCTGGGTATAGGCTCCTACACTGCAGCCTGGTCATTCAAGTTATTGACCATGAATCCGGTACCCGCAGTTATATTCGCCGTACTGCTATCCGGTATATTTGCCGCAGCCATCGGCTATGTCAGCTTGAAAAGAACCGGGATCTACTTCGCCATTCTGACGCTGGCTTTTGCACAGATGGGCTATAACCTGGCTTACTCGGTTCTGACACCGATTACCAACGGTGAGACCGGCTTGCGTGTTTTGCGTGATGACCCACGCGTACTGGATAATGCACTTGGTGTGCAGATCGACGGATCACCGGTTGGTAACTTCTTCGGTATCGAGATGACCGGCTATAGCGGATATTATTTCTGCGCGATCATGCTAATCCTGGGTTTTTACCTGGCCATGCGGGTTTTTCGTTCTCCTTTTGGCATGAAGCTGATAGCAATCAAGTCCAACCAGACACGCATGGAGTATACCGGTTACAACCCGCGTCCTTACCTGCTGGCTGCCTTTGTCATCTCTGGTATGTATGCCGGGCTGGCAGGTGCACTGATGGTCATTGTTGACCCGCTGGCCGGTGCCGAACGAATGCAATGGACCGCTTCCGGTGAAGTGGTGCTAATGACTATCCTCGGCGGGGTTGGCACCTTGATAGGCCCATTGATTGGCGCGGTTGTTATCAAGTATTTTGAAAACATCTTCTCGGCGATTAATGAATCTGGCCTCCACGCAACCTTTAGCTTTCTGCCAGAGTGGCTGGAAAATATCGCGGTAACCATAGTCAGTCCATTTGTAGGTGATGGTTGGCATATGACACTGGGCGTGCTGTTTATGATCGTTATCATTTTCATGCCCGGCGGCATCATGGAGGCCATCAGGCGTCTGACGGCCTGGGTCAAAAGGATGCGGGGGTAAGATATGGAAGATAACTACGTACTCGAGATATCAGGCGTCAACAAAACCTTTGGCGGCCTGAAGGCGCTTTCCGATATTAACCTCAAGGTCAAGCAAGGCACCACGCATGCGATTATCGGCCCCAACGGCGCCGGTAAATCTACACTGCTCAATACCTGTATCGCAAAACTGGTACCCGACAGTGGTTCTATCATGTTTGCCGGTCAGGATCTTACTGATGGCATGACACCCCATGGTATTAACCAGCTGGGTGTATCGCGAGTGTTCCAGACACCGGAAATTTTCCCGGAATTATCCCTGTTGAATAATGTCATGATTCCGGCCCTGGCAAAGCGTGATGGTGCCTTTAAATTTGATCTTTTCAAGTGGCTGAGAAACGAGAATCAGTTGCAAGATGAAGCCATGCATTACCTTGACGACCTGGGGCTGGCAGATAGCAGCGACATACGTGCGGGCAGTCTGTCACGTGGTGATAAGCGCCGGCTAGAAATGGCCATGTGCCTGATCCAGCACCCTAAACTATTGTTACTGGATGAACCCACTGCTGGTATGGCACGGCATGATACCAACCGCACCATTGAGCTGCTGAAAAAAATCAAGGAAGGCGGTATGACTAAAATTATCATTGAACATGACATGCACGTGGTATTCAGCCTTGCTGATCACATCAGTGTGCTGGCGCAGGGTGCCATCATCGCAGAGGGCAAGCCTGATGATATCAAAGGCCACCCTAAAGTCCGTGAAGCTTACCTGGGAACTGCAGAATTATGAGTGAACATGAAATCATTGGCGATATCGGTAAATTCAAGGCGCCGGCAACAGATCCCGTAAAAAACCAGGGCGGCACGCACGCATACTTTTCCTGCTGGGATATGCACTCCTACTACGGAGAAAGCTATATCGTACAGGGTGTCAACTTCGACATTCGCGAGGGCGAGATCCTGGCCCTGCTCGGCCGTAACGGTGCCGGCAAGACCTCGACCCTGCGATCTATCGCGCGCACGGATACGCCGGAAATGCAGCATGGGGAAATCTGGCTGGATCACCAGCCGATACATAATATGAAATCCTATCAGGCAGCGCAGAATGGTATTGCGCTGGTTCCGGAAGATCGCCGCATCATTCCCGGCCTGACGGTTGAAGAGAGTCTTGATCTGGCACAGATTGCACCACCCATTGGCTGGACCAAGGAACGTATTTATGAACACTTCCCGCGGCTTGCGGAACGTCGTGCACAGGAAGCAGTGACCCTGTCCGGTGGCGAACAACAGATGCTTGCCGTTGCGCGAGCCCTGGCTCGTGACATCAAACTGCTGCTGCTTGACGAACCTTATGAAGGCCTTGCGCCGGTAATCGTGCAGGAGATTGAGCGTATTCTGGAAAGTATTCGTGAGCTTGGCATGACCACAGTCATCGTTGAACAAAATGCCGTCGCTGCACTGAAGTTGTCCGACCGCGCTGTCATTCTCGATATGGGTAAAGTCGTATTTGATGGCACAGCCCAGGAAGTACTTGATAATAATGAACTGCGCGAAGAATACCTGGCGATATAGAACACCAATGACTTAGACATCTGCCCTCATATCATCTGACTGGAACAGTTATGAGCTACAAGGACATACTGGTATTTCTTGACGATGGCAAAAGCCATAACGAGCGTGTAGATATGGCTATTTACCTGGCCCAATCACATGCTGCACGACTGACTGGTGCTGCCCTGCAGACATTACGGCCAGAAAAGCTAAATTCAGATGATGAGAAGGTGATTGCCCTGAAATCCAGGCAGATGGCAGAAAGCCTCGCTGCAGAATTTTCTGCCAGGGCCTCCGCTGCAGAGATTGATTTTGAGTCAATTATTATCGAAGGAAATTATGACACCAGTGCCAACAAGATGGCGCACTATGGACGGAACTCTGATCTGATCATACTGGGTCAACCAAACCCTGATAGCAAGAACTATTTGCGTATGCTGGGATTTGCTGAAGAAGTGATGCTATATAGCGGTCGTCCTATTTTCTTTATACCGTATATTGGTGCCAACAAGATCCCATGTAAAAAGGCCCTCATTTCATGGGATGGCACACCCGCTGCAGCACGTGCCATACATGACGCTCTTCCTATGCTGGAACAAACCGAGGATGTCACCATTCTTATAGTACAAAGCAAGAAGCAGATGGAAAGCAAAAGCGATGTACAGGCAGAGGCGTTGTCAGACCACCTGCAAAGACACGGTATATCCTCTCATATTGAATACGTTTCACCCGGTACATCCGGTGTGGCAGCAACTATTCTCAATACGATTTCACATAATGACATTGATATGTTGATAATGGGTGGCTACGGAACCCCGACCCTGAAACAGAAAATATTCGGTGGCGTAACACGATCTTTACTGTCAACAATGCTTACACCCGTACTGATGTCGCATTAATACTGTCTTAATATCTTATTACAGAGCAAGTAAAACAATCAGACTACCCTGGACAATTAATAGCAACAATTTCTAACTGGAACAAATATGAACTACAAGGACATACTGGTATTTCTTGATGACGGCAAAAGCAACCCGGTTCGCATACAGGCCGCCTTTCATATGGCAAAAGCCCATGGTGCGAAACTAACAGGCGTTTCCCTGGAGGCAATAAAGCCAGAACATCTCAAGGTTCAGGATGAGGACGCTTACGCTCGCATTGCCAAGCAGTTCGCACACCAACTCGCAGACGAATTCATCGAGGCTGGCAAAAACGAAGGGCTGACAGTTAATACCATTGTCATTCCGGGCAAGCTGGCCGAAGGCGCACGCAAGATGGCACAATACGCCAGAAATTATGACCTGGTCATGTTAAGACAGCCCAACCCGGACAGGGAAAACTATTCCCGTCTGATGGAATTCGCCGAAGACGTCTTGCTGCACTGTGGCCGCCCGATATTCTTTATGCCCTATATCGGTGCCCACAGAATACCCTGTCAAAAGGCTATGGTCGCCTGGGACGGATCACCTGCAGGTACACGGGCGTTACACGATGCGATGCCGATTCTGAGTAAATCAAAAGAAGTTACCATACTGGTTATTGCCAGCAAAAAGGCAACCCGGGAAGACGCCCTTATTGAAGAGCTAACAGAACACCTGGAAAGACACGAAATTGATGCAAAAGCAAGATTTCTTGAGCCGGGCACCTTCGATATACAAACCACCTTACTGAATCAGATAGCTGATAACGATATTGATATTCTTGTCATGGGCGGTTACGGCACCCCCAGTATTCGACAAAAAATATTCGGCGGCGTTACCAAATCCATACTCTCATCAATGATAACCCCGGTTCTGATGTCACACTAGCATCCGCCTTGCGCTTGAATGTTCTAGCGCGAAGGTATCGGTTGTTTTTACGGATGACAGCTTTCCAGTTGCTATTCTGGCCTCTGCTGAAGGTAGCTATATTCTGCTCTCCATAAAAAAAGCACGCTGAAAAATTTCACGGAGATGTTTCCTCTCGTGTACCTTTTTCAGCGTGCTTTTAAGATGAGTTGAAAACATCCATGTTTTCAACTGGTTGTTGGTGGGCCCACAGGGACTCGAACCCCGGACCAAGGGATTATGAGTCCCCTGCTCTAACCAACTGAGCTATAGGCCCTGATTAGATCACTGATTTGGCTCAAGGAAGCTTCGTAAGTGCTCTGAGCGCGAGGGGTGGCGCAGCTTGCGCAGTGCCTTCGCCTCGATTTGACGTATGCGTTCACGCGTTACATCAAATTGTTTACCCACTTCTTCGAGTGTATGGTCAGTATTCATGCCAATGCCGAAGCGCATACGCAGTACCTTGGCTTCGCGTTGCGTCAGCGTGCCAAGGATATCTGTTGTCGCGTATTTTAGTCCAGAACCGGTGGCTGAATCCATTGGAGCTTCAATGTTTTTATCTTCAATGAAGTCTCCAAGATGTGAATCTTCGTCATCACCAATAGGTGTTTCCATTGAAATAGGTTCTTTGGCTATCTTCAGAACCTTGCGAATTTTCTCTTCCGGCATTTCCATCCGTTCAGCGAGTTCTTCAGGCGTTGCTTCGCGGCCCAGTTCCTGCATGATCTGACGTGAAATTCGATTCAGCTTGTTAATCGTTTCTATCATGTGAACAGGTATACGTATGGTGCGTGCCTGGTCTGCAATTGAGCGAGTGATTGCCTGCCTGATCCACCAGGTCGCATAGGTGGAAAATTTATAACCACGCCGGTATTCAAACTTGTCTACCGCCTTCATCAGGCCAATATTTCCTTCCTGAATGAGGTCGAGAAACTGTAAGCCGCGGTTGGTATATTTTTTTGCAATCGATATCACCAGGCGCAGGTTGGCTTCGACCATTTCTTTCTTGGCGCGGCGTGCCTTTGCTTCACCTATAGATACCAGTCGATTGATCTCTTTCAGCTCGTGAATTGGCAGTCCTGCAACTTCTTCGATGGCGGTCAGTCGAGCCGCCAGACTGGCAATCCG
>JARFQI010000169.1 GCA_029287855.1 Arenicellales bacterium | reverse complement strand
ACCTAGCAGTGATGTGGTTTTTAAATGGTCAATAGTTGCATCAAGGTGCCCACAGCTATTGAATTTATAAATCTCCCGAACAAGAGCCGTTACAAATTGATGATGAACACCATCCTCGGCGAGGAAATATCGTATTTCACTGGCGCTGGCGACAACTGGTATCTGGTGCATGCCTATTTTGTCTGCAAGATGCTGTATGAATTGCCTGAAAGTCATTTCTCTGCGAGTTATGTGTATTGCCGTTAGTGTGGATTACTTCGATTAAGTCTAAACGTATGCATGCCATTATCAAGCATTGATTTATGGTTTTTTAGTGTTATTAATTTAAATGGATGCAAATGCTATTGGAACCATTTGCGTGAGATAGCATCTACATTGGTCAAGACATGTTAAAATCACCTAACTTCCACAACTGCCATATCTTTTGAATTCAACTATCCCTGACAAGCAGGCATTAATCGATCACCCGATGAGATGGCGAATTATGCTGTCAATCGTCATTTCAGCAGGAATTCTTTTTCTGCTGTGGTGGATTGCTTCTTCTGGAGGCAAGGTAGAGGCTACAAGTTCGTTTTCACAGATCCTGCAGAACACTGCCTGGGGTTTGGCGTCGACTTATATCATTACGACAATTCTGGGTACCCTGATAAGAGCGCTGCGATACCGTTCATTACTTAAGGCTGATGGCGTTAGTGCCGTACCTGGCACGGGTTTTATGTTCCTGGTCACTCTATGTCGAAATATGTTTGTCGACATGGTGCCGGCAAGAATTGGTGAAGCGAGCTATGTGCTAATGCTTAATCGTGGCTACAAGGTTCCAGTGTCTTCCTGTTTATCAACTCTGTTTGTCAGTGTTGTGCTCGATATGGTGGCACTGGCAGTGATTCTGATCAGCATGGTAATGGCTAGTGTTCTGTCAGCCAGTCAGTCCGGCATATCTGTCAGTAATGCATTGATAGGGACATCTATTATCGTGCTTGTATCAGGGCTTCTGATTTATGCCGCATTACCGTTAAGTCGATGGTTTGCGCGCGTTATGGATTTTACAGGGTTAAAGATATTGCAGCGCTTTGCTCAATTTCTTGTCGAAGTAGGTCTCTCCATCAAGCGTGTGCAGGAGCGTGAAATATTGTCGCTGACATTAGCGCAATCGCTCGCGTTGAGAGTGTTGAAATATGGTGGCCTCTATATTTTATTCGTTGCGGTTACTAAGACGAGTTTTCCAGAGTTTGCTTCATTAGGCTGGTGGCAGGTTTTACCCGCTTTCATTTCTTCTGAGGC
Organism: Arenicellales bacterium; assembly: GCA_029287855.1. GTDB lineage: Bacteria > Pseudomonadota > Gammaproteobacteria > BMS3Bbin11 > BMS3Bbin11 > BMS3Bbin11. Next base: position 27,589 of record JARFQI010000169.1, on the reverse strand, counting down.
TGCTGCCAGCTTACCGCTGCCCACATTTATGAGCTTCGGTACCTATGAAAGTGGAGGTGTACTGGCCTTTTCTCTACTGGGTTTTGCACCTGCAGAGATTTTATACATCATGTTTGCCATTCATCTAATCAGCCAGGTAGTCGACTACACCCTTGGTGGACTTGGTTTGCTAGGCTATTTTATTGTCACCGGAAAAATGAAGAAGTCCGATCTGGAGTCCCAAAATGAGTAAAAAACGAATCATATTGATTGTCATAACTGGCATGGCGGTTATAGCAGTAGCAATAGCTGCATATCTGCGCTGGCAGCTCAAACAGGGCAGGCAAACTCCACCTCCCGCCGGTGTGTCAGTGCTGATTGAAAAAGTGGCACTAGCCTCTGAATTACCACAGGGATTCATTGTCTGGAGTTCTAATCGTTCAGGTAATCATGACATCTTGAAGATGAAACTCCCGGAGCGCGAAATTACCAGTCTGACAAACCATCCAAATGCGGAGTATTTTCCACGCATTTCTCCAGATGGCCGATATGTTGTATTTGCACGTGCTCAAAAACAATGGGTTCCACATCGTAATATGGCGCTTTGGGATATCATATTGCTGGATCTTGAATCTGGTGAAGAACGTCTGCTGGCTAAAAACGGTAACACACCCACCTGGTCAACTGATGGAAGCAAGGTTTATTATCAACGTAAAGTCACGGCTTTCGCTGAGGTTGATATCAAGACAGGCAGGGAACAAATTTTATTTGCCAGCGGTAAAGGTGATGTCAAAAAGTCAGTTGCATTACAAACACCGGGGTACAGCACTAAAACAAATAAAATGGCGGTTACATTGCGGCATGGTCAGCGAATGATTGCGCTTTTGGACCTGAACGGTAAGCTAAAAGAAATTTCTGATGGCTGCCAGCTGACCTGGAGTAAGAATAGCGATTTTCTATACTATGTAGATCATGGCGGCAAGATGAAGAACGCCTTCTATCTCTATGATCCAGAAACAGAAAAGTCTACAAAATGGCTGGATTTACCTGGTGAATATAGTCATGAATATTTTCCTAAATTATCCAATGATGAGAAGTACCTTGTTCTAGGTGCCAGTAAAGGAGGGCACGAGCACGATAGCGCAGACTACGAGATATTTCTCTGGCAAGTTGGCACTGCGGCTGACACAGCAATGCGTTTGACTTTTCATACTGGGAATGACAACTGGCCGGATATTTATTTGACTAAATAGATGGCTGGTTTTCCGTTTTCTCTAGTTTTATTGCGCTAACGCACTTCCTGGTTTTTCGCCCTTTTTGGGCGAGTGGCTTTTCTTTGCTTATCCAAAGAAAAGTCACCAAAAGAAAGGATACCCAACATGCCCGCCCTGCGGGTTCCCTGCGATGCTCGAATGAACCGGCGGGATGTGAAACTCGCTGCGCTCAGGCAGCCACATCCCGAAACCTCCGGTTCATCCTGTGCTTCTCGGCGAGTCTGAAAGGGAGGTTTAAGATCAAGGACGAATGACTAAAGACAAAGGACAAAATAGGTATTAATTCTCGTCATTCCGGCATGTCTTTAGCCGGGATCCATACTTTTAAAGACTCTGGATACCGGCCTTCGCCGGTATGACGGTTGTGTGGTCGGCATGCTTGTAATTTTGTGTCAGATGCTACCTGGCATGTTTTGACTTAGATTTTGATCTTACCTCCCTTTTGTGTTGTCGAGCACTGGAAGCTTGGAGCGGAATAGCGCGAGGACTGTCTGAGCGCAGCGAGTTCCGCAGTGCCCGCTGTAAGCTGAAGCGCACAGAGCAGCCGAAGGCCAACACGGTAGGGTGGCTTTTCTTTTGGTACCTTTTCTTTGGCCACTCAAAGAAAAGATACTCGCCCAAAAAGGGCGAAAAACGAATACAAATTTAATCGAAGATTAAAATAGAACTCCACCCGTTCAGGGTAAAAAAACATCAGAGCAGCCCGCCAGCAGATAAAAACAAATAGAATTCCGAACCTGCCCAAAGGGCAAAACAAAATCAAATATTATCAAGCAGCTCAATCATCGCCCTGGTAGCATTCGATAACGTCATATCAATATGCGTCACATAACCGAGTTCTCTACGCAGAGTAATATCTCGAATTGCAATCTTTTTTACACTTCCATCAAGCATGGTTTCAGGCAGAATGGTCCAGCCGAGGCCGATGCTGGTCATCATTTTGTTCGTTTCAAGATAGTTGGTCGATAGACCAACGCGCAGTTTAGAACCGGTTAGCGCCAGTTTTTCTTCAAGAAGAGCGCGTGTGTAGGTATTGATGCCGGGGAGTATGGCCTCGTGGTCTGCAAGCTCCTCGACATCGATAGTGTCTGTGGACGCCAGGGCATGCATTTTACCGACAACAAGGGCCAGCGGGTCATCCCAAACGCGGGTAGCAGAGATTGATGGCGGTGTAATTGCTGGCAGGGTTATGATGGCCATTTCCAGCTCTCCACTTTCTACTCCGCGAACACCGTCTTCAGAATCTACGAACCGCAGCGCCAGTTCTACATCCGGATATAGATTGGTGTACTTTCGCAAAACCGGTGGTAGTCGGTGCAGGCCAACATGGTGTGAGATGCCGAGACTAAGGCCGCCGCTGACCTGTTGCTTCAAATTATCAGCGCTTTGCCTTAGATTGTTGAAAGAAAGCAGCATATTCTCCGCCAATGGTAGCAATTTGTGTCCTGTTTCTGTCAGCCTTGCGCTTCTTCCTATGCGGTCAAACAGTGCTGTGCCGAGTTGTGTTTCCAGTGCGGCAATTCGTTTGCTTATGGCAGGCTGGGTTAAATGTAGATTATCGGCTGCGGCGGTAAAGGAACCGAAACGGTTAATCGAAACAAAGGCTCTGAGCTGTGCTTCATCCATGGTGATATACGTATAGTGATATTTGTCTAGTGATGTATTCGTGGCATTTTAGTTATACATTCCAATTTGGAATTAATTAAATAAAAATGATGAATTAATGTAATTTATAACCTGTGACATACTTGGATGCAAATTCGCGTTCAAACAGCACAGGAGAAAATCTTATGGCCGGTAAAACCTTGTATGACAAATTATGGGATAGCCATGTGGTGCGCGCAGAAGAGGATGGCACAACCTTGCTCTATATTGATCGCCACCTGGTTCATGAAGTGACATCACCACAGGCTTTTGAAGGCTTGCGTATCGCGGGGCGGAAAGTATGGCGTGCGGCGGCAAACCTGGCCACTCCTGACCATAATGTGCCAACTACCGAACGCAGCAAGGGGATAGTGGACCCTGTGTCCCGGATACAGGTTGAGACACTTGATCAAAACTGTGTAGATTTTGGTATTACCGAATTTGGCATGGATGACCCGCGCCAGGGCATTGTGCATGTCATAGGACCTGAGCAGGGTGCCACTTTACCCGGCATGACGGTCGTCTGTGGTGACTCTCACACGTCGACTCATGGGGCTTTCGCCGCTTTGGCCATGGGCATTGGTACATCCGAGGTCGAGCATGTGCTGGCTACCCAGTGCCTGATCCAGAAGAAGGCAAAAAATATGCGGGTGACGGTGGATGGTGCGTTGTCTGACGGTGTCACAGCGAAAGACGTCATTCTCGCCATCATCGAGAAAATCGGCACAGCAGGCGGCACCGGTCACACCATTGAATTTGCCGGTTCAGCCATTCGCGGGCTAAGCATGGAGGGTCGCATGACGCTATGTAATATGACCATCGAAGCGGGCGCTCGCGCCGGTCTTGTTGGTGTTGATGACCGCACTATTGAATATGTTAGAGGACGGCCCTATTCACCGGCTGAAAAATATATCACAGCGGCTGAAGCTTACTGGCGCCAGCTGAATTCTGACCCTGATGCACAGTTTGACAGCGAAGTCGTATTGCAGGCAGAAGACATAAAGCCACAGGTTAGCTGGGGAACATCGCCTGAAATGGTCGTATCAATCGATGACAGGGTACCTGACCCGCAACAGCAAACCGATGCAGTGAAACGTGAGGGCATGATCAAGGCGTTGAACTACATGGATCTGCAACCCGGCATGGCCATCTCGGATATTCAACTGGACAAGGTTTTTATCGGTTCCTGCACCAATTCCCGAATCGAAGACATGCGCGCTGCAGCTGAAGTAGTACGCGGGCGCAAGGTGTCATCGACGATTAGTCTTGCGATGGTGGTGCCGGGATCCGGTCTGGTCAAGGCGCAGGCAGAACAGGAGGGGCTGGACAGGATTTTTACCGATGCCGGTTTTGAATGGCGTGACCCCGGTTGCTCCATGTGCCTGGCGATGAATGCTGACCGGCTTGAAGCCGGGGAGCGCTGTGCTTCAACATCCAATCGAAATTTTGAGGGTCGCCAGGGCCGTGGCGGCAGGACACATCTGGTCTCACCTGCAATGGCTGCGGCGGCTGCGATTGCAGGACATTTCGTTGACCCGGCCAAACTGGAGAACTGATATGGAAAAATTTACTAAGATAGACGCCATTGTTGCACCGATGGATCGTCCGAATGTCGATACCGATGCGATTATTCCGAAGCAATTTCTGAAATCGATCAAGCGCAGCGGGTTCGGTCCGAACCTGTTCGATGAGTGGCGTTACCTGGATGTAGGAGAACCCGGGCAGGACAATAGCAGGCGTCCATTGAATAAGGATTTTGTGCTTAACCAGACTCGTTACCAGGGTGCGAAAATATTGCTGGCGCGTGAAAATTTTGGCTGCGGCTCCTCTCGCGAGCATGCTCCCTGGGCGCTGGAAGATTACGGGTTTCGAGTTATTATCGCGCCAAGCTTTGCCGATATTTTCTATAACAACTGCTTTAAAAACGGCATATTACCGATCATTCTTGATGAAAAAACTGTTGATGAAATGTTTCATGCCATTGAGAAAAACCCCGGTTACAAACTCGTCGTTGATTTAGACGAGCAGGTGATTACCGTGCCTGGTGGCAGCAGGTTGCAATTCGATGTCGACGGTTTCCGTAAACATTGTCTGCAGCAGGGGCTCGATGATATCGCTTTGACCTTGCAGCATGTCGATGATATCCGCGCCTATGAGAAAAAACGTAGTGGGCTTACGCCATGGCTGTTTGCAGATATCAGTTAACCTGAGCTGTTATGGATAAACCCGATAGAGGATACATAAATGATGAGGTTAAACTAAATGACTAAGAAAATACTGGTGCTGCCAGGAGACGGCATAGGCCCAGAGATTGTTGAACAGGCGGTGCGTGTTATAGAGTATCTACGTGATGATGCAGGGCTTGATATCAGCATCTCGCAGGCGCTGGTTGGCGGTGCTGCCTACGATACAACGGGACATCCACTACCGCAGGCAACACTTGATCAGGCGCGCGATGCAGATGCCATCCTGCTTGGCGCTGTCGGTGGGCCACAGTATGAGGCTCTAGAGCGGGGGCTGCGTCCTGAAAGGGCATTGCTTGGTCTCAGGTCAGAATTGCACTTGTTTTCAAATTTACGGCCGGCTTTGATGTACCCGGCGCTAACCGATGCATCCAGCCTGAAACCTGAAGTCGTTTCTGGACTGGACATAATGATCGTGCGGGAACTGACGGGTGGTATCTATTTCGGTTCTCCACGGGGCATTCGGACTCTGGACAATGGTCAACGGGAAGGGTTCAATACTTTAGTCTATAATGAAGCTGAGATTGAGCGTATTGCGCGTTCTGCATTCGACATAGCAATGAAGCGTAACCGGCGTCTTTGCTCCGTCGACAAGGCAAATGTGCTGGAGGTTTCTGAGCTCTGGCGTGAAGTCGTTTGCCGCGTTGCCAATGAGTATCCGGACGTTGAGCTGTCACATATGTATGTGGATAACGCCGCCATGCAGCTGGTACGAGAACCCAAGCAATTTGATGTGATGGTTACCGGTAATATGTTTGGTGACATACTGTCTGACGCGGCAGCAATGCTGACCGGATCAATCGGTATGCTGCCCTCTGCATCACTCGATACGCAGGGAAAAGGCATGTATGAACCTATCCATGGTTCTGCTCCGGATATTGCAGGTCAGGGTATTGCGAATCCACTGGCGACTATCCTGTCTGTCGCTATGTTGCTGCGTTATACACTGGATGAAGCTGGATTTGCCGATCGGATTGAACAGTCGGTAGAGGCGGTTCTGGATGATGGCCTGCGCACTGCGGACATCAGTCAGGACAGTGAATCCATAGGGACTGCCGCGATGGGCGATGCGGTGTTAGAAAAATTACATCAGTCAGCTAACTAACAGCTGGCTCACTAGAAGAATTCGGTAAAGACAAATGAGTAAAGTATTTGATATTGCAGTAGTAGGTGCCACCGGTGCAGTTGGCGAAACAATGCTTAGAGTGCTGCATGAGAGAAATTTCCCGGTTGGCAAGGTGTATCCACTGGCCTCCAGCCGCTCAGCCGGCAAGCGCGTAGATTTCGGTGGAAAAATGCTCCTGGTGGAAGACCTCGACAGCTTTGATTTCAGCAAGGTGCAGATAGGCCTGTTTTCTGCGGGTGGAAGTATTTCTGAAAAGTATGCACCCATCGCTGCCGCTGCAGGTTGCGTGGTGGTCGATAATACTTCACATTTTCGTTACGACGATGATATTCCTCTCGTTGTTCCCGAGGTAAATCCTGATGCGATTGCCGGCTATACCTCGCGCGGCATCATTGCGAATCCAAATTGTTCAACGATTCAAATGCTGGTAGCGCTGAAACCGATTTATGATGCAGTGGGAATTACGCGAATAAACGTATGTACCTATCAGGCCGTCTCCGGCACCGGTAAGCCGGCGATTGAGGAACTGGCTACACAAACCGCAGCGCTGCTGGGCGGGAAAAAAATTGAAGTGAAGGTATACCCGAAGCAGATCGCATTCAACGTACTGCCGCATATTGATAATTTTGAAGACAATGGCTATACGCGTGAAGAGATGAAAATGGTCTGGGAGACACGCAAAATCTTTGCTGATGACAGTATTATGGTTAACCCGACCGCAGTTCGAGTGCCTGTTTTCTATGGTCATTCTGAGGCAGTACACATAGAAACTCGGGAAAAAATCAGCGCAGAACGCGCGCGTGAATTGCTTGACAACACTCCCGGCGTGATTGTTGTCGACGAACACAGAGATGGTGGATACCCGACAGCTGTCACCGAAGGAGTAGACACTGACCCGGTTTACGTCGGTCGAATCAGAGAAGATATTTCGCATCCTAATGGACTGGATATGTGGGTAGTAGCCGATAATGTGAGAAAAGGTGCAGCCACAAATAGCATACAAATAGCTGAAATATTGGCAAAAAAATATTTGTGAGCTATTGTTAGTTGCGAAACATAAAGAACTTTCGTAGTATTGAACTATAACTATAAGCGAAATAAGGAAAAAAGGTTTCTTTAACTAAGCACATTTATTAAAAAGAGAAGATCATGCAGAAGGTAAAAGGGATAAAATTAGCGTGTTTGGCAGCTTTTGCCATATTGCCAGTACAAGCTTACGCACTCGGTATTGGCGAGCTCACTATGTATTCAGCGCTCGATGAGCCACTGAGTGCAACAATTGAGTTGACTGCTGCAACGGCCACAGAATTGCAAAGCCTCGAAGTTTCATTAGGTTCTGCCGGGGTTTTCAATATGGCTGGCATAGACCGAAGCGAGCAGCTTAAGTCGATAACCTTTACCCTGGTGAAGGAAAATGGAAAAAATTTAATACGGCTGAATACGGAACAGCCTTTTCGTGATCCTTTTCTCCATTTCATAATTAATACTACCTGGGCGAATGGCTCCATGCTGCGTGAATATACCGCTCTGCTGGATCCACCATCATATGTTAGCGGAGCGCCAGCCCGCATCCAGGCCCCTGCAGTTGTAAAGCCGGTCGAAGTAACACCTGCGCCAGCTGCAGTGGCTATAACTGAGCAAGTTCCTGCCTCCCGGCCCGCAGCTGCTGCACCGATTACACCTACAGATACCGTTGAAAGAAAACTCGGTCCAACCGACATAGGCACCGCTGATGGCCGTAGTTATTCAGATTTGCGCCCAGGCGGTACATATGGCCCTGTCCAGAATGGCGAAGTGCTTTGGAGCATTGCCGAGGACGTTAAAGCCGAGACCAGCATGAGTATCGCACAGGTAGTGATGGCTATTTTCAAGCAGAATCCAAATGCCTTCATGAAAAACAACATAAACCTGATTCGTGTCGGCCAGACACTGCAAATTCCTTCTGAAAGCGAGATGGCGTCGACTTCACCATCTGTCGCGCAGCAGGAACTGCGTGCACAAATGGAAGAATGGCAGGAGTACCAGGGTAATCTTTCTTCTCCCAGCAGGGTGGCAAAAGCAGAAACGGCTGATACCGGCCCGGAAATGTCCGCTGCTGAACAAGACACTGACAGTAGCGCGCCATCAGCAGAAAAAGAAGATGCTGATATTGCGTCAACCGTCAAAGCGGAGAGCAGTTCCAGCGAGCAAGATGTGCTGGAAATTGTTCGTGCGAAAGTCGATGCTACTGATTCTTCAGGGTCTGGTGCCAGTGTAGCTGAACTTGCTGAATATGAAACTGCTATCAAAACATATAAAGAAAACGTTAGTATGCTTGAAGAGTCCCTGGCTTCTTCTGAGCTGGAAAAGCAGGACCTTAGCGAAAGGGTCGCTCTGCTCGAGCAGCAGATTGACAAGGCCAATAAGCTGATTGATATGCAGAATGCCGATCTTGCTCGTTTACAGGCAGTAGAGCAGGCGGGAGAGGTTGATCCTGTTGTGCCTGTTGATGTAGCTGAAAAAGCAGACGACTCAGCAACTGAAGCTGACACTTTACCAGTATCAGGTACAGCTGAAGAATCATCAATAGCACCCGATGCATCACCACTCACTGTGGTAGACACCACCCCGGGGATGACAGCACCATCGGCACCAGAGGCTGCACCGGTCGCGGCACCAGTGCCTGAGGTTGCCGAAAAGCCGCCTGTCGCAGAGAAAAAGGCATCTAAAACACGCATAAGACCCGCTGCGCCGGCTGAAGAAAAAAGCTTTATGGATTCCGCCATGGCTTTCATTACCAGCAGCTGGATGACGATGCTGGGCACGGCACTCGCAGTATTGCTGATCCTTGTTGGTTTGATTGTTGTCCTGCGCCGTAGACGCTCGATTGCTGAATTTGAGGACAGTATTATTTCAGGTACAGCCGTACTGGATATCTCTACTGCAGAATCGACAGAACCTACTGAATCTGGTTCGGAAACCTCGTTCCTGAGTGATTTTGTTCCCGGCATGGGGAATATGCAGGCGGATGAAGTTGACCCGCTTGCTGAAGCAGAAGTTTATATGGCCTATGGACGTGATGAACAGGCTGAAGAAGTGCTCAAAGAAGCTGCATCGAAGAACCCTGATCGCCATGAATTAAAACTGAAGCTGCTTGAAATTTACCAGACCCGTAAAGACATCTCATCATTTGAAACTCTGGCGGAAGAGCTTTATCCCGCTGACGGAAATATCCCGATGGCCGTGTGGGTAAAAGTCGCTGAAATGGGCAAGATTGTGAATCCTGAAAATCCATTATTCCAGGGTGAAATCAAGCTGCAGGAAGATACATTGTTTGGTGATAAAGACAGGAAAGATGATGTCCAGTTGAGTGATCTTTTGGATACTGACACTGTCGATACAGAGGAAGCCGAACTGATGCAGGCCCTCAATGAAGATATTGAAGAAGGGGATACCGCAGAAGATGTTGCTGAAGAGGTGGCTGAAGAATTAACAGAAGAGATCGCTGATACGGAAATCCTGAAGGCCGCGGAAGAACAACAGTCTACTGATGAAGGCAGCGACAGTATAGTTGAAGATTTCCCGGTACCTGAAGAAGAGGTGCTGGATCTTGACCTTGGTGATTTCACTCCGGATGAGCATCAGGAAACGGATTCCTTTGACCTGGACAGCCTTGGGGTGAATCTTGAGGATATGGATCAACTAGATGAAGATACTGAAGAATCAGAGGCAATAGTCGAAGGTGAGATGGACTTCAATCTTGACGGTATTGATCTTGATCTGGGCGATACGGCAGAGACTGAAGAGTCAGCACTTGATATGTCGGAGCTGGAAGGTATTGATCTTGATCTGGAGTCTGACGATGATACTTCAGAAATGTCCATGCAGGATGAGACGCTGGAATTCGCAGATCTGGGTGACCTGACATTGACAGATGCCGAAAGCGACAGTGCAATAGAAGAAGATTCAGACCTGGACGATGACGAAATGCCTGCCGGTGCAAATGAAACCTGGGATGAAGCTGGAACAAAGCTGGACCTGGCGCGTGCCTATATAGAAATGGATGATAAGGAAAGTGCCCAAAGCATACTCGAAGAGGTAGCAAAAGAAGGCACCGATGATCAGAAAAATGAAGCCAGAGATCTGCTCAATCAGATTAATGCAGGGTAATATGTGCCAGCTTTTACGAACCCGGCTTCACGAATACTATCGCTGGCACTGCTAACAGTACTGGTCAACACTCAGGGCTGGTTCGGACTGCTGATTTTTCTGCTGCCGCTGATAACCCTTTTTTATCAGTATCCTGCGACAGGACGGCAGGCAGTTCTGTTAGCAAGACGCTTACGCTGGTTTTACCTGTCTATTCTGATTCTGTACTTGTGGTTTTATCCCGGCACTGAAATGGTTCCGATGTTGGGGAATTTCTCCCCGACCATAGAAGGTGTCAAGCAGGCCGTTCTGCGAATCACATCATTGCTGATCGTTATCTCATATAGTGTGTTATTGGTTCAGTTAACATCACGGGATGATATTATCTCCGGCATACAGTTCATTCTGTCGCCATTGGCTTACTTCGGAATTGACAGTAATCGTTTTGCCTTACGCCTGGGCCTGGTGCTTTCTATTGTCCCAGAGATGATGGCGAATCAGTCTTTGGCAAACAGCCAGAAAAAATCCAGAAACTTGTCAGACGTACTCGATCAGGCTGCTGGATTGGTTAAACGGGCAGATGAACAGTCCAGTGACTACGAATACAAGCCCGTTGTAGTTAATAAGCTGAGACGACCAGGAATTATAGACATTCTTGTGCCGCTGATGTTATTTACCTGGCTGCTGAAAGTGCAGTTGCATTAATACATCAGAAGCTCTAACAGAATATGAAACATAACTTGGACCAGGTAGCTGTCACAGTAAGAGCCTCTAGCAGTGCCGGAACATCTCGCTGATGAGAATTGCACTTGGCATTGAGTATGATGGATCGTTTTATTGCGGCTGGCAGTACCAGGATGGCGTCTCAACAGTACAGCAAGTCGTAGAAGATGCCCTGTCAAAAGTAGCCGATACACCGTTACGGGTTATTACAGCAGGCAGGACAGACACCGGTGTCCATGCCACAGGTCAGGTAGTCCATATCGAGACGAATGTCATTCGCAGTGACTATTCCTGGGCCAGGGGAACGACCCGATATTTGCCTGACGATGTAACAGTGCTATGGGCAAGACAGGTTGCAGATGATTTTCATGCCAGGTTTTCTGCGATAGAGCGCCGCTATCAGTATTTGATTCTAAATCGCCCGCAACGGCCAGCGATTCTGCATCGGAAAGTAACCTGGGAATACCGTCCGCTGGATACCGCATTAATGCAGCAGGCTGCCAATTACCTTGTTGGCCGACATGATTTCAATGCTTACCGTGCCGTCGGCTGCCAGGCGAAATCGCCAGTTAGAGACCTGAGGGAGCTTACTGTTGAACGACATGGTGATTTCGTTGTCATTAATGCGCGGGCGGATGCCTTTCTCCATCACATGATTCGTAATATTGCCGGAGTCCTTTGCAGTATCGGTGCAGGTGAGAGATTACCCGCCTGGGCCAACCAGGTGCTGGCATCACGCGACCGCAGGGCTGGAGGTGTTACTGCACCACCTGATGGACTTTACTTGCATGAAATTACCTATCCGGAGAAATTCAGGATACCATCAGTTGGAAGCAAATCATGGATATTTGGCCTATGAGAAGAACACGAGTGAAAGTATGCGGTATAACGAGTGCTGCTGATGCTGGGCTGGCCATTACTGCCGGTGCGGATGCCATCGGCATGGTCTTTTATACGAAAAGTCCACGCCATATCTCAATCTCAACTGCACGGGAGATCTCTTCCGCTATGCCACCATTTGTCAGCACGGTCGGGTTATTTGTCAATAGCAGTCAGCAGGAGGTCAGCATGGTTCTGGCTGATGTGTCACTGGGTCTGCTGCAGTTTCATGGTGATGAGGATGAATCATTTTGCAGCAGTTTTAACAGGCCATATATCAAGGCCGTTAGAGTGAAGCCAGAGACGAATTTAATGCAACTATGCAGCCAATACCCGTCTGCCAGCGGGATCTTGCTGGACAGTTACAAAAAAGGCATCCCCGGCGGCACCGGAGAAATTTTTGACTGGAATATGATACCTGGAGATCTTCCGTTGCCGATAGTGCTCGCCGGTGGGCTGGACGCTAGCAATGTTGCAGCCGCGGTGTCCATTGTTCAGCCATGGGCGGTTGATGTCAGCAGTGGTGTGGAAATTTCACCAGGTAAAAAAGACAAACAAAAAATAGAACAATTTATCCAGGCAGTAGAGGGCACACGTCAGTAGCAACAACCTCTTCAGCAGCATTTTGCAGCAACAGAATTAAGTGAAAAAAGAGTCAGAATCGGCAGATGAAAGAAAACTCCTGTGTTGATTTGCTCAAATCCGCAATGAATCCGTCTGTTTGCAGTTGTTTCATTTTGCTATCCTGATTTACGTTAAAACAGTGGGTCGATATTGCTCAGGAAGCTCATCAGAGATTGCTTTCTGTTGCATGATTTTGAAAGCACAGTTGATGCAATAAGCGTCAAAGACCGGTAAAATCAATCGCCACACAATCCCGTGTATCTTCGCACTTGATGCAGTTTTTTGTCCGGATATACATTTTCTCAGTCATTACAGTCGGGTCTTAAACATGTCAGCCTATTCCATGCCGGATAAAAATGGCCATTTTGGTCGATTCGGGGGTATTTTTGTTGCAGAAACATTAATGCGTCCATTGCAGGAACTAACGCATACCTATGAGAAATACATAAAAGACCCTGATTTTCTGCATGAGTTGGATGAAGATCTAAAACACTATGTAGGCAGACCTTCACCACTCTACTACGCTGCGGGTTTAAGCCGCGAATATGGCGCCCAGATCTATCTGAAGAGAGAAGACCTCAATCACACTGGCGCACACAAAATTAACAATACGATCGGCCAGGCACTGCTTGCGAAAAAACTCGGCAAGACACGGATTATTGCTGAAACAGGTGCAGGGCAGCATGGCGTAGCGACCGCTACAGTCGCAGCAAGATTAGGTCTTGAATGTGTCGTTTACATGGGCGCTGATGATATTGAGCGCCAGGCGCCCAATGTATACAGAATGAAGTTGCTGGGTGCATCGGTGGTGGCGGTAGAATCAGGCTCACGCACATTAAAAGATGCGCTCAACGAAGCCATGCGTGACTGGGTAACCAATGTCGAAGACACTTTTTATATTATTGGAACTGTCGCTGGTCCTCATCCGTACCCGGCAATGGTTCGAGATTTCCAGTCCATCATTGGCAGGGAAGCACGCGAACAGATACTGCAACAGGCGGGTCGTCTGCCGGATGCACTGGTTGCCTGCGTCGGTGGTGGATCAAATGCGATTGGTCTTTTCCATCCGTTTATCGATGACGAATCAGTAGAGATGTACGGTGTCGAAGCAGCAGGCGATGGCCTCGAGACAGGTCATCATGCAGCGCCATTATGCAAGGGCAAAGTAGGAGTACTGCATGGCAACAGAACCTATTTAATGGAAGATGTAAACGGCCAGATTATAGAGACACATTCGATTAGTGCAGGACTTGATTATCCCGGAGTTGGGCCTGAGCATGCCTGGCTGAAAGATTCCGGTCGCGCCAACTATGTCGCTGCATCCGACAGCGAGGCAATGCAGGGTTTTCATGACATTACGCTGCTGGAAGGGATTATACCGGCGCTTGAATCGAGCCATGCGATTGCCTATGCCCAAAAGCTGGCACCAAAAATAGGCAGTGACGGAATAATGATTATCAATTTATCTGGTCGTGGTGATAAGGATATCCAGACAATAGCTAAGATTGAGGGAGTAGAGATCTGATGTCGCGAATTGAGAAGCGTTTTGAATCGCTCAGTAACAGTGGACGAAAAGGCCTTATTCCATTTATTACCGCGGGCGATCCGGTTTCGGACATCACTGTTCCGCTGATGCATGCAATGGTTGAAGCCGGGGCTGACCTGATTGAACTCGGTATTCCTTTCTCTGACCCGATGGCAGATGGGCCGGTGATTCAGAAAGCAAACCAGCGTGCACTGTCGCACGGGACCAGTTTGCATGACGTGTTAGATATGGTGAAGCAATTTCGCAATAAGGATCAGGCAACGCCTGTATTATTCATGGGTTATTTGAACCCTGTTGAAGCAATGGGCTATGAGGAATTTGCAGATGCCGCACAGCAGGCCGGTGTTGATGGGCTGCTACTTGTTGATCTGCCTCCTGAAGAAGCCAGTGAATTCAATGAGCTTCTTTATCAGCGAGATATTGACCCGATATATTTACTGGCGCCGACGTCGACACCGCAACGGATGGAAATAGTTTCACTAGAAGCACGTGGATTCGTTTACTATGTATCAATTCGGGGTGTCACCGGTTCTGCTGAACTGGATTATGATGAGATACGGCAAAGCATCAGTGAGATACGCAAACATACACGCTTGCCAGTGGGCGTAGGATTTGGCATAAATAGTCCTGAAAGCGCAGTCAAAATCGGTGAGCATGCGGATGCCGTTGTCATCGGTAGCGCTATTGTCAGGATGATGGAAAATTATGGCGGTGAAAAACAAACCGTCATCAATGCGGTTAGTGATTTTCTTCGCGGTGTAAGGGACGCGCTGGATGAAAGCATTCAGTAATAATAATCATAAGATAGAATAAGCAGATATTGCGAATATGGGGATAGGATATGAGCTGGTTTGAAATGCTGTTGCCACCAAAGATTAAAACCAGTGGTGGCTTTGGGAAAAAGGACATACCAGAAGGCCTTTGGGAAAAATGTCCTGCTTGTAGTGCTGTTCTATACCGTGCTGAACTGGAGCGTAACCTGGATGTCTGTCCAAAATGCAGTCACCATTTACGCATCAGCGCAAGACGTCGACTGGATATGCTTCTTGACGAGTCCCCAAGAGAAGAAATCGCTGTAACAATGAAGGCAACAGACCCGTTAAAGTTCAAGGATTTGAAGAAATACCGCGATCGCCTGTCTGAAGCACAGAAAAAAACCAGTGAATCTGACGCACTGGTAGTTGTCAAAGGCGCGCTTAAAGCTGAACCCATCGTTGTGGCAGCTTTTGAATTCAGCTTTATGGGCGGTTCTATGGGTACCGTCGTCGGTGAGAAATTTCTTCGTGCTGCTGATATTTGCATGGAGCAGAATATCCCCCTTGTATGTGTCTCAGCCAGCGGCGGAGCACGTATGCAGGAAGCCCTGTTTTCACTGATGCAAATGGCTAAAACCAGCGCTGTTATAAGGAGAATGTCTCATAAGGGTGTGCCTTTTATCTCTATACTTACTGATCCCACCATGGGTGGCGTCTCAGCCAGCCTGGCGATGTTGGGTGATGTGATCATTGCCGAGCCAAAAGCATTGATTGGTTTTGCCGGTCCACGCGTAATCGAGCAAACCGTCCGCGAAACACTGCCGGAAGGTTTTCAGCGCTCTGAGTTTCTGCTTGAGACAGGTGCCATAGATATGATCGCAGATCGGCGGGATTTGCGTGAAGTGCTTGCCTCAATTCTGGCTATGCTGACGGGAAGAAAAGTCGCTGTTTCATGATGGGATTCGAAAGCTGAAGCAACAAGCAGCCGGAGACCTTGCCGAGTGGCTTGACTACATATCCGCCCAGCACAGCCGTGAGATAGAACTGGGTCTGGGCCGGTTACAGAAGGTTGCGAATCGACTCGAGCTAAAGCCATTTAGCTGTCCTCTCATCACCGTAGCAGGGACCAACGGCAAAGGTTCAAGTATCACGGCGCTGGAGAAGTTCTATACAGCAGCGGGATACCGAACAGGCTGTTACACCTCACCGCACCTGACAGTGTTTAATGAACGAATTCGTCTGGCATCAGTTTTTGCATCCGATGATCAGATCTGCGAGGCGTTTTCACGAATTGATTCAGTTCGCGGAGATATCCCGCTGACCTATTTTGAATTTGCCACACTGGCTGCATTCATAATATTTAGTCAATCAAAGCTCGATATAGTATTACTTGAAGTTGGCCTGGGAGGGCGGCTGGATGCGACCAATCTGTTCCCGGCCGATCTTGCGTTGATTACCAGTATTGGTATTGATCATACGGACTGGCTTGGCTCGGACAGAGAGACGATAGCGGTTGAGAAAGCCGGTATTATCCATGCTGGTAAAATTGCTGTCATTGCTGACCCGGAGCCGCCAAAAAGCCTGTTATCTATCGCTAACGATAAGGCAGATAAAGTTTTTATACTCAATCAGGACTATCGCTGTGACCGAAATTTAGACGGCTGGTGGTGGACATCCACTGATAAAAAGCTGTCCGACCTGCCTTTTTCGGGTTTACACGGGAATCTGCAGTTCGACAACCTGTCCGGTGTCCTGATGTCGATAACTGCCCTGCAGGACCGATTACCTGTCTCGGACGGTACAATTCGCAAAGCACTCCCGAAAGTTAAGCTGCAGGGCAGATTCCAGGTCATTGCAGGCCGGCCGCTGGTCGTCCTTGATGTCTCGCATAATCCTGATTCTGTTGCCTTGCTGGCCGAGAATCTGCAACAACAGGATGTCGCAGGTAAAACCCATGCAGTCGTGGCAATGCTGAAAGACAAAGACATAGAAGAGTCACTGAAAAATATAATTTCGTCTATTGATTACTGGTATTTTGCCGGACTTGACGTCAGTAGAGGTGAAAGTCCCGAGGTGCTGAATGCCGTTTTGAAAAAACTGGACCCTGCTGGCAATAGCCAGGTGTATGCAGATGTCAATGAGGCATGGAATGATGCGCTGGAGCAGGCCGGAGATGATGACAGGATTGTAGTTTTTGGCTCTTTTCACACAGTAGGTGTTATACTTGAAAATCTTGACCTAAACATATGACATCCAGCCGGTTTATACTTTTTTAACTATACTTTTTTTGATAATCCTCTATTAATATACCTCTGCAAAATCGTAAAGAATCTGATGCACTATGTCTGCTACTGTGAAAAACAATTTTCAGGAATATGACCCCAGGCACCGTCTAACCGGTGCTGTTGTCTTGATATTGCTGGCGATCATTCTGTTGCCTATGCTGCTGAGCAAGGACCAGGATGTTCAGGAGCCTGAAATAGATCCGGTGGTAATGGAAGTAACAAAAGATGGCAAAAAAGTTTTTGTCTCACGCATATCATCAGCCACTGCGCCGAATGAAAACCCAGTTGCAGAAGGGCAGCAAGTAGCAGAAAATGCAAGCAATGGCGGAGTGGGTGACAAGTCGTCATCTGCTGCAAAGGACTCGAGCAAAAGTAGTAGCGAAGATCAAGTTTCTTCAGCTCTGTTCAAACCCATGTCGTCGGCCGATGTCAAAAAATCAGCGGCCACTAAATCAGCTTCTGGCGATAAAAAAACCAGTGAGCCGACAACAAAAAAGATTTTTACCAAAGAGCCTGCTGCAAAAAGCACATCAGCTAAAACAACGACCACTAAAACAACTGCGCCTAAAACAACAACGACATCAGCCCCGAAAAAAACATCAACAGCAGTCGCTGGCGGTGAATGGATGCTGCAGGTTGGCGTGTTCTCTCAATCGGCAAATGCAAACAACAAAGTAGCCGAGTTAAAGAAGAAGGGTTTTGATGCTAAATCATCGACGATTAAAACCAGTAAGGGGACTGTTACTAAAGTGTGGATAGGGCCATTTAAAGATCGCAGCTCGGCTGAAAAAATGCAGGAAAGGTTACAGCATAAAACGCGACAGCGTGGTATGGTTGTAAAAAAATAACCCCACTGGCTATTCGCAAGCATCTTGTTAAATATTCTTGATATTATCATTATTGCGATAATCACCGTTTCTGGTCTTGTCGGGTTTTTTCGTGGTTTTGTCCGTGAAATTATGTCACTGATTGGCTGGATCGTATCTGCCTGGCTGGCGTGGCGCTATGCCAACCTGTTCGCACCGGTATTTGATTCGATCATAGATTCGCCAGACGTTCGCAAGGCGGCATCCTTTATCTCAATTTTTCTCGTATCGCTGGTACTGTTTGCGCTGCTTTCATATTTCATCAGCAAGATAATGAATAAATCAGCATTGAAAGGTATGGACCGCACACTGGGTATGCTTTTTGGCCTGCTGCGTGGTGCGATAATAATTGCGGTACTGGCAGTATTGATCCAGTCAACAGAATTCACAAAAGAGAGCTGGTGGACAGGATCTATATTGAAAGATTATTTCCTGCTTCTGGCAGCCTATGGCATGGCAGCAATGCCAGCAGAAGTTTCACGATTTTTCGGACAGAAGGTATGATATGTCCCCTGTTACAAGTAACGTATAGTCTTCATTCATGTACCATGCCGATGAGGTTGATGTGAAATGTGCGGTATAGTTGGAATCTTTTCCCAGGATAGCGCTAACCAGTCTTTATATGACGGGTTGACTGTATTACAGCACCGCGGACAGGATGCGGCTGGAATAGTTACCAGTGATGGCCATCGTCTTTGTATGCGGAAAGATAATGGCCTTGTTCGTGATGTATTTCATACACGTCACATGCTCGGGCTTGAAGGGAATATGGGGATTGGACATGTTCGATACCCGACTGCCGGTTGTGATTCACGCTCTGAAGCGCAGCCTTTCTATGTCAATTCACCTTTCGGTGTGGCACTGGGGCATAACGGCAACCTGACCAATTCGCTGGATCTGCAGAAGGAATTGTTCCGTGATGACCTGCGGCATCTTAATACCAATTCAGACTCTGAAGTTCTCCTCAACGTATTTGCGCACGAGCTGCACAGGGCTGCTTCGCATCAGCCCGGTCCACAGGATATTTTCAACGCCGTCGCTGCTGTACATAAACGCGTCAAGGGCGCTTATGCCGTAGTGGCTTTGATTGTGGGGCAGGGGATACTGGCATTTCGTGATCCTTATGGCATACGTCCGCTCATATACGGAAATCGTGATACGGTAAAAGGGCCTGAACATATGGTCGCTTCAGAAAGTGTCGCTCTAGACGTACTGGGTTATGACGTTGTGCGTGATGTAGCTCCCGGTGAAGCTATTTTTATAGATATGCAGGGTATTGTGCATAGCCAGCAATGTGCAGATAAAACTCAAACATCTCCGTGCATTTTCGAGTATGTTTACATGTCACGCCCGGACTCGCTGATTGATGGTATTTCTGTTCATAAAACACGCCTGCGTTGCGGTGTATACCTGGGGAAGAAGATCAAGCGTGAATGGCGGAATACCAAGATTGATGTCGTTATCCCTATCCCGGACACCAGCAGAACATCGGCGCTGCAGCTGGCCAAGCAGTTGAAAGTGACCTACCGGGAAGGTTTTATCAAGAATCGCTATATAGGCAGGACATTTATCATGCCTGGGCAGGAAGAGCGAAAACGCTCTGTCAGAAGGAAACTGAACCCGATTGATCTTGAATTTAACGGTAAGAATGTCTTGCTGGTCGATGATTCGATTGTGCGTGGAACCACTTCCGGACAGATTATCAAGATGGCACGCGATGCCGGTGCAAAGAACGTCTATTTTGCTTCCGCAGCGCCACCTGTCAGGTACCCGAACGTTTACGGCATTGATATGCCATCCCCCTCCGAACTGGTAGCACATAACCGAAATGCACAGCAGATTTGTGATGTGATTGGTGCGGATAAACTGATCTATCTCGATCTTGAGGACCTGGTCAAAGCTGCACATAAAGGCAACAAGGCGATTACCGAGTTTGATACTTCATGCTTCAACGGAGAATACATCACCGGCGACATTGATGAAAATTATCTTGAGATGATTAACGAGCTGCGCAACGACAGTGCACGTACTAAAGTGAATAATGTCAACCAGACAGAGCTAAGTTTTACTGATCAAGAATGACTGATAGCGATGATGTAAAGCTGCCAGGTTACAAGCTAGCGACCCGCGCGGTGCGTGCCGGACAAATACGCTCACAGGAAGGGGAGCACGCAGAACCAATTTTTCTCACCTCGAGCTTCGTTTTCAAGGATGCCGCAGAAGCGGCGGCACGCTTCTCAGGAGAGGAAGCCGGAAATATTTATTCTCGCTTCACCAACCCGACAGTAACCACCTTTGAGAAGCGCCTTGCCGCTATGGAAGGTGCAGACTGCTGCGTTGCTACGGCTACCGGCATGAGTGCAATCCTGGCAACCTGCATGGGACTGTTAAAAGCCGGCGATAACGTTGTTGCAGGACGTGACCTGTTTGGCTCCACCATTGTGCTTTTCAACAAAATACTGACGAAGTTCGGTCTCGATTTTACCTATGTGGATTCGACCGATCTGGCACAATGGGAAGATGCGATTAATGCAAGAACAAAAATGCTGTTTCTTGAAACACCATCAAATCCCTTATGCAGCATCTCAGATATTGCTGCTATCGCAAAAATTGCACACGATAACTGTGCATTGCTGGTTGTTGATAACACTTTCTGCACCCCTGTACTGCAGCAGCCGCTGAACCTCGGTGCTGATATCGTCGTCCACTCATCAACCAAATATATTGATGGCCAGGGACGGACGATGGGTGGCGCTATCGTTGGTGATAAGAAAAATGTTGGTGAAGATGTCTTTAGTTTTCTTCGCAGTGCCGGGCCATCGTTAAGCCCGTTCAATGCCTGGGTGCAGTTAAAAGGCCTCGAGACTTTGTCAGTGAGGATGCAGGCGCATAGCCGGTTTGCCCTCGAGCTGGCAAGCTGGTTGGAGCAGCAGCCAGCTGTTGAGCGTGTTTTTTACCCTGATTTACCTTCCCATCCTCAGCATGAGCTGGCGAAACGTCAGCAATGCGAGGCGGCCGGTATTATTGCTTTTCAGGTTAAAGGCGGGAGAAACGAGGCCTGGGCAGTGATAGATAATACCGAGCTGTTTTCAATTACTGCTAACCTCGGTGATACAAAATCGACCATCTGCCACCCTGCAACAACGACACACGGGCGACTGACTATAGAAGAGCGGGAACTAATGGGTGTCACTGAAAACCTGCTCAGGCTTTCGGTAGGTCTGGAAGATGTTGATGATCTTAAGAAAGATCTTCAGCGTGGTCTGGATAAAATTAAATAACCAATCCCAGCTATTTATGGACCTGGTAGAAAAGGCAAAGCAATTCGCTACCACCGCTCACAAGCGGATTAATCATCAGCGTAAATACAATAATCAGCCTTATACCGTTCACCTGTCTTCAGTAGCAAACATTGTCTCCACTGTTACAGATGATCAGGAGATGATTGCTGCAGCCTGGCTGCATGACGTTGTCGAAGACACTCCTGCAACGCTTTACGACGTAGAACAAGAATTTGGCAAGGATGTTGCTGAGCTTGTAGAAAACCTCACTGATATCAGTAAGCCCGGCGATGGCAATCGGCAGGTAAGAAAGCTTATTGACAGGCAGCATATTGCCGTAGCCAGCCAGCGTGCGAAAACAATTAAACTGGCAGACCTGATTGATAATGCCAACGATATTACCAGGAACGATGCAAAATTTGCAGAGCTTTATCTGCAGGAAATGAACGCATTACTTGAAGTGCTTGATGAAGGTGATACCGCCCTCTATAAACGGGCATGGAAGACGCACCATAAATGTACGCAAAAACTAAAAAGCCAGCAGAAATCTGAGACTCCTACAGACATTAATATCACAAGCCCTGCGGCTGAACAGAATGGAAACCATCATTTGTTCAGGCTATTTTCAGAAGCCTTTACCGCACAACATCTTGCTGAGCCAGTTCGTTCTTTTGATGCCTCACGTCCCTGTAAAGAAGTGCAGGCGATGATGGAACTTCACCAGCTTGATATCGTCTGTCTGAGAGAACAGGGGGCAATCGTCGGCTATGCCCGCCATGAAGACCTTATCGGCAAGTCCTGCAGGGAAAATATGCGGCTATTCAGGGAAGGGCAGGTGATATCCGGAGAAAGTCCTTTCTCAGATGTTATTCATGTGCTGACACTGCAGCAGTACGGGTTTATTTCAGTGCTGGGAGAAATTGCCGGCGTCTTCAGCCGCCAGGACATTAATAAACCGGTCGCCCGGATGTGGCTGTTTGGCATCATTACATTTGTCGAGATGGATGTGATGAAAGTGATTACACAATATTTTCCTGATGATTCCTGGCAATCAGCGCTTACCCAGGAAAGGCTAGATCGGGCCAAGGCCCTGCAGGAAGAACGCAACCGCCGCGGTCAGCATTGCAGTTTACTCGACTGCATCCAGTTATCTGACAAAGGAAAGATTATCATCAGTAAGGAAGAAACGCTGGCCCTGTCGGGGATGGAATCCAGGCGTTCTGCAAAAAAGGTTGTACGTGAAATGGAATCACTACGCAACAATCTCGCGCATGCCCAGGATATCGTGACCTATGACTGGGGACAGATCGTCCGCCTGACACAGCGGTTGGAAGAATCCCTGAATTTCCGGGCTTAGGAAGGTTTTAGGAAAACATATAACATATTTGTTTGTTTTCAGATTTCAGTTCCAAGTTCCAAGTTCCAAGTCCCAAGTCCCAAGTCCTTTCCCCTTTCCCCTTTCCCCTTTCCTCTTTCCGCTTTCCGCGTTCCTCTTTCCTCTTTCCTCTTTCCCCTTTTCCCTTTCCTCTTTCCCCTTTCCTCTTTAGTCCTTCTTCTAAATAACCTTGGAAAACCGGTTCTTCTGGTTGTCTTTAAGATGTGCGTCGAAGGTCATGCAGATGTTACGAATCAGTAGCCTGCCTGGCGGCAGTATTGTAATTGCGTCCCGGTCGATCTTTAGCAGGCCGTCGTCCTGCATGATCTTCAGCTGTTCTATTTCATCTTCGAAATACTGTCCGAAGTCTATTCCCTGTGTCGTCATAAATTGATTGATATCGAGCTTGAAGTTGCAGATTAGCTGAGTAATCAGTTCACGTCGGAGCATATCATCGGCAGTCAGCCTGAGACCGCGCATCAGCGGTAATTTGCCGTCGTCTATCATCTTGTAATAGGACTCTTCATCACGGACGTTCTGGCTATAGATGTCATTGACCTGGGAGATGGCAGTAACTCCCATGGCTACCATGTCGCAATCAGCATGGGTTGAGTAACCCTGGAAGTTTCTGTACAGAAGTCCCTTGTCCTGGGCGATAACCAGCTCATCATCCGGCCGTGCGAAATGGTCCATACCGACGTAGACATAGCCCTGTTCTGTTAGATAGTGGATGACCGACTGAAGGATTTCCAGCTTCTCAGCAGCGGACGGCAGGTCTTCCTCATTGATGCGGCGCTGAGGCATAAATAGCGTCGGCAGGTGAGCATAGTTGAATACTGAGAACCGGTCAGGCCTGGCCTGCATGGTTTTTTCCAGTGTTACAAGAAAACTGTCGACGGATTGAAAGGGCAGGCCATAAATCAGGTCTACACTGACCGACTTGAATTTTGCTTCGCGGGCTGCATCGATGGCAGCAAAGGTGATTTCCTCACTCTGAATACGATTGACGGCCTTTTGCACTTTCGGATCAAAGTCCTGAATTCCCAGGCTCATGCGGTTAAAGCCTATTTCGCGCAGGAAATGTACCCCCTCAGGGTCAATTTCCCGCGGGTCAATTTCTATCGAATACTCGCCCTGGTCATTATCCATTAATGTGAAATGCTGGCCGGTTTTTTCCATCAATGAGCGCATCTGGTCCTGATTCAGGAAAGTCGGTGTGCCGCCGCCCCAGTGCAGCTGGTCCACTGGCCTCGAGCGCGCGTACAGTTCACCCTGCATTTCTATTTCCCGATAAAGGTGTTCCAGGTAGGGTGTGGCTCTGTCGCGCATCTTGGTGACGATTTTATTACAGGCGCAGTAAAAGCAGACGGTATCGCAAAATGGAATATGGAAATACAGCGAGAGCGGCTTCGGCTCTAATTCATTGTTACTGCGCTTTACCGCGGCAAGGTAATCATCAGAGGTGAATTCATCATGAAAGAGATTGGCTGTCGGGTACGAAGTGTAGCGTGGACCGGCCTTGTCATAGCGTTTTATCAAGTCTGGCTTGAATTCGATTTTCTGTTCCATTTATTGCGGCCTGTCAGGTATCTGTAGCTGAATATCATTTAGTGGTTGATGATAAAGTAAATAAAAAGGATTATATCCCTGGAATTATCTCGCCCGGTAGTTTTGAATTGGGCGATAAACTCATCATTCTGGTTATTGAAGGTACTAGCTATTATGTTCAGATTCGTAAGGATACTCTTTTGCGCTGTTTTAGTCATACCGGCTACATCAGTCTTGGCTGCTGAGACGGAAGTCACTCTGCTGATGTTTGAAGATCAGGACTCGCAGCAGGAACCTGCCTACATGACACGCATGCTGTTAACCGGGGACTACCTGCGTCTGGATGATGGCCAGGACCATGGGGATTTTGCTTTACTCGACAGGAAAGACGGCACGCTATACAGCGTCAGTCATGAGGAGCAGCGAACCCTGGTCATCCCTGCTCAGCCTGTGATTATCGCTCCACCTAAAAAACTCAGGCATGATGTTGAGGAGCTTGATGCCGGTGGCGTGCCCGATGTTGGCGGTAACAAGGTTTCAAGATATTACCTGTTTACCAATGGCACAAGATGTACTGAGATTTATGCCGTTAAGGGGTTTTATCCGGATGCAGTTAAAGCACTGGCTTTATTTTCGAAAACTCTTGCCGGCCAGCATGCAAAATCTATGCAAGCTATGCCTGATTCAGTATCTTCAGATTGTGATATTGCGAATAATATATTTGCAGCGGATCGTCATCTTAATATGGGGTTCCCGATACGACAGAAGGATTTTTCAGGACGCAGCCGCCAGCTGGTAACAGTCAAAGATGATGTGATAGTAGATGCCAGTATGTTTGAACTGCCGCTTGGCTACCAGAAATTTATGCCGGGTGTGCTTCCGCACTAAGCCGCTCTGCCTCGATTGCTGAATTGCTTAACGTCGATAATACAGCGTCATCGGGGAAGCTCATCAGCCTGAATCCATTCTCGTCATGGATCAGGTAGTTGCCCTTTTTATACCAGTCGCCCAAAACAATTCGGTGCACTGCAATGCCATTCAGCTGAAAGTTATGGATGGCTGTGCGATGGGTGTGGCCATGTATTAATAATCTCACCTGCTGCTCTTCCATCATAGACTTAACAGCTGATGGATTAACGTCCATGATGGCCTCGGCCTTTTCTGCATTGCCCTGCATACTTTGAATACGTAACTGACGGGCCAGCTCCTCTCGCTCTAGTATGCTTTTTGCAAGGATGGCCTTCTGCCATTCCGGGTTTCGTGACTGTTCGCGAAACTGCTGGTGAGCAACATCGTCTGTACAGAGGCTATCTCCATGCATCAGCAAGACATTATTCTCACCGAGAGTGATCTTTGAAGGATCAGGCAACAGCTGTCCTGCAAAATGGGAGGTGAAACCTTCGCCGAGCAGGAAATCCCGGTTTCCATGCATGAGATAAACTTCGGTATTGTGGCTCGAAAGTGTCGCCAGGCTTTCTGCTATCGATTGATATCCGCAGTGTCTGCTGGCGTCATCACCCAGCCAGTACTCAAAAAGGTCACCAAGGATAAACAACTGATCGGCAGCTTGTGCCTTCTGACAGATAAAGTCATCAAATAGCTGAATACCCTGAGGTCGACCCGGATCAAGATGAAGATCTGAAATGAACAGACTGGTCGTCATCGCTTAAAGCTTACGTGTTAAGATGTCAGTCTTCAGTTTCTTCGACTTTTAAAATAATGACGTCCTCAACAGGGACATCTGCATGGCCACCTTTGTTACCGGTAGCAACGCCTGCAATCTTGTCAACGACATCCATGCCTTCGCTAACCTTGCCAAAAACGCAGTATCCCCAGCCCTGCGGGTTTTTCCCGCTGTGATTAAGAAAGGCATTGTCTTTCAGGTTGATGAAGAACTGGGCAGTCGCAGAATGAGGGTCATTGGTGCGTGCCATGGCGATAGTGCCGCGATCATTTCCAAGCCCATTATCGGCCTCATTTTCAATCGCCGCCAGCGTCTGTTTCTGGCTCATGCCAGGATTGAAGCCACCGCCCTGGATCATAAAGTTAGGGATTACGCGATGAAAAATAGTATTGTCGAAGAAGTTATCAGCGACATATTTCTTGAAATTTTCAGTGGTAAGAGGGGCTTTATCGGCATCCAGCTCAATAGTGATGGTGCCGTGATTTGTTTCCATTTTAATCATTGTTTTCTTCAACCTGTTAAATAAACGAAAAAGTATATCATGACAGTGAAATAAGATTCATGCAGCCATATCGCTAAATCTGCCCTCAATTATTGTTATTAATTTGTTACTGATGGAATCACCTCTACTGTGTCTATGACCGGTCTTTTCCGGTAAAATCCAAATCCTCATATCCCTCTAACAATCATTTCAGAATCGCCAGATCACCGCATTATGCTTGAAATCTATAATAGTCTGACTCGCAGGAAAGAGCCTTTTACACCGATAGTTCCCGGTAAGGCGGGTATTTACGTCTGTGGTATGACGGTCTATGACTTCTGTCATATCGGTCATGCCAGGGTAATGGTTGTCTTCGACCTGGTGACGCGCTATCTCCGCAGCAGGGGCTACGAGGTCACCTATGTGCGTAATATTACCGATATTGATGACAAAATTATTGCCAGGGCGATCGAGAATAATGAAAGCATCCAGGAACTGACCGGGCGATTCATTGATGCCATGCACGAGGATATAGAGCGCCTCGGTGTATTACCCCCTGATCTTGAACCTCGTGCAACTGAACATATGGATGAAATACTCGGGCTGATTGAGAAGCTGGTTGAAAACGGTTATGCCTACAGGACGAAAACGGGTGATATCTGTTTTCGGGTTCGTAAATTCGAACAGTATGGAAAGTTATCCGGATCATCGCTGGATGATCTACAGGCAGGTGCGCGTGTTGAGGCAGAAGAGAGCAAGGATGATCCTCTTGATTTCGTGTTATGGAAACAGGCCAAGTCCGGTGAGCCCAGCTGGCAGTCTGAATGGGGTGATGGTCGTCCAGGCTGGCATATTGAGTGCTCGGCGATGTCAATGAGTGCTCTTGGCGAAAATTTTGATATTCATGGTGGTGGCCAGGACCTTCGTTTTCCACATCACGAAAATGAGATCGCGCAGTCCGAATGTGCTACAGGCCATGCTTTTGTAAATCTCTGGATGCACAATGGCTTTGTCCGTATTGATGATGAAAAAATGTCAAAGTCGCTTGGCAATTTCTTCACTATCCGTGATGTACTGGACACCTACCACCCGGAAATACTCCGCTACTTCATTATCAACAGTCATTATCGCAGTCCGCTCAATTACAG
>JARFQI010000016.1 GCA_029287855.1 Arenicellales bacterium | reverse complement strand
AGGTGATACAGATGCCCGGTCACTTCGCGGCCTCCCGAAATGCTGACATCAATTGTATCCATACCTTCTATTACAACCAGGTTTTCACCGGCTTCACCAAGGCGTGGGTTGCCATGAACTTCATTAGATAAACGCAGGGGTTGATCATTTTCTGATGAATAAAGGGTAATACGATTTGCGATTTTTTTCAGATCAGGAAAAGCAAGGCGGAATACTTCGGCATCAATATCCGGTGCCATAAAAACCAGTTCATTGACATGTTTTTTATTGTCTTTGCGCGATATCAACTGCATCGCTCTGAACACGCCTCTCGCACCCAGGCTATGCGCTACTATGTTCAGTCGTTGCGGTCCATATATACGTGATAATTTCTCGATAACAGCCTCAAGGTAATGCTGGCTCCATTCAATGTCTGCTTCATCCCGGGTATAGCTGACAAGGGTGCCATCTGATGGCCAGCTAAACAGCAGCATACGGCTGTGTTCATTCAGTGTTTGCTGAAAAATCGCAGCACGATTACAACCTTTTATAAAATTAATATTGTATCCATGTACAAACAAAACGACCTTGTTCTCGTCAGAGTCATTCGCCGCCTGTTCAAATGCCTGCCAGAGTTTTTCTTCTGGAAACTCTTTTAGCATCATCACTTCTTTGTTGGTATCAGACACATAAAATGGCAGGCGAGAGGTGATCTCTTTATAGCCTGTCGGGCGGATATTGACCTCGCATAGCCCACTATGTGGACGGTCGCGCAGGTCACCGTAGTAGGCATCTACGGTCTGCTCACCGGTATGGTTACGCAGCGTGTAATAAAGCACAGATTCTGTTGATGAATTATCAGAAGTAATTATGCGTGTTTCACTTTGTGACCTGGATGCACTGTTGTTTGCTGGCTTATCGTCAGCCTGTGCCAGTTGTATCGCGAAGATAGCAACCACCACCAGCAGGAACAGCAGGCGTGAAGGGCAAAAACCAGGAATCCTGTTTAGAAAGGATAAAAGTCCGCGCCCGCTAGACACAAGATGACCAACCCCGGTCTGTTTTAGTTTCATCTGCTGTTCCTTCCAGCCCGTTAACTAGATATCCGTCTATTCGAAAGAAGACTCCTGCTTTTCAGTATCTTCTTTTACCAACGGCTTACGTAGCTTGAGATTAAGTTCGCGCAACTGATCATTATCCACTGCATTGGGTGATGATGTCATCAGGCACGCTGCTTTCTGGGTTTTTGGAAAGGCAATGACATCACGAATGGAATTCACGCCAGCCATCATGGCAGCGATGCGATCAATGCCAAAAGCAATACCGCCATGCGGTGGTGCGCCATACTTCAGCGCATCCAGCAGAAAGCCAAACTTGTCATTGGCTTCTTCATCACTGATACCCAACGCTTCGAAAACCTTTTCCTGGACATCTTTCTGATGGATACGAATAGAGCCACCACCGATTTCAGAACCATTCATCACCATGTCATAGGAGCGAGACAATGCGGTGGCCGGATCAATTTCACCTTCGGTAACTGCAGGTGAGGTAAATGGATGATGCAGTGAAACATTGCGTGCCGCTTTGGTATCGTATTCAAACATCGGAAAGTCTATTACCCATAGCGGCTTCCATTCACTGTCAAGCATGTTCAGATCATGACCAATCTTCTCTCGCAATGCGCCGAGGGAATCATTGACCACCTTGGCCGAATCGGCACCGAAGAACAACAGATCGCCGTCTTCTGCAGCCGTGCGCTGAAGAATTGCCGTAATAACATCATCCGGCAGGAACTTGAGTATTGGTGACTGCAGACCTTCTCGTCCTTTATCTGCTTGGTTAACTTTTACATAGGCCAGTCCACGAGCACCATAGAGACCGACATACTCGGTATAAGCATCAATTTTTGCCCGCGACAGGCTGTTGCCTCCTGGCACCTTCATTACTGCAACACGGCCATTGCTGGCCTTGGCGGGATTGGAGAAGACTTTAAATTCAACATCCTGCATAACATCACCAAGGTCTACCAGTTCCAGCGGAATGCGCAAGTCTGGCCGGTCACTGCCGAAGCGTTCCATTGCTTCATGCCAGCTCATCTGCGGGAATGGGTTGGGCAGTTCAACATCCTGCACCTCGGAAAATAAATTGCGAATCATATCTTCCATGATGCTCATGATGTCGGACTGATCGATGAATGACATCTCGATATCCAGCTGGGTAAATTCAGGCTGTCGATCAGCTCTCAGGTCTTCATCTCTGAAACAGCGGGCAACCTGGTAATAGCGTTCATAGCCGGAGACCATCAACAATTGTTTGAACAACTGGGGAGATTGCGGAAGGGCAAAGAACTCGCCGGGGTAAGTTCGGCTTGGAACCAGGTAATCCCTTGCGCCTTCAGGTGTTGAGCGGGTCAGTATCGGTGTTTCTATTTCGGTAAAGTCCCTGTTTTCAAGGTAGTTACGCAAGGACCGGATTATCGCGTGACGCAAACGCAGGTTTTTCTGCATATGCTCACGGCGAAGGTCAAGAAAGCGATGGCGCAAGCGGACAGATTCAGTGGTGTCGTCATCATCAAGCTGAAAAGGCAGTGGCTCGGAGCTATTAAGCAATTCCAGTTCAGTGGTATAGACTTCGATCTTACCAGTCGGGATGTTCAGATTGACAGTACCTTCCGGACGGTGGCGCACCCTGCCCTTTAGTCGCAGCACATATTCATTTCTGACATGCTCAGCCAGCTCGAAGGCTGCCTCTTCATCCGGGTCAAAAACTACCTGAACAATACCGGTACGGTCACGAAGATCGATAAAAATAACACCGCCATGATCACGGCGGCGATTGACCCAGCCGCATAACTCGACAGTGCCGTCAATGTGTTTTTCTGTGACTTCGCCACAGTTGTGAGTACGCATCATTTTATTATTGCCTTCGTGGTTATCTGATTAAACTGTTTGCCTGCTGATGGAATAACAAAACCGCTGATCCATTTAGAACTCTCATTCAGGAACCAGCGGTTTACTGTATTTGAAAAATTATTCAGAAGCGTTTATTTTGACGAATCTCCACTCGGGCATGTGCTGCACGAGGGTGCTTTTTTATCCGATTTACTACCGGAATTCTTGAAATCAGTCTCATACCAGCCACTGCCTTTCAGATGAAATGCAGAAGCAGAAAGCATTTTTTTCAACCCTGCTTTTCTACACTTTGGGCATTCAGTCAACGGATCATCTGAGAACTTCTGAATAGCCTCTAACTGATGACCGCATTCTTCACATTCGTATTCATAGATTGGCATCTGTTTGTCCTATTTTGCTCGGCACTGTCTGCCGCCGGGAATATTGTGGGTAATATGGCAGCATTTTTACGTTTTTCAAGAATAAGAGGCTGATTATATATGGAAATGGGTGGTGGCGCATCAGGGTTCTATTTTGTGCTGGCGCACTGCCGTGTTTTTCGCCCTTTTTGGGCGAGTAGCTTTTCTTTGCTTATCCAAAGAAAAGGTACCAAAAGAAAGGATACCCGACATGCCCGCCCTGCGGGTACCCTGCGATGCTCGAATGAGCCGGCGGGATGCTGAACTCGCTGCGCTCAGACAGACGCATCCCGAAATCCCCGACCCATCCTGTGCTTCTCGGCGCGCCTGAACGGGAGATTGAAGATCAAGGACGAAGGACAAAAGACTAAGGGTCAAAGGCTTAAGTCAAAACACTCTCACTTACGTCATTCCGGCATGGTTCTAGCCGGAATCCATTCTGTAAAGACTGTGGATACCGGCATGCGCCGGTATGACAGTTTTCTGCTTAGGATGTTTGTACTTCCTTTACAGGCGCCACCGAATCGGTTTTGTCCTGTTTTTTGATCTTACCTTCCCTTTTGTGTTGTCGAGCACTGGAAGCTTAGAGCGGATAAGAGCGAGGACTGTCTGAGCTCAG